>CAXVWQ010000285.1:0-3223 GCA_964263755.1 Roseomonas sp. | reverse complement strand
GGCGCTGCGCGGCAAGCGGGAGACGGGGCGGGAGCCCGCGACCCAGGTGACGCTGCGGCAGGCCTTCCTGCCCTTCGCCACCCCGCTGAACCCGCAGCAGCCGACGGAGCAGCAGCGCCAAGCCCTCGCCCGCGCCCAGGCCATCCGCGGCGGCTGCGACGCGGTGGAGGCCGCGGCCCGCGCCGCCAACTCCCCCCGCCCCGCGGACCCCGGCCCGGTGCGGCTGGAGACCCTGAGCCCGCCGCCGCTGCGCCAGCTCGTCGCCGGCCTCCAGCCCGGCCGCGCGAGCCAGCCGATCGTGACGCCGGAGGGCATCCTCGTCATCGCCGTGTGCACGCGCGAGACCCGCAACGTGGCGGAGGTCACGCCGGACCAGGCGCGGGCGCAGATCCTGCGGGAACGCGCGGAGAACCTGTCGCGCCAGACGCTGCGCGACCTGCGCCGCCGCGCGAACATCGAGATGCGGAGCTGAGGCCCGGCCCGGACCCGTGATGCGTGGCTGACCTCCCGTCCCTCCGCGACGTCGTCGCGCGGCACGGGCTCGCGGCCCGCAAGGCGCTCGGCCAGCACTTCCTGCTGGACCCCGCGACCTGCGCGCGCGTCGCGCGGCTGGCGGGCGACCTGTCGGGCCGCCACGTGCTGGAGGTCGGCCCCGGCCCCGGCGGGCTGACGCGGGCGTTGCTCGACGCCGGGGCGGGCCACGTCCACGCGGTCGAACTCGATCCCCGCGCCGTCGCGGCCCTCCGCGAACTGGAAGCCGCCTTCCCCGGCCGCCTGACGGTGACGGAGGGCGACGCGCTGCGGGTGGACGCCGCGGCCACGCTGCCGGCCCCGCGGCAGGTCGTCGCCAACCTGCCCTACAACGTCGGCACCCCCCTCCTCATCGGTTGGCTGCGCGATGCCGGGGCCTTCGAGCGGCTGACGCTCATGTTCCAGCAGGAGGTCGCCGAGCGCATCGTCGCGGCGCCCGACACGGAGCATTACGGCCGCCTCGCCGTCGTCTCGCAGTGGCGGTGCGCAGCGGCGATCGGGATGTCCCTCCCCCCCGGCGCCTTCTCCCCCCCGCCGAAGGTCTGGTCGGCCGTCGTCGTCCTGACGCCGCACCCGGTGCAGCCCGACCCCGCGCTGGCGCGGGCGATGGAGCGCGTGACGGCGGCGGCCTTCGGCCAGCGCCGGAAGATGCTGCGGGGGTCGCTCAAGGCGCTCGGCGGGCCGGAAGGGTTGCTGGAGGCCGCGGGCATCGAGGCGACGCGACGCGCCGAGACGCTGTCGGTGGTGGAGTTCGAGGCGCTGGCCCGGGCCGTGGGGACGCGGGAGGCCGCGGCTCACCCAGCCTGACGCCCGGCCCGATCGCCGGGAACGCGGTTCACGGCCGCGCGGTGGGGGGGCGACCATCATGCTCGCGGACGGTCCTCGTCGTTCCGCCGTGTCAACGTGCCGCGGGCAGCGCCGACGCGGGCACCGCGAGGCCGCCTGCCTCCCCGCGCCGCGCCCGGACCGCGAGCCCGGCCACGCCCCATCCCCCGTCCGCCCCGCGCATCAGCAGGGGCGCGCCGCTCGTGCCCCGCGTCCCGAGGCAGTCATGCGCCAGGAGGGGGGTTCCCCGCCGCGTCCGTCACCACCGCGCGGAGGCGGCAGGCGAGGTCGGCGGTGACCACCTCCCCCCGGTCCTGCTGGTAACCGCCGAGTGCGACGGCCGTGCCGGGGGTGATCGGCCGGCTGACGAGGGGAAGCGGCCGCATCCCCGCCGGATCGGCGACGAGGGTGACGAGGGCCCAGTCGGCCCCGGGCGACCCCATCGTCATGGGATCGAAGCCTGCTCCGACGCGGAAGGACGCGCCGCAGCCTTCGGCCGCCCAGCGGCCCGCCGCGTAACCGAACAGGACGTGGACCGACCCCGGCTGCACGAAGCGCCCCGTGCGCGGCGCGACGAGGCAGTGCGCGGCGGTCAGCACCGTCCGCGGGCCGATCAACGCGCCGGTGCAGCGCGGCCCGAGCCCGGTTTGCACGCGCGCCAGCGCGTTCCACGGGGCCACGGTGACGTCCACCACCGCCCGCACCCGGTCGCCACCGAGGCCGGGCAGTTCGGAGGGCGGGATCGGTCGGGCTTCCTGCGCGGACACGACGGGCGACGCCAGGAGGAGGAGACCGGCCGCACACGCCGCCCGTCGCGGCCTACGCATCACGCTCCCTCCGCGAACCGTGCCGCGAAGCGCTCCCGTTCCGCCGCCGTCATGTGAAGCCCCCGCTTCGTGCGGCGCCACAGGACGTCGTCCGGCGTCGTCACCCATTCCCGTGCGCGCATCCAGGCCAGTTCCCGCGCGGTGATGCCGCCGCCGAGGTCGCCGCCCATGTCGTCGGGCGACCGCGCCCCGTCCAGCACGCGGTCGAGGTCGCCGCCGTGGGTGCGAAGAAGGCGCGCGAGGAGAGCAGGCGCGATCCAGGGGTGCCTCCGCGCCATCTCCGCCGCGAAGGCGTCGCGCGACAGGCCGCCGAGGTTGCCGCCGGGCAGCGCGGCCGTCGCCGTCCAGCGCGTCCCCACCCGGCCCAGCGCGCCGCCGACCTGCGCGACCGCGTCCTCCGCGAGGCGCCGGTAGGTGGTGATCTTGCCGCCGAGGACGGTCAGCAACGGCGGCCCCTCCGCGTCCAGCGCGAGCGTGTAGTCGCGCGTCACGGCGGAGGGGTCGTCCGAGCCGTCGTCGTGCAGGGGGCGGACGCCGGAATACGTCCAGGCGATGTCGTCCGGCGACACCGGCGTGCGGAACTGCCGCGACACCGCCCCGCAGAGATACGCCGCCTCCTCCGGCGTGCAGACGGGCGGCGTGCCCGGCTCATGCGGCACGTCCGTCGTGCCGATGAGGGTGAAGCGTTCCTCATAGGGGATGGCGAAGACGACGCGGCGGTCGTCGTTCTGGAAGGTGTAGGCCCAGTCGCCGGCGTAGAGCGCGGGGACGACGACGTGGGAGCCGCGGACGAGGCGGACGCTCCCCTGCAAGCGCGTGCCGGAGGCGTCCTGCGCCGCCATCACCCAGGGCCCGGCGGCGTTGGCGACGGCGCGGGCGGTGAGGGTGCGGTCGGCGCCGTCCGGGCCGCGGAGGACCACCGTCCAGGCGTCCACGCCGCGATGCGCGGAGACGAAGGCCGTGCGCGGCAGGATCGTCGCGCCCCGGTCCGCGGCGTCGCGCGCGTTGAGGAGGACGAGGCGGGAATCCTCCACCCAGCA
>CAXVWQ010000284.1:0-12140 GCA_964263755.1 Roseomonas sp. | reverse complement strand
GGCGACGTGACCCGGCGCGGCCGCGCCACCCTCGTCGGCGCCGGCCCGGGCGACCCGGACCTGCTGACCGTCGCCGCCCTCCGCGCCCTCTCCCGCGCCGACGTCATCCTCTACGACAAGCTCGTGGACCCCCGCGTGCTGGACCTCGCCCGCCGCGACGCCCGCCGGGTCGATGTCGGCAAGCGTTGCGGCCGCCATTCCATGAACCAGTCCGCGATCAACGCCCTGCTGGTGAAGGAGGTCACGTCCGGCGCCCACGTCGTCCGCCTCAAGGGCGGCGACCCCTTCGTCTTCGGCCGCGGCGGCGAGGAACTCGAGGCCCTCCGCGCCGCCGGCGCCGAGGTCGCGATCATCCCCGGCATCACCACCGCGCTCGCCGTCGGCGCCCGCCTCGGCGTCCCCCTCACCCACCGCGGCGCTTCCCGCAGCTTGCACCTCATCACCGCCCACGGCGCGGCGGACGAACTCCCCGCCCAGGACTGGCGCGCCCTGGCCGAAACCGGCGGCACCCTCGGCATCTACATGGGCGTCCGCACCCTCCCGCGCGTCGCGGCGGCGCTGCTGGACGCCGGCATGTCCCCCGCCACCCCCGCCATCGCCGTGGAGAACGCGACGATGCCGGCGGAGCGCCGCATCCCCGCCACCCTCGGCACCATCGCCGCGGCTCTCGCCGAAGCGGGTGTCGAGGGGCCGACCTTCGTGCTGGTAGGCGAGGTCGTCGCCCTCGCCGACGTGGCGACCGCCGCCGCGGAGCTGCGGCGTGCCGCTTGACCTCCCCGCCGGCGGCCTTCCCGACACGGCGGAGGACGCGGCGGAGGAGCACCCCTTCGCCCCCTACGTCCGCACCCTCGGCCGCGGCCCCGGCCGGTCCCGCGGGCTGACGCGGGACGAGGCGCGCGACGCCCTCGGCATGGTGCTGCGCGGCGAGGCGGACCCGCACCAGGTCGGTGCCTTCCTCATGCTCCTCCGCTACCGTGGCGAGGACCCGGACGAGATGGCCGGCCTCGTCGAGGCCGCTCGCGCCGAGGCCGGTCTCGGCGGCACCTCCCCCGCCCTGGTGGACCTCGACTGGCCCTCCTACGGCGCCGGCCGCACCCGCGGCGAACCCTGGTTCCTCCTCGCCGCCCTCGCCCTCGCCCGGTCCGGCCACCGTGTCCTGATGCACGGCTGCAACCGATTCTCCTCCGGCGTGCCGGTCCCCGACGCCCTCACCGCCCTCGGCCTGCGCGCCGCGGCCGACCGCGACGACGCGGCGCGGCTGCTGGACGCGACGGGATTCGCCTACCTGCCGCTCGCCTGCTTCGCCCCGGCCCTCGACGGATTGCTGAACCTCCGCTCCCTCCTCGGCCTCCGATCCCCGATCAACACCGTCGCCCGCCTCCTGAACCCCTTCGACGCCCGCGCCGGCGTGGACGGCGTCTTCCACCCCCCCTACATCGCCGTCCACCTCGGCGCCGCCGAACGCCTCGGCCGTGCCCGCCTCCTCGTCATCAAGGGCGGCGGCGGCGAGGCGGAACGCAACCCCCTCAAGCCCATCCGCCTGCACGTCACCGACGCGTCGGCGGGCCGCTCGGAGCACGAGCTCCCCGCCCTTCTCGCCGACTCTCCGGCCGCCGGGGATTCCCTCGTCGCCGTATGGCGCGGAGGGGCCGAGGGGCGCGGCCTCGCGACCGCGCTCGCGACGCTCGCCACCGCGCTCGTGGCGATCGGTGCCACCTCGCCCGGGGAGGCGGACGCCGTGGCGGCGCAGGTGTGGGCCGCCCGGGGCTGAACGTCGGCGCCGGCCGGAGCGTCGGCGCATCCGGCCGCATTGACGCCCCGTGACGTGGTCACCATACCCCCCGCCGGATGCTCGCCCCCCCCACGAACGCCCCGCCCGTCGCCGTGGACGCGGTGACCGAGGATGGCGGCCGGTTCCGCATCGTCCTGACGGCACCCTCCCTCGCCGGGCAGTCGGTGACGGTCGCCATCGGCGGGGTGGTCGTGCTGAGCGCGCCCGTGGCGCCCGATGGCACGGCATCCGGCGTGATCCGCGCGGAGGACCTCAAGGACCTCGGCGGCGGCGAGGTGTCGGTCCGCGACGCGTCGGGCACCCCATTGGCCGGCGCGACGCTGCGGGGCGACCTGTTCGAGGCCGTGTCCCTTCCGCCGGAGCGCTTCCACGAGAAGGTGCAGCTGCACCACTCCCGCTACGCCTCGCCCCACCTGCTGGAGATCGCGGCGCGGACGTCCTTCCTCTCCTCCCCGCCGGACGCCTTCGTCCTCCGCGCCGCCGCCCTCACCATCCTCGCGCACCGCTACCTCGAACGGCGGCCGGACACCCTGACGGAGGGCGAATTCGCGCGCGTGGCGTGGATCGTCGGCCACGCCGCCGAACTCGTGCCGCAGGGCGAGGCCCTCATCGCCGCGGGCGAGGCGCCGGGGAAGCGGCTGGACTGGCGCCACGTCCGATGGACCGTCTCGCTCGCGACCGTCGCGGCGCACCTGTCGCTCCTCGATGAATCCTACGGCGCCGCCCTCGACTTCCTCTCGGCCGCGACGCGTCACACGCGGCTCGTCCACGTCGCGAAGGTGTCGGCGCTGAACCTGACGATCTGCTCCTTCGCCGAGGGCATCGTCGCGCACATGCTCGGCCGGCACGACCAGGCGCGCGCGGCCCTCCTGAACGGGGTGGAGTCGGTGAAGCCCATCGTGGCCGCGCAGAACCTGACGGAGAACGTCTGGGTGCTCGGCGACCTGCAGAACGTCATCAAGGGCGCGCGGCAGTGCTACATCGCCCTCGTCCGCCTCGGGCTGCTGGAGGTGCGGGCGTCGCCGCCCGTGCTGGAGGAGGGGACGCGGATCATCACGGCGGACGTGCGGGGCCCGCTGGAGAAGATCCTGCGGTCCGGCCGCGCGCGCGACCTCGACCGGCACCTCTCGAAACACGGCTGGGTGTAGGTCAGGCCGGTCGGATCAGCCCGGCCATCGGGCGGACCGGGTCCTCGTCCGGGAACACCTCGGCCACCGCGCGGGCCGGGAGCCCGAGGTGGTCCGCCATCACACCGGCGAGCGCCGCCCGGATGTCCGTCGTCGGGCGGAGGTCGCGGCCCTCGTACAGCTCGGCGGGGGCGAGCCCCGGCCAGTCGGCGATCACCCGGTTTCCCCGCACCGGCCCGCCGAGCAGCAGCGCCGCGGTGGCCATGCCGTGGTCCGTCCCGAAGGTGCCGTTGATCCGCGCGGTGCGGCCGAACTCCGTCACCACCGCCACCACCGTGTCCGGCCAGACCGCGCCGAGGCCGGAGCGCAGCGCGCCCAGCGCGTCGTCCAGCCCGGCGAGGCGGGCGGCGAGGGCGCCGCGGGCCGTCCCCTGCCCCGCGTGCGTGTCCCACCCGTTGATGCCGATCGCGGCCACCCGCGGGCCGTCCGGCCGCGCCATGATCCGCGCCGCCGCCGCCATCTCCGTCGTGAAGTCCGGGCGGCCGGGCATGCGGTCCCCCGGCGCGCCGGCGGGGGCGTCCCGCATCTCCCGGTCGAGCAGTGCGCCGGCGCGCAGGGCCGCGGCCAGCCGGGGGTCGCGCGCCTCGTAGAGGTCGAGGAGACGGGCGACCACCTCGTCATCGCCGTAGCGCAGCACCTGCGGCTGCCACGTCTCCACCGGCGCCGGGCCTTGCAGGATCACCGGCACCACCGGCGCCACCGCCAGCCCCTTGGGCGCCGGCAGTCGCTCGCCCCGGGGCAGCGCCGCCAGGGCCCGGTTGAGCCACCCCGTCCGTTCCCCCGTCGTGACGCGGGACAGGCCGGTCTCCAGCACGTCCTGCGCGTCGAAATGCGACCGGCCGCGATACGGGCTGTGCGCGGCGTGGAGGGCGAGGGCCTCGCCCGCCCGCATCATGCCGAGGAGCTTCGGCATCGCGGCGTGCAGGGCGAAGAGGTCGTCCACCGCGACCGCCTCGCCCGCCTCCCGCCCCCGCAGCGCGCCGAAGGCGGGATCGCCGACCGGCTGGACCATGGCGATCCCGTCGAGCCCGCCGCGCAGGATGACGACGAGGAAGCGCGGTTCGCGCCCCGCCGCCGTGGCGACGCGCGGCGCGTGGGCCCAGGCGAAGAGGGTGCCGAGGCCGCCGAGGACGGACCGCCGGGCGACGGCGTGGCGCGGGATGGGGCTCATCGGCGCTGGAACTCCGGCGACATGAGGAGGATGGCGAGGGCTTGCCGCCGGTCGGCGGCGCGTTCCACCGCGCGGCGGGTCTCGTTGCTCGCGGCCGGCCCGAAGGCCGCGTCGAGGAGCGCGCGCGCGTCCGTGTCGGGACCGATGCGGGCCGCGACCTCCAGGGCCCAGTCGAGGCGCGTCTTGATGGAGTCGGGCGCCGCCCAGGCCTCGTCCTCCATCGGCCAGCCCTTCGGGGCGGCGGCGGACCAGAAGGGCTGACCCATGGCGCGGAGCGCCCGCTGCGGTGCGGGCTGCCCCGGCAGCCCGCCGAGGAGGCGCGCCGTGGCGAACAGGATCTCCACCGGCGGCCGGACCTTCCGGGGAGCGCCCCAGGCCTCGGGGTCGCGCACGAGCGCGAGGGTGAGGGCGCCGAGGTCGCCCTCCGTCCGCCGCAGCGTCTCCGCCATCCGGGCTTCCAGCGCCGGCGGGCCATGCCCGACCACGTGGCGCACGAACCGCCGCGCGACGTGCCGGGAACAGGCGGCGTGCCGGGCGAGGTCGCGCAGGACGGCCGGCGCCTGCCCGGCGCCCGCCTCCGGGTAGGTGCGCCCGAGGATGGTCTTCGGTCCGGGCTCATGGGCCTCCGGGTCGAAGGCGATCCGCGACGGGCCGCGCGGCGTGTCGGCCACGTCCACCGTCCAGCCGGTCAGCACCGCCGCGAGGGCGACGACGTCCGACTGCTCGTAGCCGCCGTCCGCGCCGAGCGCGTGCAGTTCCAGGACCTCGCGCGCGAGGTTCTCGTTCAGCCCCCGGCGCCCGCGGCTGCGCTGGCCGACGATCGAGTTCGGGCCGACGGAGTTCCGGCCGTCGAGGTAGAACAGCATCGCTGGATGCAGCACGGCGGCGACGAGGAGGTCGGCGAAGGAGCCGTGCAGGTGCGGCCGGACCGCCTCGTTCTCGTGGGCCGGCGCGAAGTAGCCGACGAAGTTGGCGGCGGCCGAGGCGGTGAGGTGGTCCGTCCAGTGCAGGACGAGGCGCTCGGCGAACGGCGCCCGCGTGGTTGCCGCGAGGGCGATGCGCGACGCCAGGGCACCGGTCACCGTCTCGACCGGGAGGGTGAAGCCGCGGTCCGCGGGGGTGACGGCCGGCGGGGCGGGCGGGGCCTCGCCGCCGGCGCGGATCGCCTCCGACCGTTCCCGATCCCGCTGGGCCATTACCTGCCGGCGCTGAACGAAGAGGTCGGCCGCGGCGGCGCCGCTCGGGCCCGGGTCGTCCGGCACCTCGGGGGGACGCGCCGCCTCCGCCTCCGCCCACGCCCGCGGATCCCGGGCCACCACGGCGAGTTCGCCGGGGGCGGCCCCGAGGCCAAAGCGGGTGACGGCGGTGAGCGCGAGGTGGGGATCCGCTCTCAAGGGGCAGCGACCTCCGGTGCGCCGGGCGGCGTGCGCCCGAAACTACCGTTCGCGCCGCGTCCTTTCAACGCCCGCCCCGTCGCTCCGCCCTCCATGACCGCGTGGCGACGACGGCGCGGAAGGCCGATGGTCGGCTTGCTTTCAGCGCGTCGGTCGGGCGACACTTCGCCCCCGCACCGCATGCCCGACGGCCCCGACGCGCATACGAGCGACATCATGGGGCTCGACGCCACGTGGTTCGCGCCCGGCCAGGGCCGGTTCGTCGCCCCGACGCGCCCGGCCGACCGGGTGGCGACGTGCCGGGTCGTCGAGCCCTCCCCATTCCTCGGCGCCGAGGAGGCCGCCCTCATCCACCGGGCCCGGGCCGCGATGGCGGCGGCCACGCTGACGCGCGTGTTCAAGGATCTCCTCACCGAACCGCGGCCCCTCTGGCGGTCGCCGCTGCGGGAGGAGGACGTCCCGCTCCTCGGTGGACTCCCGCACAAGAACGCGCAGTTCTTCCTGTTCTTCGGCGGCGCCAGCCCTTGCACCGTCATCCTCGCCCGCAACGCCGGGTCGAGCATCTACTACCACCGGGAACACCTCCTCCTCTGCGGATCGGCGGGAGGGGCCACCATCGCCCGGCGCGACCTCACCGGGCTGCTGAACCTCCTCCTGGCGGATCGCGACGTGGTGCGGCGCTACGCCGAGGCGGGGCAGCGGGGCGCGCTGCGGCGGGCGCTCGTCCTCGGCGACACGCGGCCGTCGCACTACCTGTCGCAGGGGCTGAACGCCGTCGAGCGGGACGTCCTGCCGCGGCTCGACGCCTTCGCCGCCCTCGGCGGCTCGCTCCTGATCCTGGCCGACGGGTGCTTCGTGGATCCGCGGGCGGTCTGCCCACCGCTGGCCGGGCTGCCCTCCGCGGAGGTCCGGCGGGCCGATGCCACGCGACTGGCCCTCGAACGGAACCTCCTGTGCGGGCGGCTGATCCGCCAGGGGTCTGAGGAGGACTTCACGACGATCCGCCGGTTCCTGGACGGCCGGGCGGACGGAGGCCCGGGACGCGAGGAGTTCCTGACGGGCTGGGTGAGTCTCGACGTCGAGAAGATGCGGTTCCGCAACCAGGTGCCGGAGCTGTCCCTCGCCCTGCACCATCTCGCCGGGAGGGCGGCGGCGCGGGGGCGGCGCCTGCGCATCCTGTGGGACGGGTGGACCGTGACCGAGGGCACCCGGACGGACCGCGACGCCCTCATCATCGGCCGGGCGGAAGCCGTCGTGGCCGAACTCCGTGCCACGATGCGGGTGACGTTCGAGGAGGCCGCGCTCTTCGACCTGGACCTCCTCCGCAAGCTCTCCCTCGCGCGCGGCGCGGACATGGCGCTGTGCAGCTACGGCACCGCCTCGATGATCGCGAACCTCCTCGCCGGCGTCCCGACGGTGGCGTACGGGGCGCCGCGTTTCGTCGAGGGCGGGGCCTACGTGGACCGGGGCCGCTCCGTGGTGCTGACCGGACCCGACGTGCGGGTCGAGGGCGACGAGCGGCTGAAGCCTGACGCGCAGTCCTTCTCCACGCGGGCGGGCGCCGTCGTGGACGCCGTGCGCGCGCTGCTGGAGCAGGGGCGGACGCGGTGACCCGCGTGGGCCATACCCGCGGTCGGGCCAGCC
The DNA here is from genome assembly GCA_964263755.1 of Roseomonas sp. Classification (GTDB taxonomy): domain Bacteria; phylum Pseudomonadota; class Alphaproteobacteria; order Acetobacterales; family Acetobacteraceae; genus Roseomonas. The sequence goes on along the minus strand of CAXVWQ010000284.1, from coordinate 4,952 downwards.
GTCCCGTCAGTCGTAGTGGTGCCGCATGAACGGCGCGTCGCGATGCCGACAGAAGGCGAGTTCGGTTCCCAGCTTGCGCGTCAGTTCCTCGATTCCTTCGGGCGACAGCTCGGTCCGGAACCGGCCGGGCGTGACGTCCGACCCCTTCCACGTCCCCCCGATCCTCGTCCAATCCGGGTTCCCCGGGAGGTTCTCCGGCCGTTCCTGCCGAAGGGCCGGCGCGACCGCGGAGGGCGCCCGCCCGAAGGCCCGGCACAGCCCGTCCACCATGTAGTCGAACGCGGCGCAAAGCTGGTTGTAGGAGGTCCAGGTGACCGCATCGCCGATCGGCCCGTCGGAGAGCGCGCGCAGCGGATCGAAGGACGGCGCGTTCGAGCGGTTCAGCGCGTACCGCTCCAGGCCCCCCGCCTCCACCTTCCGCCGCTTCCCCTCCGCGACCTCCGGGGTATCGTGGGTGTTGGGATGCTGGAGCGCCCACCAGTACTGGTTGCAGGCGAGGTCGCGCGGGTCGCGGAAATGCGCGATCACCCGGAAGCCCGAGAGGTCCAGCGCCCCGTTCCAGTGCCGCGGGTCGCGGAACCAGGTCAGCACGTGGGCGCGCCGGGAATCGAGATGCGTCAGTCCCTCCCCCGGCTCCAGCGACGCCGGCCCGTTCGCCTGGCGCAGCACGATCCCCGGCCCGCCGATCGTGCGGAGGATGCGGAGCATGGACGCCGAACCGGAGGTCGGCGTGGTGAGGAAGACGTAGCCCATCCGCATCTCAGCCCACCCCCTTCCGCAGCCGCCAGAGTTCGGCGGCGATGGCGAAGTCCTCCTCCCAGTCCACGTCGGCCGTCTTCTCCTTCGGGATGGCGTGCAGCACCGGCCGCGCGCCGATCCGGTCGCCGCGCGCGCGGTAGGTTCCGGCATCCGCGATGAAGATCGCCGAGTTCACCTCGTAGAGCGGGCGCAGCGTCTGGGTGCGCGGCCACTTCTCCCGCTCCCGGTCGTAGTTGATCGGGCCCGATTCATCCCACAGGAAGGTGTGCAGCACCGTCACCCCCATGAGGCTGTCATGCGTTCCCGCGGCGCGCGCGGCCCGGTAGGCCGCGAGGGCGGCGGCGTAGTCGTCCGCCCCGAAGAACGGCGACGTCACGTGCGTCCAGACCACGTCCCCCTCGCCGATGATCGACGGGACGTAGGCCACCACCTCGTCCGTCGAGGTGGCGGAGGAGCAGAGGTGGTCCGGCCGCCGGTCCACTCGCAGCCGTCCCCCGGCGCGTGCGAGGTAGGGCTGGGCGATCGCCTCCACCGCGTCGTCGTTCGTCGACAGCACGACCGAATCGAACGCCCGGCAATCCAGCAGCTGGTCGAGCTTGATGCCGAGCAGCCCGTCGCCCCGGTCCGCGAAGGGCCGGGTGTTCTTGTGCGGCACGCGTTGCGAGCCGGCACGGCACGGGAGGAAGGCGGTGACGGGCGCGCGGTGGAGGCGCTGGGCCATGTCGTCCGTCTCCCGCTCCGTCCGGTGGGCGGCCGGGGATGCGGGCGCCACGTTGCCGCGGGGATGGCGGGGGAGGCAACCCGCGGCCGGGGCTGTCGCGGAGGCATCGCCCGCGCCATCCTGCCTCCCGGAACCGGCCGGAGCCGCGATGCCGACGCCGCCCTTCTACCTCGTGACGGACGTCGAGACCGATGGGCCCGACCCCGACCGCCACTCCCTCCTCAGCATCGGCACCGTCGCCGTGTCCGACGCGGGCCGGGCGGCGGGGGAGTTCACGATCAACCTCCTGCCGCGGGAAGGCGCCGTGACCGATCCGGGCACGATGCGCTGGTGGCGCCGCGACCCGGCCGCCCACGCCGCCGCCACCCGCGGCGCCGTCGAGGCGGGTGCCGCCATCCGGGCCTGGGCCGCCTGGGTGGAGGCGCTGCCGGGGCGGCCGGTCTTCGTCGGTGCGCCGGTGACCTTCGACGGCGCCTGGGTCGATTCCCTCCTCCGGCGCCATCTCGGGCGCCGCCTGTTCGACCTGCCGCGGCAGCCCGGGCTGTGCGAGGCGGGCGGGCTGGACCTCCCGTCGCTCATCATGGGCCGGACGGGACGGCCGTTCGCCCGGTGCGGCCGGCGACACTATCCCCACGCTTGGCTGGGCCCGCACCGGCACGACCACACCGCGCTGGCGGATGCGCGGGGGTATGCGCACCTGCTGCGGTCGATCCTCGACGGCTCGCTCGGCCCGGAGGCGCCGCGCACCCGCCGGTAACCCGCGGTTCATCCTTCGCGACGATGATGGCGGACGTGGCGCGGGACGATCCCGCGGCACGGAACAGGGAACCGACCGATGTCCGCGACGCTCACCGCCGACGCCATCGCCGCCGACGTGTCGGACACGGTGGCGCTTCCGGACGACATCCGCGCGTTTCGCGGCATCCTGATCGGCGGCGCCCTGTCCTGCGTCCTGTGGGCGGGGATCATCGCCGCGGTGATGGCGGTGATCTGACGCGGCACCTCCCGGGTCAGCCCTTGTCGCGCATGACGCGGGCCTTGTCCCGCTTCCACTCGCGGTCCGCGACGGCCTGACGCTTGTCGGCCTTCGACTTGCCCTCGGCGAGCCCGAGGGTGACCTTCGCCACGCCGCGGTCGTTGAAGTGGATGTCGAGCGGGACGAGCGTCGCGCCGTCCTTCGTCACGGCGCCAGCCAGCGTCTCGGCCTGCTTCTTGTGCAGCAGCAGCTTGCGCGGGCGCCGCGGCTCGAAGCGGGACACGACGGAACCCGCCTGCCATTCAGGGATGTAGCAATTCAGCAGCCACATCTCGCCGTCCCGCTCGCCCGCATAGGCCTCGGACAGCGTCGCCCGGCCGGCGCGGAGCGACTTGACCTCCGGGCCCAGCAGCACGAGCCCGGCCTCCACGGTGTCGTTGATCTTGTAGTCGAAGCGGGCCTTGCGGTTCTGCGCCGCGATGCCGTGGGAGATCAGGCCCTTCTTGCGCGGCTCGGCCATCAGTTCAGCAGGCCGGCATCGGTCATCGCCGCACGCACCCGGGCGCGCGTGGCGTCCATCACCGGGGCGAGCGGGAGACGGCACAGGTCCGTGGACTTGCCGAGGAGCGAGGCAGCCACCTTCACGGGCGCCGGCGAGGTCTCCGCGAACATAGCGTCGTGCAGCGGCGTCAGCCGGTCCTGGATCGCCAGGGCGCCGGGAATGTCGGCGGCGTCCCACGCGTCGTGCAGCGCGCGGCACAGGCGCGGCGCGACGTTCGCGGTGACGGAGATGCAGCCATGCCCCCCGGCCGCGCGGAACGCCAGCGCCGTGTGATCCTCGCCCGACAGCTGGATGAAGTCCGGCCCGCAGGCGGCCCGCGTGTGCAGCGGGCGCGTCAGGTTCGCCGTCGCGTCCTTCACGCCGACGATGTTCGGATGCTTCGCCAGCCGCGCCATCGTCTCCACCGACATGTCCACGACGGAGCGCGGCGGAATGTTGTAGATGATGATCGGCAGGTCCACCGCGTCCGCGATGGCCTTGAAGTGGAGGTACATCCCCTCCTGCGTCGGCTTGTTGTAGTAGGGCGTGACCACGAGCGCCGCGTCGGCCCCCGCCGCCTTGGCATGGCGCGTGAGCGAGATCGCCTCCTCCGTCGAGTTCGACCCGGCGCCGGCGATGACGGGGACCCGGCCCGCCGCGGCCTCCACGCAGATCTCCACCACCCGCTCGTGCTCGGCGTGCGAGACCGTCGGGCTCTCCCCCGTGGTGCCGACGGGGATCAGCCCCTGCGTTCCCTCCGCGACCTGCCACGCCACGAAATCGGCGAAGGCGCGCTCGTCCAGCTTGCCCCCGGCGGTGAAGGGCGTGAGGAGGGCGACGAGCGATCCCTTGAACATCGGGGGCGATCCTGGACGGTGGCGGCCCGCCCGGTGGCCGGACGCGTGGCGGGCGGGGGCGCGGATATGGGGCGTGCCCCGCCGCGGTTACAGGCGCGATCCCGGGCGCACAAGGCGGCCCCCGCGGGGTCATCGCCGCCGGGTGACCGGGGCGGGAACGCCCGGGCTGTCCCGGAGTGGCGGCGTCCGCGCGGGATCACCACGCCGTCGCGGCTGTGGCCCCCGCGCCCCGGCGCGGTAGAAGGGTGGCGATGCGCCCGCTCCTCCTCGCCGTCGCCGCGATCCTCGCCGGAACCCCCGTCAGCCCGGCCGACGCCCAGCCCTGGGCGTCGGAGGCGCAGCGCGCCGCCGGACGCTCCGCCCTGGCGCTCGCCTCCGGCGCCCGCTTCCCCGCGGCCGACGCCGCCGCGCTCGGCGCCGACCCCCTGGCGCGCAAGATCGTCACGTGGCTGCGCCTCGCCGCGCGCGGGGGGGCGACGTCCGCGGAACTCGTGGACTGGATCGCCGCCAACCCCGACTGGCCCCTGCCGGAGACGCTCGCCCGACGGGCCGAGGAAGCCCTCGCCGGCGATGCCGATGACGCCCGCGCGCTCGCCCATTTCGAACGCAGCCCGAACCGCACGCTGGAGGGCGCCGGCCGGCACGCGGAGGCCCTGACCCGGGCGAGCCGGGCCGCGGAAGCCGCCGTCATCCTCCGCAACGCCTGGACCGCCGGCTACGGCGACGCCGCGGTGGAGGGCGGCTTCCTCGCCCGCTTCGACGCCATCCTCACCGCGGAGGACCGCTGGCGCCGCTTCGACCGGGCCTTCCTGTCGCGCGACCTCCCCGCCGCCGCCCGGGCCGCGGCGGCGTTGGACCCCTCCCGACGCGCGGTCGCGGAGACGGGGCTGGCCATCGCGGGGGACCGGGCGGACCCCGTCACCGCCGGCGACGACCTCGGCACCCTCGCCGCCTCCGCCGGCTCGTTCCGGCGCCGCGGGGCGGACCGGGAGGCGGCGGCGGCCTGGGCCGCGGCCGCCCCCCTCCAGCGCAACCTGCACCCCGATGCCGCCCGCGGCCTCTGGGCCGAGCGACAGACCCTCGTCCGCCGCCTCCTCC
>CAXVWQ010000283.1:0-2618 GCA_964263755.1 Roseomonas sp. | reverse complement strand
GGATGAGGGTCTGGGAGAAGGCAGAGCCTTCTCCCAGGGCCACCGGCGCAGCCTCCGGAGGACGTCAGGACAACGCCCCATGGGATCGCGGCTACCGCGGACGCAGGCCCGCGGCCTCAATGGCGGAGGACCAGCGCTCGTTCTCCGTCAGGACATGGCGGCGGAACGCCTCGGGCGAACTCGGCGCGGCGCGGCAGCCCTGTTCGGCGAGCTGGCGGACGAGGGCGGGGCCGGACAGGGCGCGGCGGAGTTCGGCGGAGAGGCGGGCCACCGCCTCCCCCGGCATGCCCGCCGGGCCGACGAGGCCCCACCAGGGGACGGCGGAGAAGCCGGGGAGCGCGGCCTCCGCGACCGTCGGGACGTCCGGCAGTTCCGGGTTGCGCCCGGTCGTGGTGACGGCGAGGCAGAGGATCCGGCCGGCGCGGAGGGGGCCGAGCACGGTGGAGAGCGCGTCGAAGAGGAGGTCCACCATCGCGAGGCCGGCGCCGGCATAGGGGACGTGGGTGAAGCGAAGGCCGGCGGCGGCGGCGAGGAGTTCTCCCGTCAGCTGGCTCGTGGAGCCGATGCCGGCGGAGGCGAGGTTCAGGGCGCCGGGGTTGGCCCGGGCAAGGGCGATGAGCGCGGGGAGCGTGGCGGGGAGGCCGGGGCGGGCGACGAGGGCGAAGGGGCCGTCGCCTATCGGGCCGATGGGGTCGAGGTCGCGCAGGGGGTCGTAGGGGAGATCGCGGTCCAGCAGGGGACGGTAGAAGGTGGCGGCGCCGGCGATGAGGAGGGTGTGGCCATCGGCCAGGGCCCGGGCCGCGAGGGCGCTGCCGGTGGCGCCGCCGGCGCCGGGGCGATGGTCCACGATCACGGGATGGCCGAGGCCGGGGGACATCGCCTCGGCGACGAGGCGGGCGATGGTGCTGGTGGCGCCGCCGGGAGCCCAGGGAACGATGAGGCGCACGGGGCGGGCGGGGAAGGCGGGCTGGGCGCGCGCGGCCCTCGCCAGGGGGATGGCCGCGGGCGCCGAGAGGGCGGTGCGGCGGGGGATCATCCCGGGGGGAGGGCCGGTCGGCCGCCGGGATAGGGCCAGTCGGGGTGGCGGAACTCCTGGATCTCCAGGGCGTAGCCCCCGGGGTCGCGGAAGAAGGCGGAGACGACGGTGCCGTCGGGGCCGTGCGCCGCGGGCGGGCCCTCGAAGGTGACGCCCCGGGCGACGAGGTGGGCGTGCATCGCGGCCACGTCCTCGCAGAGGAGGGTGAGCATCATCCCCTTCGTGCCGCGGGGGCGGTGGGGCAGGTCGCAGATGCCGACGAAGGAGGAGGGGGCGAGGCGGAAGATGCGGCAGCCGCCCCCGGCCAGCACCTCATCCAATCCGAGCACGTCGCGGTAGAAGGCGGCGTGGCCCTCGAGGTCGTCCGTGTAGAGGAAGGTGATGGACTGCTCGACGACGGGGCGCGGCATCACGGGCTCCGCCTTCGGCGATGGGGCCGCATCAGGGCCGGGGGCATGCCGGACCGCTAGCCCGGGATCATCTCCGCCCGCAACTCGTCGAGGACGCGGAGGGAGCCGTCGCGGCGTTCGAGGTGCCAGAAGGTCCAGCCGTTGCAGGACGGCGTCTCCTGCACCATCGCGCCGACGCGGTGGATGGAGCCGGCGGCGCGGCCGCAGGTCAGCATGCCCTCGCCCGTGACCTCGGCGACCCAGCGGCGGTGGCGGTCCCAGAGCTTCGTGCCGGCGGGGACGAGGCCGCGCTGGACGAGCGAGGGGAAGGGGATGCGGGGCTGGTCGCGCTTCTCGATGATGATGGGGAGCGTGGCCTCGTCGGGAGGCTCGATGGCGGCGAGGCGGGCCTCGGCGGCGTCGGCGTAGGCCTCCTCGCGCTCGATGCCGACGTAGCGGCGGCCGAGCTTCTTCGCGACGGCGGCGGTGGTGCCGGTGCCGAGGAAGGGATCGAGGATGATCTCGCCCGGCGAGGTGCAGGCGAGGATGACGCGTTCCAGCAGGGCTTCCGGCTTCTGCGTGGGGTGCAGCTTCCGGCCGTCCGGGCCGCGGAGGCGTTCGTGGCCGGTGCACAGCGGGAAGAGCCAGTCGCTCCGCATCTGCTTGCCGTCGTTCTCGGCCTTCATCGCGGCGTAGTTGAAGCGGTAGCGGGATTCCGGGCCGCGGGCGGCCCAGATGAGGGTCTCGTGCGCGTTGGTGAAGCGTCGGCCGGGGAAGTTCGGCATGGGGTTGGACTTGCGCCACACCACGTCGTTCAGGAGCCAGTAGCCGAGGTCCTGCAACGACGCGCCGAGGCGGAAGACGTTGTGGTAGGCGCCCATCACCCAGATCGTGCCGTCCCGCCGCAGCACGCGGCGGCATTCGGAGAGCCAGGCGCGGGTGAAGGCGTCGTAGGTCGGGAAGTCGGCGAAGCGGTCCCATTCGGCGTCCACGCCGTCGACCATGCTGTCGTCGGGGCGGCGCAGGGCGCCACGGAGCTGGAGGTTGTAGGGCGGGTCCGCGAAGATGGCGTGGACGGAGGCGGGGGGGAGGCGCTGGAGCGTCTCGATGCAGTCGCCGCGCAGCACCGCGTCGAGCGGCATGTCCAAGCCGGTGCCCAAGATGAGGATCCCCCTGTGCGGCCCCGACCCCCC
>CAXVWQ010000282.1:0-11895 GCA_964263755.1 Roseomonas sp. | reverse complement strand
GGACACGCCGTCCATGGACTGGGCCACCGTCACCCAGCGCCGCGGCCGGCGGGAGGCGCCGTCGGCGGGCGGCTGGGACATGTTCGTCGCCGTCGCCAACGTGCTGGACGCGCAGAACCCGCTGACCAACCTCTACCTCGCCTCCCCCTGCGAGGGCGGCCTCCCCGGCTGGCCCTGCGACGCCCGGCTGGAGGAACTCCGCCGGTCCTGGTGGGAGGAGCCCGACGTCGCCCGCCGCACCGGCATCCTCGACGCCGTGCAGGCCCGCGCGCTGGAGGTGCTGCCCTACGTCAACGCCGGCCAGTTCCGCACCCCCGCCGCGTTCCGGACCAACATCGAGGGCATCCGCGCGACCACGATCCCCGTGTTCTGGGGCGTGGAGAAACGGTAGGGCGCGCTACGCGGTGAGGCGGTCCAGCACGTCGTCGGCCACGTCGTAATTGGCATGGACGTTCTGCACGTCGTCGTGCTCGTCCAGCACGTCCAGCAACCGCAGCAGCCCCTTCGCCGTGTCCTCGTCCACGGGGATGGTCGCGTTCGGCCGCCATTCCAGCTTCGCGCTCTCCGCAGCGCCGAGCGCCGCCTCCAGTGCGTCGCGCACGGCGAACAGGTCCTCGACGGTCGTGCGGACCGCGTGGCCGTCCTCGTCGCTCTCCACGTCCTGCGCCCCGGCCTCGATCGCCGCTTCCAGCACCCTGTCCGCATCACCGACGGAGGGCGGGTAGCGCACGACCCCTTCACGGGCGAACTGGAAGGAGACCGAATTCATCTCCCCCAGCGCGCCGCCGTGCTTCGAGAAGGCGGAGCGCAGGTCGGAGGCCGTCCGGTTCCGGTTGTCCGTCAGCGCCTCGACGATCACCGCGACGCCGCCCGGCCCATACCCCTCGTAGCGGACCTCGTCGTAGTTCTCCGTGTCCGCCCCGGCCGCCACCCGCTTGATCGCCCGCTCCACCGTGTCCCGGGGCATGTTCGCCGCCAGCGCCGCCCTCACCGCGGCCCGCAGCCGCGGGTTGTGCGCGGGGTCGGGCATCCCCTGCTTGGCGGACACCGTGACCTCCCGGATCAGCTTGCCGTAGGCCTGGGAGCGCTTGGCGGACTGCACCGCCTTGCGGTGGGCGACGTTCTTGGCGTGGGAATGGCCTGCCATGGCCGGCGCTCGTTCCTCGATGGGGATGGCGCCCCTATAGGCGGGCCGACCGCGCGTCGCAAAGCCGGCGGGGGCGTTGCGACCATCCCCGCCCGGCGCGGACGCTGTATGAGGACGCCGTGCCCGACCCCCTTCGCATCAGCCACCGCCTGACCATTCCCGCCGAGGCGCTGGAGGAGGCCTTCGTCGTGGCGTCAGGCCCGGGCGGCCAGAACGTCAACAAGGTCGCCACCGCCGTGCAGCTGCGGTTCCGCCCCACCCTCGCACCGGACCTGCCCGACGCTGTCCTCGCCCGCCTCAAGACCCTCGCCGGCCGCCGCTGGACGGCCGACGGCCTCCTCATCATCGCCCGGGAGCACCGCACGCAGGAGCGCAACCGGGACGCCGCCCGCGACCGTCTCGCCCACCTCATCCGCGCCGCCCTCGTCGCGCCGGTGGCCCGCCGCCCCACCCGCCCGACGAAGGGCAGCAAGGAACGCCGCCTCACCGCCAAGTCCGTCCGCGCCACGACGAAGGCCGGCCGCGGGCGGGTGCGGGACGACTGACCCCTCCGGCCGCACCCCCGCGCGCCAGCACCGGCATCCCCCGCGCCATGGTGTCCCCGATCAGCCGGGCGAACGCCGCGGTCGCCCTCGCGGCCGGTGCGCCGGCGCGGAGGGTGCCGACGCCCTCGCGGGAGGAGACGGCCCTCACCGCCGGCCAGATGCTGAACGAGAGCGGGCTGTCGCGGGTGTGGGAGGGCCGGCGGCTGCGGCTCGCCCGGTCCGCGCCGGGCGCCGCGTAGCCGGCGCTACTGCGGCTGCGGCGCCGCCGCCGCCCCCGCGGGCCGCCGCCCGACCTGCACCGCCACCTCCTGCGACCGGCCTTCCCGCAGCAGGGTCAGCCGCACGCTCTGCCCCGGCGCCACCCCGGCGACGGTGCGGATGAGGGAGCGGGACGTCTCCAGCGCCGTCCCGTTCAGCGCCGTCACCACGTCGCCCTGCCGCAGCCCCGCGCGCGCCGCGGGGGAGTTCCGCTCCACCCCCTGGATCTGCACGCCCCGGCGCCCCCGCGGCGCCTCCGCCCCCACGTCCTGGACCGAGACGCCGAGCCAGCCGCGCTCCACGCGCCCGTCGCGGCGGATGCCTTCGATGACGCCGCGCGCGAGTTCCGCCGGCGTCGCGAAGCCGATCCCCGCGGAGGCGCCGGTCGGCGAATAGATCGCCGTGTTGATCCCGATCACCTCGCCCGCGAGGTTGAACAGCGGGCCGCCCGAATTGCCGGGGTTGATGGCGGCGTCCGTCTGGATGAAGTCGTCGAAGGGCCCGGTCCCGATGTCGCGCCCGCGGGCCGAGACGATGCCCGTGGTGATCGTCCCGCCCAGCCCGAACGGGTTGCCCGCCGCCAGCACCCACTGTCCCGTGCGGACGGGCGTGGAGTTCCACGGCACCGCCGTCAGCGGCGCCCGCGCCTCGATCCGCAGCAGGGCGAGGTCGGTCAGGTCGTCGGTCCCCACCACGCGCGCCGGCAGTTCCGTCCCGTCCTGGAGGGAGACGAGGACGCGGGTGGCGTTCCCCACCACGTGGTTGTTCGTCACCACGTAGCCCGCGGGATCGATCACGAAGCCCGAACCGGCGCCCTGCACCTGCTGCCGTCCGCGGCGCTCCCGGAAGTATCGCTCCAGCGGCGTGCCGCGCAGTTCGGGCGGGAGGGTGCCGGCGGCCTGCTCCCCCGTCACCGCGATGTTCACCACCGCCGGCAGCACTCGTTCCGCCAGGTCCGCGAAGTCCGGCAGGAGGGCCCCGCGCTGGGCCGGCGCCGCGGTGGGGGCGGCGAGGGCGAGGGCGGCGGCGCCGAGCCCGGACAGGGCGGCGCGGCGGGCGAGGGCGTTCGACATGGGTTGGGCGGGGTCCGGTGGGGGCGTTTCGTTCGGTGTATAAGGAGGTCGGTCGCCCCTGCGCTTCAAGCGGGGGCGCGGCCGGCGTGGCCTGAAACCCGCGATCAGGCGCGCGGCACGGCGGCGGAGGGGTCTTCCGGCCAGTCGTGCCGCGGGTAGCGTCCCCGCATCTCCTTCCGGACCTCCGCCCAGGCGCCGCGCCAGAATCCCGGCAGGTCCGCCGTCACCGCGACGGGCCGCCCGGCGGGCGAGAGCAGCGACACCTGCAAGGCCACCCGCCCCCCGAGGAGCGGCGGGGTGGCGGCGACCCCGAACAGGTGCTGCGCCCGCGCCTCCAGCGCCGGCACCTCCCGGTCGTAATCCACGGCGGCGGAGCGGCCTCCCGGCAGGTCCACCCGGGCGGGAAGTTCCGCGTCCAGCCGCCGCCGCAGCGTCCAGGGCGCCAGGCCCGACAGGATCGCCGTCAGATCGAGGCCGCGGAGGTCGGACAGCCGGGACAGCCCGTGCAGGTGCGGCGCGAGCCAGACCTCCGCCGTCGCCGCCAGCGCCGCGTCCGACACGTCCGGCCAGGGCGCGTCCTCCACCCGGTGCGCCAGCCGCAGCCGCGCCCGGACCTGCGTCGCGGTCTTCGACCAATCGAGATCGCGGAACCCCCGCCCCGCCGCCGCCCGCGCCAGGGCCGCGGCGACGGCCTCCGGGTCGGCGTGCGGCAGGGTCGCCTCCTCCAGCACCAGCGGCCCGAAGCGCAGGCGGCGGCGCGCCACCACGGCGTTGGCGCGGGCATCGAACTCCGTCACCTCCTCCCGCACCAGCCGGCCGGGGAAGCGCCGTTCGAGCAACGCGCGGTCCAGCGGCGCCGCCATGCGGATGCGCGCCTCCGTCCCCAGCAGGTCGAGCGCCGCCACGGCGAGGAGCGGCGCCTTGCGGAGCGGGTCCGTCGCCCCGACCCGCGCGCCCTGCCCCGAGGCGAGCCGGAACGCGCCCTCCATCGTTCCCCGGCGCGCCGCGATCCGGTCGGGGAAGCCCGCGGCCAGCAGCGCCGCCGGGTCGCCCGCCGCGACCGTGCCGCCGGGCACGCCGAGGCGGTGGCGGTGCAGCCCGGCGGTGCGGCGGATGCGCGCCACCGTCGCCCGGTCGGCGAAGGGGTGGTCGCCGCCGGCCAGCAGGTCGAGGCGGGAGGCGAGGTCTGCCGGCCCCTCGCGGTCCCGGATCGGGTCGCGCTCCTCCAGCAGGGCCGCGAGGTCGGCGGCCAGCGCCGCCTCGCCCGCATCCACCGCCTCCACCATCACCCGGGCCAGCCGCGGGTGGGCGCTCAGCCGCGCCATGCGCCGCCCGGCCGGGGTGATCCGCCCGTCGGCGTCGAGCGCGTCGAGGTCGCGCAGCAGCGCCCGCGCGGCCGCCAGCGCCCCCGACGGCGGCGTGTCCAGGAAGGACAGGGTCTCCGGTTCCGCCCCCCAGGCCGCGCAGTCCAGCGCCAGCCCGGACAACTCGGCCTCCAGCATCTCCGGCCGGTCGGCGGGCGGCAGGCCGCGGTGCAGCGCCTCCGTCCACAGCCGCACCGCCACGCCTGGCGCCGTCCGTCCCGCGCGTCCCGCCCGCTGCTCCGCCGCGGCGCGGGAGATACGGGTGGTGACCAGCCGGGTCAGGCCGGTGGCGGCATCCAGCCGCGGCGTCCGCCGGTAGCCGCCATCCACCACGATCCGCACGCCGGGCACGGTGAGCGACGTCTCGGCGATGGAGGTCGCGAGGACAATCTTGCGGCGGTTGGAGGGGTTCAGGGCCCGGTCCTGCTCCGCCGGCGGCATCTCGCCGTGCAGCGGCAGCACCTCCGCCTCCACCCCACCGAGCCGTTCCGCGGTGCGCCGGATCTCGCCCCAGCCCGGCAGGAAGGCGAGCACGTCGCCGGGGTGGTCGCGCAGCGCGCCGCGGATGGCTGCGGCCATCGCGTCGGGCAGTTCGCGCGGCTCCTTCAGGTCGCGCGGCCGGTGCTCCACGGCCACCGGGAAGGCCCGTCCCGCGCTCTCGATCACCGGCCCGCCGAGCAGCCCCGCGAAGCCGGCCGCGTCGAGCGTCGCGGACATCGCGAGAAGCCGCAGTTCCGGCCGCAGCCCGCGCTGCATGTCGAGGCACAGGGCCAGCCCGAGGTCGGTGTCGAGGTGCCTCTCGTGCGCCTCGTCGAACAGCACGGCCGACACGCCCTCCAAGCCCGGGTCGGATTGCAGCCGGCGCACGAGCAGCCCCTCGGTCACCACCTCGATCCGCGTCCGGTCGGACACCGCGCGGTCCAGCCGAGTGGAGAGCCCCACCGTGCCGCCGGGCGCCGGTTCCCCCAGCAGGTCCGCCATGCGCCGGGCGGCGGCGCGGGCCGCCACGCGCCGCGGTTCGAGGACGAGGATGCGCCCCTGCCTCGCCCAGGTTTCGTCCTTCAGCGCGAGGGGGACGAGGGTGGTCTTTCCCGCCCCCGGCGGCGCGACGAGGACGGCATTCGACGCGTCGCGCAGGGCATGGAGGAGACGGGGGATCGCCTCGGTGATGGGGAGGTCGGGGAGGGTCACGCGAGATCGGCGGCGTAGAGGGCCTCGGCCCAGGCGGGAAGGTGCGCGGCCTCGCGGCTGCCATGACCCCCGACGAAGGTGGCGAGGAGGAGCGGAGGCCGCCCGATGCGGGAGTTGTCGAAGACGAAGCCGAGGTCGGCGGCGAGGATCGCCTCGCGGATCACCGGACCGTTGCGTTCGTAACGGCCGCGGATGCGTTCCTCCGGCACGGGATCTCCGCCCGCCGCCACGCGGGCCGCGACGCGTGCGACGGCGTCGTCCGGGGTCTCGACGCCAACGTGATAGACGGTGATCGCGTAACTCGCCCGACGCGCATCGCCGAGGAGATCGAGCTTCGACGGGTGCGAGAAGGTGGATTCCACCACGAGGCTCTCCGGGCGTGCGATGAGTTCCGCGCGGCGTTCCTCGGCCGCCCGCTGCCCGTAACGGGACTCCTCCTCGGTGACGGCGGGGTGGCCGAAGCGACCCCAGGCGAGGAGGTCGGCATTGACGAACTCCGCCTCCGTCCTGTGGCGGATGACCGTGTCGTAGAGCGTGGACCTACCGGCGCCGTTCGGCCCGGCGACGACGTGAAGGATGGGCGGGATCACGTCTCAGATCGGATGAGGCTTGCCATCGTCACCGACGCGGACGAGCACGCCATCCTCGTCACGCCCCACCGCGCCCGGACGGCTGCCGATCTCGCGGTAGGCGGCGTCCACCCCCGGCGGGGGCGCGCGGAAGAACGCGATCATCGCCTCGCGGATCGCCGCGAGTTCCCCGGCGTCACGCGAGTCCCAGGCCCCGCGCGGTGACAGGGCCGTGCGGGTCTGACCGTGCGACAGGACGTCGTGGGCCTCGACGGCGCGGCCGAGGCGGACCCAGTGCTCGATCTGCGCGGCGACGGAGCGGGAGAAGGCGTCCGCCTCCTGGCGCGCCTCCTCGACGAGGGAGCGGCTGAGCTTCACCGTGATATGGGTGGCGGACATGCGACCTTTCTCCGACGAGGTGTCATGTTGACACCCGGCGTGAACCCCGCAAGGGCTGGGCGCCGTCCCGAGGCGACCCCACCTTCTCTGCCGTCACCCCCACCGGAGCGCCCCATGGACCACCGCCGCCTCGGCCGCTCCGGCCTCGCCCTCGCCCCGCTGGTGCTCGGCGGCAACGTCTTCGGCTGGACCGCCGACCGCCCGACGAGCCACGCCATCCTCGACGCCTTCGTGGATGCCGGCCTGAACGGCGTGGACACCGCCGACGTCTATTCCCGCTGGGCCCCCGGCCACTCCGGCGGGGAGTCGGAGACGGTGATCGGCGAATGGCTCGCGGCGAATCCGGGGAAGCGGGATCGCGTGCTCCTCCTGACGAAGGTCGGCGGCGACATGGGGGAGGGCAAGACGCTCCGCGCCGGCTGGATCGAGCGGGCCGTGGAAGCGTCGCTCGGCCGCCTGCGCACGGATCGCATAGACCTCTACCAGGCGCATTGGCCCGACGCCGAGACCCCGGTCGAGGAGACCCTGACCGCCTTCGACCGACTCGTCCGGTCCGGCAAGGTCCGCGCCATCGGCGCCTCCAACTACGACGCGGCGGGGCTGGGGGCGGCGCTCGACGCCGCGGAGGGGGCGGGCTTGGCGCGCTACGAAAGCCTGCAACCCGAGTACAACCTGATGGAGCGTGGCGCCTTCGAGGGCCCCGTGCAGGATCTGTGCGTCGCGCGTGAGGTCGGGGTCATCACCTACTTCTCCCTCGCCGCCGGCTTCCTCACCGGCAAGTACCGCTCCGCGGCGGACGCCAAGGGCCGGGCGCGGGAAGGCCGCGTCGGCGCCTACCTGAACGAGCGGGGCACCCGCGTCCTCGCCGCCCTCGACGCCGTCGCCGCCCGTCACGGCGCGAAGCCGGCGGAGGTGGCGCTGGCCTGGCTCATCGGCCGCCCCGGCGTCACCGCCCCCATCGCCTCCGCCACGAGCCTCGACCAGCTCGCCTCCCTCGTCGCCGCCACCCGGCTGCGGCTGGACCCGGCGGACGTGACCGAACTCGACGCCGCCTCCGCGTGACGGTGCGGCTTCCTCCTGGCCCCCCGCCCCGCCGGTCCGGTATGAGGCCGGCGATGCGGGTCCTCCTCCTCGCCCTGGCGCTGCTGCTCGCCCCCCCCGCCCTGGCGGGGGAGAGCGACGCCGTGGCCACGGAGCGGTCCCGCGTCACCCTCGCCGCCGACCTCGCCGCGGTGGCGCCGGGCGCGACGCTGCGGCTGGCGCTGCGGGTCGGGCTGGCGCCGCGCTGGCACACCTACTGGTCCAACCCCGGCGACGCCGGCGAGCCGCCGCGGATCGCCCTCACCCTCCCGGACGGCGGCGCGGTGGGCCCGCTCGCCTTCCCGGCGCCCTCCCGCATCCCCACCGGGCCGCTCGTCTCCTTCGGCTACGAGGGCGAGGTCGCCTTCCCGCTGTCGGTGACCCTGCCGGCGGACCTCGCCCCCGGCCGTCTCTACACCGTCGAGGCGGCGGCGAATTGGCTCACCTGCGCCGAGGTCTGCATCCCGGAGGACGGCGCCTTCCGCCTCGACATCCCGATCGAGGCGACGGCCCGGCCGGACCCCGCGCTCGACGCCGCCTTCGCCGCGGCGGAGGCGTCGATCCCCCGCCCCTCCCCCTTCGCCGCGCGGATCGGCTTCGACGGCACGCGCGGCGCCATCGAGGTCGCCGGGGCACCGCTCTCCCCCCTCACGGTGCGCGAAGCGTTCTTCTTTCCCGACGTGCAGGGATTGCTGGACCACCCGGCGCCGCAGCGCCTCTCGGTCGCCGACGGCACGCTCACCCTCGCCCTCGCCCGCGGCGCCACCCCCCTCCCCCCGACGGTCTCCGGCGTGATCGCCGTGACCGATGCGGCCGGCAGCCGCTCCGCCTACGCCGTGTCCGCGACGCCCGGGCCGGTCCCGGCCACGGGGTCCGGCCTCACCTTGCCCTGGGCGGTCGGCTTCGCCCTCCTCGGCGGGCTCCTCCTCAACCTCATGCCCTGCGTCTTCCCGATCCTCGCGATGAAGGCGATCGCCCTCGCGCGGCTGGCCGGCGCGGGGCGGGCCCCGGTCCGGGCGGAAGCGCTGTCCTACGCGGCCGGGGTGGTCCTGACCTTCCTCGCGGTCGGCGGTGCGCTCATCGCCCTGCGGGCCGGGGGAAGCCTCGTCGGGTGGGGCTACCAGTTCACCCAGCCCCCGGTCGTGGCGGCGCTGGCGTGGCTCATGCTCGCCGTCGGGCTGAACCTGTCCGGCGTCTTCGCCCTGCCGACCCCCCGCTTCGCCGGCGCCGGGTCCGGCGCGGCATCGGGTGGCGGCCATGCCGGCTCCTTCGCGACCGGCGCGCTGGCCGTGCTGGTCGCGACGCCCTGCACCGCGCCCTTCATGGCCCCCGCCCTCGGCGCCGCGCTGACCCTCCCCGCCGCCGAGGCCCTCGCCGTCTTCGCCGCCCTCGGCGCCGGCATGGCCCTGCCGCAGGCGCTGCTGGCGGGCTTCCCCGGCGCGGCGCGGTGGCTCCCCCGTCCGGGACCCTGGATGGAGCGGCTGCGCGGCGCCCTCGCCTTCCCGATGTACGCCGCCGCCGCCTGGCTGGCCTGGGTTCTCGCGGTGCAGGCCGGGCCGGACGGGGTGCTGGCCGTGCTCGGCGGCGGCGTTCTCATCGCCTTCGCCGCCTGGGCCTACGGCGCCGGCCTCGGCCGCCGCCTCGGCCGGGTCGCCGCGGTCGCGGCCGTCGCGGGCGCCGTCGCGCTCCTCCCCGGGCTGCGCGCGACCGCCGGGCCCGCCCGCGCCGGTGTGGACATCTGGTCGGAGGCCCGCGTGACCGCCCTGCGGACCGAGGGCCGCCCCGTCTTCGTCAACCTCACCGCCGCCTGGTGCATCACCTGCAAGGTGAACGAGCGCGTCGCGCTGGAGGCACCCGCGGTGCGCGACGCCTTCGCCCGCGCCGGGGTCGCCGCCGTCGTCGCCGACTGGACGAACGGCGATCCCGCGGTCTCCGCGCTCCTCCGTTCCCAGGGGCGGGAGGGCGTGCCGCTCTACCTCCTCTACCCGCCCGGCGGCGGCGCACCCGCCATCCTGCCGCAGATCCTCACCGAACGGATCATCCTCGACGCCGTCGCGGCCGCGCAACGCAGCTGAGAACGGACCCCCGCGCGCGTCCGCGCGACCTGTTGTATGTCGCGCCGATGCTCCGCTCCCTCCCGCCCCCCCGCCCGACGCGCCGCCTTATCCTCGGCGCCGCCCTCGCTGCCGTGGCCGCGCGCCCGGCCCGGGCCCAATCCGCCCCCGCCGCCGTCGTGGAGCGCTTCCACGCCTCCCTCGTCGGCGTGATGCGGGAAGCGCGCCGGCTCGGCGTCCGCGGTCGCTACGACCGACTCCGCCCCGTGATGGACGCCGCCTTCGACCTCCCGGCCATGACCCGCATCGCCGTCGGCCCCCCCTGGGCCCGCATGACCCCCGCCGAGGGACAAGCCCTCGTCGCCGCCTTCACGGAATGGTCCGTCGCGACCTACGCCAGCCGCTTCGACGGCTTCTCCGGCGAGACCTTCACCACGGCCGGCGAGACCACCCTCGCCAACGGCGACGTCCTCGTCCGCACGGCGCTGAACCGGGTGAACGACTCCCCGGTGCAGCTGAACTACCTCACGCGGCGCGGGGCGGATGGCGGCCCGCGCATCGTGGACATCTACCTCACCGGCACGATCAGCGAACTCGCCTCTCGCCGCGCCGATTTCGCGACGGTGCTGCGCGACGGCGGGACGGAACGGCTGACGGCGGAACTGCGCCGCCGCTCGGCCGAACTGCTGCGGGGCTGAGCCCCGCGGCTCAGCGCGCCGCGCCGGGGTCGTCCAGCACGTCGATCCGTTCGCCCGTATCGGTGGAACGGCCGAGCTGGGCGTCGCGCCGCTGCTGCCAGACGCTCCGCAGCCGCGCGTAGAAGTCGAGGGAGCCGCTCCGGAGTTCGTCCAGCCCCTCGATGTTCTGTTCGCGCACGTCCACGCCGTCCAGCGCGCCGCGGGCGATGTTGGCCTCGAAGGGCAGGAGGTAGGAGATCGGGTTCAGGAACCCGTCGGCCACGGTGCCGACGAGGTCGCGGGGGTTGGACGGGCCGAGGAGGGGCAGCATGAGGTAGGGGCCGGGTCCGGCGCCCCAGGCGTGGAGGGTCTGGCCGAAGTCGCCGCTGCGCTGGGCGATTCCCGCGGGGGTCGCGATATCGAACAACCCGCCGACGCCCGCCGTGGAGTTGAGGAAGAAGCGCATCGTGGTGTGGCCGGCGTCCAGGAAGCGGCCCTGCAGCAGGTTGTTCGCGAGGATCCGCGGCTCCTGGAGGTTCGACAGGAAGTTCCGCACCCGCACCCGCCCGTATTCCGGCACCACGCGCCGGTAGCCCACCGCGACCGGCCGGATCACCGCGTCGTCCACCGCGATGTTCAGGTCGAGGACCTGGCGGTTCGTCGCCTCCAGCGGGTCGCCGGGGGTGGCGGCGACGTTCGGTCCGGCATCCCGCGCCGCGCAGGCGCCGAGGGAGAGGGCGAGGAGGAGCGCGGGGATTCGCAGGAACATGTCGGCAGCATAGGGGCGCCCCGGCGCGCCACGCATCCGTCGGCGCCTCACGAATCCGTTATCTGGCGGGGGTCGCGAGAAGGGCGGGACGGAACAGCAGCGTGACGAGGATCTCCCAGGCGAGGGAGATCATCAGCAGCCGCCCCATGCTCGCGGTGCCGGGGTGGCTCGACAGCCACAGGGCCCCGAAGGCGGTGGCCGTGGTCAGCGCGGAGAAGACCACGGCGCGGGTGAGGCTGGATTGCAGCAGCGCGGTCTCGCCGGCCCGCCACGCCATGACGAAGTAGATGTTGAACGCCACCCCGATGCCGAACAGCAGCGGCAGGGCGATGATGTTGGCGAAGTTCAGCGGCAGGTCCAGCGCGGCGCAGGTGCCGAGGGTGAGGAGGCCGCTCAGCACCACCGGCAGCATCGTCAGCACCACGTCCCGCACCCGGCGCAGCACGACCGCGAGCAGGAGGAGGACCGCCGCCGCCGACAGCAGCCCGGCCTGGAGGAAGGCGGTCACCACCATGTCGCCGGCGGCGCGGATGGAGATGGGCGGCCCGGTGGCGTCGGGCGCCACGGCCTGCACGGCCTCGGAGAAGCGCACGAGGTTGGTGTTGTCGTTCGGGTCGCCCCGCGGCGTGGCCTCGACGCGGAGGCGGCCGTCACGCGCGGTCCAGTCGGCGACGAGGTCGGGCGGGAGCGTGTCGGCCGTCACGGGGCCGGCCGAGAGGAGGGCGCGGGTCTGGGACAGGAGGATCCCGACCGGCAGGGCGATCGCCTC
>CAXVWQ010000281.1:0-9753 GCA_964263755.1 Roseomonas sp. | reverse complement strand
CGGCGCCGTGGACGTCACGAAGTTCCACCCCGCCGAGGGCCGCGCGCCGGGCGACGCGGAACACCCGGTCCGCCTCCTCTATCACGGCCGCGTGGACCGCCGGAAAGGCGCGCTCGACATGCTCGACGCCCTCGCCACCCTCCGCGACGAGGGCACCCCCTTCGCCGCCACGATCTCCGGCATCGGCCCCGACCTCGACGCCTGCCGCGCCCGCGACGCCGAGCTGAACCTCGGCGTCCGCTTCACGGGATACGCCGACTACGACGCCGCCCCCGCGCTCTACCGGGAGGCCGACGCCTTCGTCTCCCCCACCTACGCCGAGGGCTTCTCCAACACGATCCTCGAAGCCATGGCGTCCGGTATCCCGTGCGTCTCCTGCCGCGCCGTCGGCGTGATGGACTGCCTCCGCCACGAGGAGAACGGCTTCCTCTCCGAGCCCGGCGATGTCGCGACGCTGACGGACAACCTGCGCCGCATCGTCACCGACGCCGCCCTCCGCCGCCGCCTCGCAACCGCCGCCCTCGACGAATGCCGTCGCACCTATTCCTGGGACGCCGTCGGCCGCCAGATCACGGGTATCTACGAATCCCTTCGCGGCACTGCGCCCGACACGGACTTCGACGACGCCCTCCCGCGCGACGACTGCCGCTTCCGCGCCCAACCGCACCTGCTGTGACGCGCGACGGCCGCGCCCCGGATTGCGCCCCCCGCCCGCGCCCACATCTGCGGGAGATGCCGCGCGCCCTCGCCCTCTCCCCGCACCTCGACGACGCCGCCTTCTCCGCCGGCGGCACCCTCGCGGCGCTCGCCGCCGCGGGGTGGGAGGTGACGGTCGCGACGCTGTTCACCGCCTCCGTGCCGCACCCCACGGGCTTCGCCCTCGCCTGCCAGACGGACAAGGGCCTGCCGGCGGAGGCGGACTACATGGCGATCCGGCGCGCCGAGGACGACGCGGCCCTCGCCGCTCTCGGCGCCCGCCCGCTGCACCTGCCGCTGCGGGAGGCACCGCACCGTGGCTACGCCTCCGCCGCCGCGCTCTTCGCCGACCTGCGCTCCGACGACACGGCGCATCTCGACGCCGCGGCGCTGCTGGCGCCGCCCCTGCGCGACCTCGCACCGGACCTGATCCTCGCGCCCCAGGCGATCGGCGGCCACGTGGACCACGTGCTGACGGTGCGCGCGATCCAGGTCCTGGCGCCGCGCGTCCCGGTCCTGTGGTGGGCGGACTTTCCCTACGCCACCCGGCGCGACACCCCGCGCCGGCCCTTCGCGGCGGCGATGGCGGGCTTGCCGGAGGCGTCGCTTCCGACCGATCCCGCCCGCAAGCATGCGGCCTGCGCGGCGTACGGGACGCAACTCGGATACCAGTTCGGCGGCCCGGACGGCCTCGCCCGCGCCCTTGCCGCCGCGGGCCCCGCGGAGCCGATGCGCGCGGGCGGGCCGGTGCCGCTGCCGCTCGCCGCATGACGATGCCCCGGGTCGCCGCCGCGCCGCCCCGCCGGGGTGCGCCCGCTCTGACGGAGAAGCCCCGTCCCGCGCGCGCCCCGTCGCGCCGGCCGGACGCCACCCGCCCCCACGCCGGCCTCCTCTCCGACCCGATCGAACTCGAACGCCGCCACGCCCTGCTGCGGGGCGCCCCGCACGTCGCCCCCATCCGTGCCCTCGCGGACAGAATCCGTATCGCCACGGACCGCCCCGTGCCGGAACCCGACCCGCTGGACGGCGGCACCGGCGCGCGGATGCTCCTCCTCCTCGAAACCCCCGGGCCGCGGGTGCGGGAGGACGCGATCGTGTCGCGCGACAAGCCCGGCGGCACCGGCGCCAACCTGCGGCGTTTCCTCGGCGGCGCGGGGATCGCGCGGGAGGACACGCTCATCTGGAACGTCGTGCCCTGGATCATCCACGCGCCCGGGGCCCGCAACCGCGCGCCCACTACGGCGGAGCGCCGCGCGGGCCTGGACTGGGTGCCGTCGTTGCTGGACCTGCTGCCGCGGCTGGCGGTCGCCGTCCTCTCCGGCCGCCACGCCGCGGCGGCGGAGCCGATGATCCGCGCCGCGCGGCCGGGGGTGCCGGTGCTGCTGATGCCCCACCCCTCGCCGACCATCGTCTGCACCTCGCCGAGCATCGGCGCGCGGATCGGGGCGGCGCTGGGGGAGGCGGCGGCGCTCCTCGACGCCGCGCCCGTCGCGTGACCGGCGCGGCGAACCTGCTCGGGACGACGGGACCCCCGGCCGCGTCGCCTCGCCCCACGACGCCCGGCGACCCGCTCCCCGGCGCCCTCGCCCCGGATCGCGCCGCGCCGCCGGAAGCCCGCGCCGTCTCCCGCCCGCGTCGCTGGGCCTTCCTCCTCCTCGTGCTCGCGATCACTGCGGGCCTGATCGCCCTCGGCGCCGCCGTCCTCGCCCCCGGTGGCTTCGGGGTGATCGAGGTCCTGCTGATGCTCTGCCTCGTCGCCAACGCGCCCTGGCTTGCCCTCTCCGCCGCCACGGGCCTCGTCGGCACCGCCATCCGCCTCGCGGCGCCCGACCCCGCGACGGTCGTCCTCCCCCTGCCCCGCGGCGCGGCGGAGGCGCCGGTCACCCTCCGCACCGTCATCGCCGTGCCCGTGCGGCTGGAGGAGATGGACGACGTCCTCGCCCCCCTCGCCACGCTGCTGCGCGGCCTGGATCGTGCGGGTGCGTCGGACCGGTTCGCCGTCGCCATCCTCTCCGACACGCCGGACGGGCCCTTCGCGAAGGACGAGGCGGCGGCGGTGGCGCGCTTCGCCGCCCGGCACGGCGCGCACCGCGTCCTCTACCGCCGGCGCGCGTCCAACGAGGGCTTCAAGGCCGGCAACGTGATGGACTTCCTCGACCGCGACGCGGCCGGCTTCGACGCGATGCTGCTGCTGGACGCGGATTCGGCGATGGAGGCCCCGCTCATCCTCCGGATGGTGCGCGCGATGGGGGCGCGGCCGGGGCTGGCGCTCGTCCAGGCGACCCTCGCGGGGCGGGACGCGGATTCGCCCTTCGCCCGGCTCACCGGCCTCGGCCACCGCCCGGGCTCGCTCACCTGGTCGGTCGGGCAGGCGTGGTGGCAGGGGGACGAGGGGCCGTACTGGGGCCACAACGCGCTCGTGCGGATCGCCCCGTTCCGCGCCCATGCCCGGCTGGACCCGCTGCCCGACGGCTCCCTCATCCTCTCCCACGACCATGTCGAGGCCGCGCGGCTGCACGCCGCGGGCTGGGGCGTTCGGGTGATGCCGGAGGATGGGGGATCGGCCGAGCGGCACCCGGCGAACCTCGCGACCTTCCTCGACCGCGACCGGCGCTGGGCGGCGGGGAACATGCAGTATCGCTTCCTCCTGCGCGACCGCTCGCTCGGGGCGCTCGGGCGGTTCCAGATGCTCCAGGCGATCCTGCACTACCTCCTCGCGCCGCTGTGGTTCGCGATGCTGCCGCTGGCCGCGCTGAACGCCGCGCTGGGCGCGGAGGGGACGCCGCGCGGGGCGCTGCTCGCCCTCCTCGCGCTCGGCTACGCGGCCCTGCACGCGCCGCGCTTCGGCGGGCACCTCGTGACGATCCGCCGCGCCGCGCCGGGCGCGCGCGGCGTGCGGGTGCGGGAGGCGCTGGCGGAATCCCTCTTCCTCCTGCCGTTCGAAGCGATCGCGGCGGCCGACAAGACGATGACCGTCCTGTCCCACGCCCTCGGCCGCCCGCGCCCCGGCTGGCCCGCCCAGGAGCGCCGCGCCCGGCGCGTGGGGTGGGGGGAGGCGGCGTCGCGCCTCTGGCCGCACGCGGCGGTCGGGGCCGTGATCCTCGCCCTCCTCCTCGCCTCCGGGTCGCCCTTCGCCGTCCTCGTCGGATTCCCCGCCGTCGCCGGCCTCGTCCTCGCCATCCCCTTCTGCGTCCTCACGGCCCGCCCCGATGCGGGCTGAGGCGCGCCCCTCGCCGCGGCCCGGTCGGTCGTGATGCCGACCGAGGCGGCGGAGAGACCTCACCCCACCCTCGCCTCCCCCTCCTGGCGCGCCGCCCTCATCCTCGGCCTCTACGGCTACCAGGGCCTCGTCGCGGGCTTCGCCGTCACCGCCCTGCCGAACGCCTTCGCCGCGATGGGCGCCTCCGCCGAGGAGGTCGGCGCCCACCTCGCCCTCGTCGGGCTGCCCTGGATCGCCCAGCCGCTCTGGGGGCCGGTGGTGGATCGGTTCGGCGGGTTCCGCATGGGGCGGCGGCGGGCCTGGGTGGCCGGGGCCTTCCTTCTCTGCCTCGCCTCCCTCTCGCTCCTCCTCCTCGTCGGCGACCTGACGCGGGAACGCATCCCGCTGATCTCCGCCATCCTCCTCTTCCACTCCGCCTTCGCCGCGCTGATGGACACGGCGACGGACGGGATGATCATGGACGACGTGCCGCCCGACGCCCTGGGACGCGCCACCGCCCTGACGCGCGGCGGCTTCGTGACGGGCACGGCGGCGGGCGCCGCCCTCCTCTCCTACGCCCTCCCCGCCCTCGGCCTCGGCGGGACGGCGGCGATCCTCCTCGCCCTCGGCGCCGTCCTCGCCCTCCTCCCCCTCACCGTGCGGGAGCGGGCGGGCGACGCCTTCCTCTCGCTCCGCCGCGACGCGGCCCGCGAGGCGGCGCGACTTCCCGCCCTGCTGCGCGAACTGGGCCGCGAACTCGCGCGGCCCGCCAACCTCGCCCTGCTGCTGTTCTGCGCGGCGCAGGACTTCGCGGGGGCGCTGTTCCGGGTGCCGCTCGCCGTCGAACTCGTCGCCCGCGGCTGGACGGCGGAGGGGCTGTCCTCCGCCCAGGGGGGGATCGGGTTCGCGGCGGGCACGGCGGGGGCGCTGCTGGTGGGGTGGTGGGCGGACCGGGCGGGGGCGTCGCTGCCCCTCGCCCTCCTCCTCGGCGCCGCCGCCGGGGCGCACCTCCTCGCGGCGCCGCTCATGGCGGCCTCCGGCGACTGGGTGACGGCCGCGGGGCCAGCGGCCCTCGCCCTCTCCACCGTGACCTCCGCCCTCTCCTTCGTGGCGCTCGCCCCGGCGGTGATGCGCGCCTCCCGCGGGCCGGTCGCGGCGACGCGCTTCGCCCTCTACATGGCCGCACTCAACCTCGGCGACGTCCTCGGCTCCGCCGCGGCGGGGAGTGTGGTGGGGGCGGTCGGGCTGCCGATGACGGCGGCGGTCTCGGGCGTTATCCTCGCGGCGGGCGCGGCGCTGGCGCCGAGGGTGGTTCGCTGGGCCGGCGGGTGACGCCGGGGGCCACGCGGGCGATACCAACCACTGGACAGATGGCACTTTTTGTGGTGCATGTCCCGGCAGTCCCACGGCGCCGACGCCTACCAAGATCGAGGTGGTGTTCTTCCGGACCGCCACCGGCAACGAACCCGTGCGGGCCTGGCTGAAGCGGCAGGTCGAGCACGCGCGGCGCGCGATCGGGCTCGACCTCCAGCGCGTGCACTACCGCTGGCCCGTCGGGATGCCGCTGTGCCGGGCGATGGGCGAAGGGCTGTGGGAGGTCCGGACCTCCCTTCCCGACGGCCGGATCGCGCGGGTGATGATCTGCTTCGCGGATGGGCGCCTCTATGCCCTGCACGGCTTCATCAAGAAGACCCGGGCGACGCCGGATGCGGATCTGGCGTTGGCACGGGCAAGGTTGCGGGAGATCAGACATGGTTGAAGGGGCGCGTGCCGGTTCGTCGCTCGATGGCTTCCTTGAGGAGGAAGGCATGCTCGAGGAGTTCCGGGCGCGGGCGATCAAGGAGGTGATCGCCTGGCAGCTCGCGGAGGCGATGCGCGAGCGCGGGCTGAGAGCCCGTTTGAGAATGGCTATGGGTGAGCGATGCGGCGGAGGAGGAGGGCGCCGAGGCTGAGGCGGATCATGGCCTGGGAGACGTCGAGGCGGCGCTCGTAGTCGCGGACGAGGCGGCGCCAGCGGGTCATCCAGCCGAAGGTGCGCTCGACCACCCAGCGGCGTGGGAGCACCTGAAAGCCCTTCTGGTCCGGCAGCTTTCGCACGATCTCGATGACGAAGTCCTGGAAGGCCGCGGCGCTCATCAGCTTGCCGCGGTCATATGCCCCGTCGGCGAAGAGGTGCCTCAGCCAGGGCCAGCGCTCGCGGACGGCCCTGACGACCTGCTCGGCGCCTGCCGCGTCCTGGACGTCGGCGGTGGTGAGGTTGACCATCAGCAGTCGCCCGTCCGTGTCCACCACGATGTGGCGCTTGCGCCCCTTGGTGCGCTTGGCCGCGTCGTAGCCACCGCCGCCCGGGGCGTGCGGCGCCTTCACGGTCTGGCTGTCCAGCACGCCCGCCGTGGGCATGGCCGCGCGCCCGACCCGCTCGCGATCGAGCATCAGCGCGATGTCGTGGATCGTTCGGAACAGCAGCCGGCGCACGAAGCGGCGGAACCACCAGTAGATCGTCTGCCACGGCCCGAACTCCCGCGGCAGCATCCGCCAGCCGCACCCAGTGCGGGCGAGGTAGCGGATCGCGTTCAGCACCTCCCGCAGATCCACGCTGGGCGGCCGACCCCGCCCGGTCGGGTGGGGCAGCACCGGGCAGACCACCTCCCACTCCGCGTCCGTCAGGTCCGTCGGGTAACGCCGACGCTCGAACGACGCCTGCCGCGCCCGCCCCTCCTTCGTCCACATGCCGCCCACCTGGGCAGCACACCGCGCCCTCGCTACCCACCCCCGCCATTCTCAAACGGGCTCTGAGCAAGCGCAAGCTCGCCGAACTCATGCGGACGAGCCGGACCCAGGTGGACCGGGTGCTCGATCCCGGGAACGGCAACGTCACGCTGGAGACGTTGCAGCGGGCGGCGGCGATCCTCGGCCGGCGGGTTCAGTTCGAGTTGGTGTGAGGCGGCGACCGCGTCGTCACGACGATGATCCGGCCGACGACCCGGAGCGGCGCGGCGGGGCCGGGCGGAACCTCGCGCCCGCCGCGGTTCCATCGTCCCGCCGCGGCTGACGGTCGCCCCGGCCCGCGGTATCCTGCCCCCGACCCGGCCGGACCGGGACAGGGAGACGATGCCGCCACAGGAGGCCGCCGCACCGCGCCGTGCCGCCCCCGCCGCGCGCCCGGGGGGGCGCCGCGCCTTCGACGCGCTGCGCTTCTGGCTGTTCCTCGCCGTCATGGGCACCGTCTTCCTCGGCTTCAGCCTCGTCGCCGGCGCGTTGCTGGTGCTGCCCCGCCGGCTCGGCACGCGGATCGGGCGGCGCGGCATCTCCCGCGGCTTCGCGATGCTGCTGCGGCTGGCGGAGCGGATGCGGCTGGTCCACCTCGACCTCGGGCCGCTCGACGCGCTGCGCGACCTCCGCGGCACGATCATCGCGGCGAACCACCTGTCGCTCCTCGATGTCATGCTGATCGTCTCGCGCGTGCCGGACACGGCGTGCATCCTGAAGGCCGGCCTCCTCGCCAACCCGCTGCTGTGGGGCGCGCGCCTCGCCCGCTACATCCCGAACGACGCGCCGCTGCCGATGGTCCGCCGCGCCGCGGCCACGCTGCGGGAGGGGGGCAACCTCCTCGTCTTCCCCGAGGGGACGCGGTCCCCGGACCGGCGGCTGGGGCCGTTCCGGCCGGGCTTCGCCCTCATCGCCCGCGCCGCGCGCGCGCCGGTGCAGCTCGTCGTGCTGGAGAACGACACGCCCTACCTCGCGAAGGGCTGGCCGGTGTGGCGGCAACCCGACCTGCCGCTGACCTACCGCGCCCGCCTCGCCGGCCACCACGCGTGGACGGGGGATGCCGCGTCCTTCTCCACCATGCTCCACGCCCGCCTCCAGGCCGCGCAGGAGCCGGCGCCGTGACGCCCTCCCGGACCCACCTCGTCGTCATCCCGAGCTTCGACACGGGGCCGATCCTCGCGGCGACCGTCGCGGCGGCGCGGGCGGCGTGGTCGCCCGTCTGGGTCGTGGTGGACGGCTCCACCGACGGCTCCGCCGACGCCCTGCGCGGGATGGACGGGCCGGGCTTCCGCCTCATCGAGCGACCGGCGAACGGCGGCAAGGGCGCCGCGCTGCGGACGGCGCTGGAGGCGGCGGCGGCCGAGGGCTTCACCCACGCGCTGACGATGGACGCGGACGGCCAGCACCCGCCCGACCGCATCCCCGACTTCATGGCCGCCTCCGCCGCGCGGCCGGAGGCGATGGTGCTCGGCGTGCCGGTCTTCGGGCCGGAGGCGCCGGCGCTGCGGGTGAAGGGCCGGCGCGTGTCGAACGGCTGGGCGGGGCTGGAGACGCTGTGGACGACGCGCGGCGGCGAGCCGATCCGCGACTCCCTCTTCGGCTTCCGGGTCTATCCCATCGGGCCGCTGCTGGCGGTGATGCGCCGCACGCCCTGGGGCATGCGCCGCTACGACTTCGACGCGGAATCCGCCGTGCGGCTGGCCTGGCGCGGCGTGCCCGCGGTGAACATCCCCGCCGCCGTCCGCTACGTGGCGCGGGAGGAGGGCGGGGTGTCGCACTTCCGCTACGGGCGGGACAACGCGTTGCTGACGGCGATGCACGTGCGCCTGGTGTTCGGGTTCGTCGCGCGGCTGCCGCTGCTGGCGTGGCGGGGCTTGCGGCGATAGGGGGGCGCATGACCTTCGCCCGCCTCGCCGAAGTCCGCCGCAACGGCACGATCGAATCCGTCCACCAGGGCGTCGTCGCCGTCGCCGACGCGTCGGGGCGGATCGTCCACGCATGGGGCGACCCGGGGTTCGTGACCTTCCCCCGCTCCTCCCTGAAACCCTTCCAGGCCCTGGCGCTGGTGGAGAGCGGCGGGGCGGACGGGGAGGACGATGCGCACGTCGCCCTCGCCTGCGCCTCCCACCGCGCCGAACCCTTCCAGGTGGCGATGGTCCGCGACTGGCTCGGGCGGTTGGGGCTGGGGGAGTCCGCATTGGTCTGCGGCCCCGCCTACCCGATCGGCGAGGCCGATTCCCACGCCGCCATCCGCGCCGGCGGCAGGAGCCGCGTGTTCCACAACTGCTCCGGCAAGCATTGCGGCTTCCTGACCGCCTGCCGCGCCCTGGGCGCGCCGACCGGGGGCTACGAGCGGCCGGACCATCCGGCGCAGCGCCACTGGATGACCGGGTTCTCCGAACTCCTGGGCCGCGACGCCGCCGCCCTGCCGCACGGCACCGACGGCTGCGGCCTCCCCGCCCTCGCCCTGCCGGTCGGCGACATGGCCCGCACCGCCGCCCGTTACGCCGCCGCCGACGTGGCCGACCCCCGCCGCGCCGCCGCCATCCGCCGCATCCTCGGCGCGCTGGAGGCGCATCCCGACCACCTCTCCGGCCGCGACGCGCCGACCTCCCGCGTCGTCCGCGCGGTGCGGGACAGGGGGACGCGCTTCTCGATGAAGGTGGGGGCGGAGGGCTTCGTCGTCGCCTTCCTGCCCGACCGCCGGGGTGAGGGGGCGCTGGGGATCGCGATCAAGATGGCGGACGGGGCCGCGCGCGGGAAGATGGCGGTGCTCGTCGCCCTCCTGGCCCGCCTCGGCGTGCTGCCGGCGGACCGGGCCGCCGCGCTCGCCGGGGCGGTGGAAGACCCGATCAACGACAGCAACGGCCGCCCGGCGGGGAGCGTGGCCGCGGTCCTGGCCTGATCACGGGCGGATGCACCCAGTCCCCGAAGACCAATCCGGCCCGCGCCGGCGGGATGAGCGAGTGGAAGGGTGGTGGAGCTGAGGGGAATCGAACCCCTGGCCTCGTCATTGCGAACGACGCGCTCTCCCAACTGAGCTACAGCCCCACACCCGCGGCGACGGCTTGGGGACCGTCGCGGGAGGC
>CAXVWQ010000280.1:0-17180 GCA_964263755.1 Roseomonas sp. | reverse complement strand
CGGGGTCTGGCCCTGAGCTGGCTCCGGTTCTTCCGGTCCGGGGCCGCCGCGGCGCCGGACTTCGCGGCGGAGGTGGCGCGTCTCGCCGCGCGTTTCGCGGCCCGCGCGCGTGAGAGACACGGCATGGCCCTCGATCACTCGCCGGACAGCCTTGCCCTGGTGGAAGCGATCGTCGCGGCATCGGGTGGCACGACCGGGCGCCTGACGGCGGCGGACCGCGCCTCCCTCATCGAGGGCTGCGCCGCCTACGTGCTGGACGTGGGGCACCGCGAGTTCGGCGGCACATACAAGCACTACGCCCGGCGCGACGCCGTCGTGCTCGTCGTGGCGGGGCCGGGCTTCGAGGCCGCTCTCCTGGCCCACGACAAGGTGGCCGGACGGCTGGGCGGGGACGAGGCGGACAACATCCCGTTCCACTACGAAGGCTTCCGCGAGGCGGTGCGGGCGCGACGGTCCGCCCTCTACGTCTGAGCGCTGGAGGGTCCGGCGCCGGCGGCATCCCCTACGGCAGTCGCCAGACCCCGGCGTAGGGGTCCCAGACGGCACCCGGCGGCGGCCCGACGGCCCGGTCCATCGCCGCGCCGATCAGCGCGCCCATGGCCGCCCCGACCTCCGCGGCGGACCCGCCCTCGTGGTATCCCGCCACCGGCACCACGACGCAGCCCGGCAGCAGCGCGATCCCGAGGACCGCGAGAACCCGATCAATCCGCACGGACGTTCGCCTCCCGGATCACGCGCTCCCAGCGGGCCGTCTCCTCCGCCATCAGCCGCGTCAGCGCGTCCGGCGTCAGGTCGGGGGCGAGTTGCATTCCAGCACCCTCCAGCGCCCGCCGCGTGTCCGGCACGGCCAGCGCCGCGGCGACCGCCGCGCGCAGCCGGTCCCGCGCCGGAACCGGCGTCCCGGCCGCGACGACGAGGCCGAAGAACACGGAGGCGTCGTAGCCGGGCAGGCCCTGCTCCGCGACCGTCGGCACCTCCGCCATCACCGGCGAGCGTTCGGGGGTGGTGACGCCGAGCGCCCGCAGCCGCCCGGCCTGAACCAGGGGCAGCGCGGTGAGGATGTCCGTGAACACCATCGCGACGTGGCCCGCCACCGCGTCGTTCAGCGCGGGGCCGGTGCCGCGATACGGGACGTGCTCGAAGGTCGTCCCGGCCATCGTGTTGAACAGGGCGCCCGCCAGGTGCGACGAGGCGCCGTTCCCGGAGGACCCGTAGGCCAGCCGCTCCCCCCGCCGTCCCATGGCGATCAGCGCCGGCACGTCACGGGCCGCCAGCCCCGGGTTCACCGCCAGCACGTTCGGGATGCGGCCGAGCGGCGCCACCGGCGCGAAGTCCCGCACGGGGTCGTAGCCCTGGTTCGGGAACAGCATCCTGTTGATGGCGAGAGGCCCGGAGGTTCCGAACAGCACCGTGGTCCCGTCGGCGGCCGAGCGCGCCACCGCCTCCGCCCCGATGTTGCCGCCGGCCCCGGCGCGGTTCTCCACCACCACCGGCCCGCCGAGCGATTCCGCCATCGCCCCTGCGAGCCGTCGCGCGATGAGGTCGGTCGGCCCGCCCGGGGCGAAGGGCACGACGAGGGTCACGGGTCGCGGCGCCTGCGCCAGCGCGGGGGCGGCGAGGAGGGGGACAGCGAGGAAGGGGCGGCGGGCGATCATGCGGCGATTCCGTGAGAGCCGAGTTCGGGCGGCGCGGGGTCGGGGAGCAGGTCGGCGGTCGGCAGGTCGTCCGGCGCGAGCGGGTCGCGCGGCAGCACGCGGTGGCGCAGCACCAGCCGGGCGATCTCCAGCCGGTGCGGCGCGTCCAGCCGCGCCGCCTCCCAGGCCAGTCCCGCCGCGGAGGTCAGGTGATACAGCGCGGAGGCCGCCTGCCGTGCCAGCGCGGGGTCATCCCCCGCCCGCTCCGCCAGGGCCACCGCGCGATCCAGCGCCGGCCCGGCCTCCGGCAGCGCGTCGCCGTTCCCCAGCAGCCCGCGCACATGCGCCGCCAGCACGGGCAACGACCCCTCCCGCTTCGCCGCCCGCAGCACGTCCAGCGCGACGATGTTGCTCGTGCCCTCCCAGATGGAGCCGAGGTGGGAGTCGCGCAGCAGCCGCGCGTCCGGCCATTCCTCGATGTAGCCGCAGCCGCCGCGGACCTCCATCGCGTCGCCCGTGACGCGCCGCGCGTCCCGGCACGCGCGGAACTTGATGAGCGGGGTCAGGATGCGCAGCAGCGCGTAGGCGCCCTCCTCCCCCGCGTCCGAACGCCGCAGCGCCTCGGCGGTTTGGAACATCATCGTCCGCGCCTGCTCCATCGGGACGACCATCTTCAGGAGCTGCCGCCGCATCAGCGGCATCTCCACCAGCCGCCGCCCGAAGGCGACGCGGCGGTGGGCGATGAACAGCGCTTCCGTCACCGCACGCCGCATCATCCCCGCGGCCCGCACGCCGTTCGAGAGGCGGGAGTTGTTCACCATGTCCGCCATCTGCCGGAACCCCGCCTCCGGATCGCCGACGAGCCACGCCACCGCGCCGTTGAGCGACACCTCGCCGCTCGCCATGGAGCGGGTGCCGAGCTTGTCCTTCAGGCGCACGATCCGGTGGCGATTCGGCGTCCCGTCGGGCAGGTGGCGCGGCAGCAGGAACAGCGACACCCCCTTCAACCCGGGTGGTCCGTCCGCCCGCCGCGCCAGCACCATCGCCAGCTCCGCGTCGGGGTTGGAGCAGAACCACTTGTCCCCCGTCAGCGCCCAGGCCCCGTCCTCCCGCGGCGCCGCGACGACGGCGGTGGCGGCGATGTCGGACCCCGCCCCCTGCTCCGTCATGAACATCGCGCCCTGGTGCAGCGCGTCCATGTCCTGGGAGGTCAGCGCCGGCAGGTAGCGCACGACGAGGTCGGGCGAGCCGAATTTTCGAAGTGTCCGCGTCAGGCTGTCGGTCATCGAGACGGGGCAGCACAGCCCGAATTCCGCCTGCACGAAGAGGTAGGTGAGGAGATACTTCGCCGCCGCCGGCATCGGGTCCGGCCAGCCCAGCACCCCACCCCGGTGCGACAGCGCCGCCAGCCCGAACTCCCCGAACGCCGCCGCCTCGAGTTCGCGATAGGCCGGGTGGTAATGGACCGTCTGCGTGTCCTCCCCCCGCCGGTTCCGGTGCAGCAGTTCCGGCGGGTTCCGGTCCGCCTCCCCCGCCAGCGCGTCCAGCCGTCCGCCCGCCATCGCGCCGAGGCGGTCGAGGTGCGGCATGAGGTGGGAGGCAAGGTCGGCGGGGAGGTAGAGCGACGCGAGGGCCGTGAGGTCCGGGTCCGCCCGGAACAGGTTCAGGCCGGTGGAATCGGGGATGGCCGCGGCGCCCGCAGGCGGACCGGCCGCGCGCCCGATCGAAGCGATGTGCATGGCGTGTCCCCCGCGTTGCCGCGCCCATGGTCACGAAGCGGGCGCGGGCTCCGAAACTGGCCGGACGATGCCGCCGGGGCAACCCCGACGAGTCTCAACCCCGATGGATGGCGCAGAGCTTGTTCCCATCGGGATCGCGCACGTAGGCCACATGGACCGCCCCCGTGCTGGTTTCACGCAGCCCCGGTGCATCCTCGACAGAGATGCCCCCGTGCGCGACCGCGGCGTCATGGAACGCCTGTACACCCTCGGGCGAGGCGCACCGGAAGGCCACGGTGCCGCCGTTGGCGGCGGTGGCCGCCTCGCCGTTGATCGGCTCGGTGACGCTGAACGTGCTGCCGTCGTGCCGATAGAAGAGCCGGACATGGCCGCCGCCCGCCGTGTCGCGGATCGGCTGACCCGCCCCGAGCGTGCCAAGCACCGCGTCGTAGAAGCGCTTGGAACGCTCAATGTCGTTCGACCCGACCATGACGCCGTTGAGCATGAATCCCCTCCGTGACCGCACCGCGGCGGCCTCATGCCGCACGAGAAAGAAGGAAGGCTTGCGTCCCCGGAGGAGGGATCCGGGACGGCCGGCGCCAGGGTTCGAGACCTGCCGGCCGGCGGTCACCCCCGCCGTGGCAACTGCTTCTCCACCATCGTCGCCCACCACGACGCGCCGTGCGGCAGCACCGCGTCGTTGAAGTCGTAGCGCGGGTGGTGCGGGTTCGGGTCGTCCGGACCCTTGCCCGAGCCGAGCAGCAGGTAGGCCCCGTCCTTCGCGTTGAGCATGAAGGAGAAGTCCTCCCCGCCCATCGTCGGCGCCGCCATGTGCGAGACCCGCGCCTCCCCCACCACCGCCCGCGCCGCGTCGGCCGCCAGCCCCGTGCTGACCTCCTCGTTCACCGTCGCCGGATACATCCGGTCGAACTGCACGGTCGCCGTGGCGCCGAAGGCCGCCGCCACGCCGGTGATGATGGAGCAGACCTTCGCTTCCAGCAGGTCGCCCACCGCCGGCTCGTACCACCGCGCCGTGCCGCGCAGCGTGACGACCTCCGGGATGATGTTGAACGCCTCGCCGCCCTTGATAGAGCCGATGGTCACCACCGCCGACTTCAGCGGATCCACGTTCCGCGCGACGATGGATTGTAGGGCCGTGACGCATTGCGCCGCGATCACCACCGTGTCGTTCCCCGTGTGCGGCATCGCCGCGTGGGTGCCCCGGCCGGTGATCGTCGCGCGGATGTCCGCCACCGCCGCCATGATCGGCCCGACGCGCCACACGAACTCGCCCTCCAGCGCCCGTGGCCAGTTGTGCAGGCCGTAGACGCGGTCCATCGGGAAGCGCTCGAACAACCCCTCCTTCACCATCACCTCGCCGCCGCCGCCCATCTCCTCCGCGGGCTGGAAGATGACGTAGGCGGTGCCCGCGAAGTTCCGCGTCTCGCAGAGGTAGCGCGCCGCGCCGAGCAGCATCGCCGTGTGCCCGTCATGCCCGCAGGCGTGCATCACGCCGGTGTTCACGGAGGCGTAGTCGGCCCCCGTCTCCTCCTCGATCGGCAGCGCGTCCATGTCGGCCCGCAGCCCGATCGCGCCACCTTCGCCGGTGCCGCGGATCACCCCGACGACGCCGGTGGTCGCGATCCCCGTCACCACCTCGTCGCACCCGAACTCGCGCAGCTTGTCCGCGACGATCCCGGACGTCCGGACCTCCCGGAAGTTGAGTTCGGGGTGGCGGTGGAAGTCGCGGCGCCAGGCCGTCATGTCGTCGTGGAACTCGGCGATGCGGTTGATGATGGGCATGGCGGGTTATGCCCCCGCCGGCGCCCCGAATGTCAAGGCGAGCCCCTCTTCCAGCGGCACGGGATCCACCCCGAGCAACGCCCGCATCGGCGCGATGTCGAAGGCCTTGTCCTCCGTCAGCCGCCGCAACTCCGCGGCCCGCACGGTGGGGAGCCCTGGCACCGCCCGCATGACCGCCGCCGCCAGCACCAGCGGCCCCAGGGGCACCGGCACCACCCGCGGCGCCCGCACCCCCGCCGCCCGGCACACCGCCGCGACGAAATCCCGGTAGGGAAGGGGGGTCGGCCCTGCGATCACCACCGCCTCAGGCCCCGCCCATTCGCGGGACAGCGCGGCCACCAGCGCCCGCGTCACGTCGCCCTGGTGGATCGGCTGCACCAGCGCCCGCCCGCCCCCCGGCAGCGGCGCCACCGGCAGCCGCCGCATCAGCGCCGCCAGCCGCCGCACGTTGTCCTCCCCCGCGGCCCCGTAGATCATCGTCGGGTGCAGGATGGCGCCGGGCCGCCCGGAGGCCAGCAGCGCCCCCTCCCCCGCCCGCACCCCGTCCCCGTGGTCGTCCCGCCAGCGCGAATGCCGCCGCGTGGACCCCATCAGCACGACCGGAACACCCGGAGGCGCCGCATGCATGATCGCCGCCGCGTGCCGCGCGTGCGCGCACGACACCACCTGCGACGCGCCCCGCAACGCGCGGTGAAGGGAGGGCGCGTCCCGCAGGTCCGCAACGCGCGCCGCCGCGCCGGGCGGGATCCCGAGCGCCGTCCAACGGTCCGCATCCCGCACCACCGGGCCGAAGCGCCGTCCCGCCGCCGCCAGCGCCCGGCACAGCGCGACGCCGGACCGACCGGACGCCCCGATCACCGCGATCGGTCCGTCGTTCATCGGGGCACTCACCGGCACGCCCCGTAAGGCCCGCGGTCGAAGTGGAAGTGGTCCCGGTGCGCCGCGTTGAATTCCGGTCCGAGCACCGCCGAGAACACCCGGCACGCGCCGTCCCGCACCGCCCGCAGGAACGCCCCGCGCCCCTCGCCCGCGTCCCAGTCGCGCGGCAGCCCCACATGCCGCCCGTCCGAGAGGGAAAACCCCGCCACGTCTAGCGCCTGCCCCGTGGCGTGCTGGCTCCGGTTCCCCCGCGCCGAATGGTTCACGTTGCGGCAGTTGTAGGCCCCGAGGTGCCGCACCCCCGTCACCCGCGCCCCGAGATGCGCCCCCGCCGCCGGTTGCAGCCCGTGCCGCTCGAACACCGCCCAGGCCGCCGCGACGGGGCACGCCACCACCGGAACGGACGGCGAGAAGACCAGCCCGGACGCCATCCGCACGGGGTTGGCGATGCCGCACCCGTCGCGGACCGGCTGTTCCGGCATGCGCGCTACCGTGATCCCCGACGCCGCGAAGGCCGCGAGGCACGCCTCCGGATCACGCTCCATCCGCCCGATCTTGTAGCGGGTGAGCAGCCCCGGCGCCTCCCGCAGGTCCAGCGGCGCGAAGGGGTCGTAGCGCGCGGGGATCACCGCCGCCCGCGGCAGTGCCACGACGAGCGCCAGCAGCACCAGCACCCCCGCCACCCACCGCCCCCAGCGACGCGGCGGTCGCGGCGGCGGCCCCGACGCACGGGGCAGCAACGGCTGTGGTATCACGCTACCACATCCAGAACCCTTGACGGATCAGCCCCTTCGCCCCCATACGCCGCCCGCACCTCGACGCCTCGGAAGTCATGATCTCCACCCAGACCCGCTCCATCAAGCCGGCGGAGGTCCAGAAGAACTGGATCCTCATCGACGCCGACGGCCTCGTCCTCGGACGGCTGGCCACCATCATCGCCAACCGCCTCCGCGGGAAGCACAAGCCGACCTTCACGCCGCACGTGGATTGCGGCGATCACGTCGTCGTCGTCAACGCCAAGCGCGTCCGGCTGACCGGCAACAAGGCGGAGCAGTCCGTCTTCTACTGGCACACCGGCTACGCCGGCGGCATCAAGGGCCGCACCGCGAAGGAAGGCCTGGAGGGCCGCTTCCCGGAGCGCGTGCTGGAGAAGGCGGTGGAGCGGATGATCACCCGCGGCCCGCTCGGCCGCCAGCAGATGCGCAACCTCCACGTCTACGCCGGCGGGGAGCACGCGCACGCCGCGCAGTCCCCGCAGCCGCTCGACGTCGGCGCGATGAACCCCAAGAACCTCGCCGCGCGCTCCACCGCCGGCGCCAGCGGTGCTGAGGCGGCCTGATCCGATGAGTGACACCCCCCCCGCGGTCGCCACGTCCCTCGCGGACCTGAAGGACCTCGTCGCCGGCACCCAGTCCTCCCCCGACCTGCCCTTGTCCCAGGTCGCGCCGAAGAAGGACGCCCTCGGCCGCTCCTACGCCACTGGCCGCCGCAAGAACGCCATCGCCCGCGTCTGGATCATGCCGGGCAAGGGCACGGTGACGATCAACGACAAGGCGGCGTCGAAGTACTTCGCCCGCCCGGTGTTGCGGATGCTCATCGCCCAGCCCTTCCTCGTCGCGGACCGCTACCAGGCGTTCGACGTGATGGCGACGGTGGTCGGCGGCGGCCTCTCCGGTCAGGCCGGCGCGGTGCGCCACGGCCTGTCCCGCGCCCTCGTCAACTTCGAGCCGACGCTGCGCCCGATCCTGAAGAAGGCCGGCTTCCTGACCCGTGACCCGCGCGTCGTCGAGCGCAAGAAGTACGGCAAGCCGAAGGCGCGACGTTCCTTCCAGTTCTCCAAGCGCTGATCCCCGCGGGCCGGGATCGGCCCGCATCGCATCGTCCCAACAGGGGGGCGGGCCCGCAATGGCCCGCCCCCCTTGCGTTTCCGGGGGCCGCACGCCCCATATCGGCCCAGAGGAGGCCCCCATGGCGACCCCGAGCGTCTTCATCGACGGCGAATCCGGCACCACCGGGTTGCAGATCCGCGAGCGGCTGGAAGCGATGCCGACCGTCCGCCTGCTCTCCCTGCCGGCCGAGCGCCGCAAGGATCCGGAGGCGAAGCGCGCCATCTACGCCGAGGCCGACGCCGTGGTCCTCTGCCTCCCCGACGACGCCGCGAAGGAGGCCGCCGCCCTCACGGCCTCCCTCGGCCGCGACGCGCCGCGCCTACTGGACGCCTCCACCGCCCATCGCATCGACCCGGAATGGGTGTACGGCTTCCCCGAACTCTCCGCCGAACAGGCCGCACTGGTGGCGGGCGCCGCGCGCGTCGCCAACCCCCGCTGCTACCCCACCGGCGCCCTCGCTCTCCAGCGTCCGCTCGTGGGTGCCGGCCTGATTCCGCGCGACCACCCCATCACCGTCAACGCCGTCTCCGGCTACTCCGGCGGCGGCAAGTCGATGATCGCCGCCTTCGATGCCGGCACCGCCCCGGCCTTCGAACTCTACGGCCTCGGCCTGGAGCATAAGCACCTGCCGGAAATCCAGCGCTACGCCGGCCTGACCCGCCGCCCGATCTTCGTCCCGAGCGTCGGCAACTACCGTCAGGGAATGCTCGTCTCGATCCCGCTGCACCTCGATACGCTGCCCGGCACCCCGTCCCCGGACGACCTCCGCGCCGCCCTGGACGCCCACTACCGCGGCTCGCCCTGGATCCGCGTCCTCCCCGCCGAGGCGACCGGCAAGCTGGAACCCGAGAGCCTGAACGACACGAACGCCCTCGAACTCCGCGTCTTCGGCAACGCCGCCCACCGTCACGCCGTCCTCGTCGCGAGGCTCGACAACCTCGGCAAGGGCGCGTCCGGCGCCGCCGTCCAGAATCTCGGCCTCATGCTCGGCCTCGACGTCGCCGCGCGGCTCGACCCAAGGTTCGAACGGGCGGCATGAACCCGCCCCTCTACCCCTTCCGCGGCATCGGGCCGAGGGTTCACCCCTCGGCCTGGGTCGCCCCCACCGCCGCCGTCATCGGCGACGTCGAGATCGGCGCGCGCTCTTCGGTCTGGTACGCCTGCGTCCTTCGCGGCGACTCGAACTTCATCCGCGTCGGCGCCGGCACGAACATCCAGGACGGGACGATCGTCCACATCAACCGCCACGACTTCCCAACGATCATCGGCAACGACGTGAGCATCGGCCATGCCGCCATCGTCCACGCCTGCACCCTGCACGACCGCGCCTTCGTCGGCATGGGCGCGACGGTGCTGGACGGCTGCGTCATCGAAGAGGGCGGCATGCTCGGGGCGGGCTCCCTCCTCACCCCCGGCAAGCGCATCGGCCCGAACGAGCTCTGGCTCGGCAGCCCCGCCCGCGTCATCCGGGTGATGTCGCCGGAGGAGCGGGCCAAGTGGGACGAGACCGCACCGCACTACGCCGCCCTCGCGCAGGAACACGCCCTCAGCCTCGCCCCGCCCCCGCCCCACTGGGAAAGCGGCGGCCCATGAGGATAGCCCCCCTCCTCGTCGCCCTCGCCCTCGCCCTCTCCGCTTGCGCGGCCCGCGGCCCCCTGCCGGACCTGCCGCCGCGCGCCGGCCTCGGCGACCGGACGACCCCGGCCCTCAACGCCCTCGCCAACGCCGCGGAATCCTTCGCCCGTCCGTCCCGCCTCCGTGCCCGGCCCGCCGAGGCGGCGGTCGCCGCCATCCAGGTGGAATGGCTCGCGGAGGCCGCATGGCAGGACCCGCCCTTCACCCGTTTCGGCTCCTTCACCCCGCCCGCGATGAACGCCGCGCGGAACGAGCTGCGCGCCGCCCTCGGCGTCGCCGCCGATGCATCGCCGACCGACGTGATCGCCGCCCTCGACGCCGCCGCGGCCGCCCTGGCCCGGAACGACGCGCGCGCCGCCGATGCCGCCCTCAGCCCGCCGCTGTTCGCGCCGGGCGCCGCCGCCCGCCTCGGCACCCTGCCGCGCCTGCCCACGGTCAACGATGCGACCTTCCGCGCCCTCAACGACGCGGAGTTCGGCTCCCCCGTCGAACGCGACGACGTCGCCCTGCCGTTCCCCGCCCGGGGATGACCACGCCCCGCCCATCCTCTCGCGGAGTCCCCGTGAACCGCCGCTCCGTCCTCCTCGCCCTCGCGGCGCTGCCCGCCTGCGCCGAACTCCGCCGGCCCAATATCGCCATGCCCGCCCCCGCCGGCCTCTGGGCGCCGAACGAGGACGCGGGACGCGCCGCGGTCGCCCTGCTGGAACGCGACGCCCGCGGCGCCAGCCTCGGCCTGAAGGACGATCCGGCCCGGGTCGCCCGCCTCGCCGCCGTGCTGGAATACCTCGCCTCGGAGGTTCCGGTGGTCGCGCGCTGGGCGCCCGTGTCGCGCGGCGCGAAGGATGGCCTCGGCCCCGCGCGCGACGAACTCCGCGCCTCGCTCGGCGTGGACGCGCTGACGCCCGCGGCCCGGCTGATCCCCGCCTTCTCCGCCACCGCCCGCGCGCTTCCTCCCGCCGGCCCGCGCGACGCCGCGGCGCGGACGCTGCCGGACACGCTCTTCCCACGCGGCGGCGGCACCGCGGCGCTGGACCGCCTCGCCAACCCCGGCCCGCTCCCCGCCGTCGAACTCGCCGCCAACGCGCTCGCCGAGGACGTGCGCCGCCTCGACGCGACGAACGGCTGGTCCGGCGGCCTCGACATCCCCGTGCCCGCCGACCGCGGTGGCCTCGGCGGCACGGGCTTCAACGTGGATTCGCTCCGCCGCTGAGGCTCGCGCCGCCGATGGCCGGCCGGGACGTCAGTCGCTTGCCATCACCTTCACGTAGGTCCCGGGGGCGTCGGCCAGCGCCGGCAGCGCCCCGGTTCCGGGCACCCGGGCCGGCACGGTCGCGTCGTCCTGCGCCGTCGCCCAGCGATGCCAGTCGCCCCACCAGGACCCCGAGATCTCCGTGGACCCCTCGAACCACGTGTCCGGTTCCGCCGGCAGGTCGCCGTTGATCCAATGCGAGTACTTCCCGGCTTCCGGCGGGTTCGCGACGCCGGCGATATGCCCCGACGCGGCCAGCACGAAGCGGACCGGTCCGGTGAACAGCTGGGTCGCGCGATAGCTGCTCTTCCACGGCGCGATGTGGTCCTCCCGCGTGGCGAGGATGTAGGTCGGGGTCCTGATGTCGCGGAGGTCGAGCGACTCGCCGAGCAGTTCGACGCCGCCCGGCTTCACCAGGTCGTTCGCCTGATACATCCGCCGCAGGTAGAACGAGTGCATCCGCGCCGGCATCCGCGTGGAGTCCCCGTTCCAGAACAGCAGGTCGAACGGGAAGGGCTCCTGCCCCAGCAGGTAGTTCTGCACGACGAAGGACCAGATCAGGTCGTTGGCGCGGAGCATGTTGAAGGTCGTCGCCATCTCCGCGCCTTCGAGGTAGCCCTTGGCGTTCATCTTCGCCTCGATGGCCTGCAGCTGCTCCTCGTCGATGAAGACGCCGAGTTCGCCGGCCTCCTCGAAGTCCAGCATCGTCGTGAAGAAGGTCGCCGAGGCGACCCGGTCGTCGCCCTTCTTCGCCATGTGCGCGAGGGTGGCGCCGAGCAGCGTCCCGCCGAGGCAGTAGCCGATGGCGTTGATCCGCCGCTCCCCCGTGGCCTCCTGGATGGCGTCGAG
Organism: Roseomonas sp.; assembly: GCA_964263755.1. Classification (GTDB taxonomy): domain Bacteria; phylum Pseudomonadota; class Alphaproteobacteria; order Acetobacterales; family Acetobacteraceae; genus Roseomonas. Next base: position 5,524 of record CAXVWQ010000280.1, on the reverse strand, counting down.
CGCCGCGTAGGGACCGAGGCGCATGTAGTCGTCGAAGCCCATCTCCGAGAGCGTCTCGTCCGGGTTGACCCAGGAGCAGATGAACACGGTGTGGCCCTGCGACACCGCCCAGCGCACGAAGGAGTTCTTCGGCCGCAGGTCGAGGATGTAGTACTTGTTGATCCACGGCGGCAGGATGAGCAGCGGCCGCTTCAGCGCCGTCTCGGTGGCCGGGGAGTACTGGATCAGCTCCATCAGCGCGTTGCGGTACACCACCTTGCCCGGCGTGACCGCGATGTTCTCGCCGACGGTGAACTTGCTCTCGTCGGTCATGGAGATGCGGAGCTTGCCCTTCCCCCGCTCCAGGTCGGACAGCAGGTTCGACAGCCCCTTCAGCAGGTTCTCGCCGCCCGTCTCCGCGGTCTTGCGCAGCACCTCCGGGTTGGTCATCCAGAAGTTCGTCGGGCTCATCGCGTCCACGAACTGGCGCGTGTAGAAATCCACCTTCTGCGCCGCCTTTGGGTCCAGGCCCTCGGCCGAGGAGGCGACGTTTGTGAAGAAGCGGGACGAGAGCAGGTAGGACTGCTTGATGAAGTCGAAGACCTCGCTCTCGCGCCACGCGTCGTCCTTGAACCGCCGGTCGCCCTTGGCCTCGGCGATGACGGGCGTCTGGTCCACGCCCATGAAGCGCCGGGCGGTGTTCTGCCAGAGCGTGAGGTAGTCCTGCCAGAACCCGATCTGCGCCTGCACCACCGCGGCCGGGTTGGCCATCAGCCGCGTCGTCATCTCCATGAACGCATTGCCGATGTTGAGGGGATCGGGGTTCGCCGTTTCCCTGTTCTGGCGCTTGAGGAACTCCGCGACGATCCGCTGCCCCCGCTCCGCCACGTCGGCCATGGTGCGCGACACGATCGCGGGGTCGGGCATGCGGAACGCCCCCGCCTCGGCCTTCGGCTCCTCCTTCGCGGCCGTGGGCGGGGCCTTCGGCGCGGCCGGCTTCGTCGCCTCCGCCGCGACCGCCTTCGCGACCTCCGCCACCGTCGCGGGCTGGCCCGACGCCTTCGCCATGTCCACCACCACCGCGGACGACGCCGCGGCCGGCGCGATGGGGGAGGGGAGGGGGGCCGTCACCGGCGGGGCGGCCGGGTCGGCGCCGACCGCGAGCGCGATGGCGGACGCCGCCGTGCCGGACCGCGCCTCCACCTCCGCCGCGTCGTCGTTCGCCGCGCCCGCCGGCTTCACCCGCCGCGCGATCTTCCCCTTGCCGTCCGCGCCCCGCACCTCCGGGGCCGTCGACCCGGCCGGCGGCGCGCCTTCGTTCGGCCCACCGAGCGCCCCGGCGCCGGCCAGCGCGTTCCCGGCCGGGCCCGCACCCACCGCGATCTCGCCGCTGCGGTCGCCCTCCACCCGCGCCGGCGACCCTTCGGTGCTGCTCGTCAGGCCCTCGGGCTTCGCCGCCTCCGCCTCGCCCGCACCCGGCTTCACGGCTTCCGGCTTCACGACGTCCTGGCTCACCGCGTCCACTCCCCTGTCGGCGCGTCGGGGCGCCGATCCCGTCACCTGCACCGGCCCCGTAAGCGCGGCCCGGTTGCCGCTTCCGCCCGCCGCCGTTCTGCGGCAAAGGGGCCCCCGAAGAGGACCGCCCCATGCAGCGCGACATGGCGCCCGCCCGTGGAACGCACGGGACCGGCCCCGGACACGACCATCCCGGACTTAGGAGATGGGGATTCGCGGGGCAAGCGCGCGCCGCTCATGCCGGCCTCGCGACGGCCGCGCTCCTCGCGCTTTCGGCCTGCGTCGGCGCGCCGGCGGAAAGCCCGTTCGAGTTCTTCCGCCAGATCACCGGCGACCCCCTCGGCGGGCGCCCGACTCCCTCGGGGCTGGACAGCGCCCGCCCGAACTTTTCGGTTCTCCCGCCGCGGCCGGACCGAGGCCCGGCCGAGACGCGCGCCGAGCTCTCCGCCGCCCTCGCGGCCAACCGCGCCGCCGCGGCCAACCCCGCCCCCGTCGGTGCCCCCGTACCCCCGCGCCCGGACACGGAGGGCGCCGCCCTCCTCGCCGCCGGCCCGCCACCCGCCGCCCGGCTGCGGCCCGCACCTCCGGTCGGCACCGGCCCCGCCACCTTGACCCTTCCCGGCGGCCGCGGCACCCCGCCGCAGGAGATGCCGCAGATGGGTCCGGTCCCCGAGGCGCCGCCCGCCGATCTCCTGGCCCCGGCCCCGCCCAACCTCGCCAACCCGCCGCCGATCCCGCGCCTCTAGGACCCGCCCGCATGGCCGAAGAGTTCCACCGCGTCCGCCGCCTTCCCCCCTACGTCTTCGCCGAGGTCAACGCCGCGAAGGCGAAGGCCCGCGCCGCGGCGGAGGACGTCGTGGACCTCGGCATGGGCAACCCGGACTCCCCGACGCCGCCGCACATCGTGGCGAAGCTGATCGAGGCGGTGCAGGACCCCCGCACCCACCGCTACTCCTCCTCCAAGGGCATCACCGGGTTGCGGAAGGCCCTGGCCGGCTACTACGCCCGGCGCTTCGGCGTGAAGCTGGACCCGGAGACGGAGGTCATCGCCACCCTCGGCAGCAAGGAAGGCCTGGCGAACCTCGCCCAAGCCATCGCGAGTCCCGGCGACACGATCCTCGTCCCCAACCCCTCCTACCCCATCCACCAGTTCGGCTTCCTCATCGCCGGCGCCTCGGTGCGGTCGCTGCCCTACACGCCCGATGATTCCATGTTGGAGGCGATCGACCGCGCCGTCCGCCATTCCGTGCCGGCGCCGACCGCGGTCATCGTGAACTATCCGTCGAACCCCACGGCCCTCGTCGCGACGCTCGACTTCTACCGCGACCTCGTCGCGCTCTGCCGCAAGCACGGCCTCTTCATCCTGTCCGACCTCGCCTACGCCGAGCTGTACTACGACGGGAACCCGCCCCCGTCGGTCCTGCAGGTGGAGGGCGCGAAGGACGTGACGGTCGAGTTCACCTCCATGTCGAAGACCTACAACATGCCGGGCTGGCGCATGGGCTTCGCCGCCGGCAACCCGCGCCTCATCGCCGCCCTGACGCGCGTGAAGTCCTACCTCGACTACGGCGCCTTTACCCCCATCCAAGTCGCGGCGACGGCGGCCCTGAACGGCCCGCAGGACTGCATCGAGGAGATGCGGACCCTCTACCGCGACCGCCGCGACGTCCTGGTGAAGGGCCTGCACGCCGCCGGGTGGGACGTCCCGTCCCCCCAGGCGTCCATGTTCATGTGGGCGCCGATCCCCGAGCGCTTCCGGCACCTCGGCTCCGTCGAGTTCTCCAAGCTGCTGCTGGCCCGCGCCAAGGTCGCCGTCGCCCCCGGCATCGGCTTCGGCGAGCACGGCGACGAACACGTGCGCATCGCGCTGGTGGAGAACTCCCACCGCATCCGCCAGGGCCTGCGCGGCATCCGCGCCTTCCTCCAGGGCGACAACGCCGCCCCGGCGCTGGAGGACGAGGTGATGCGCGCGTGATGAACGACCCTCGCCCTGGCCGGGCGAAACCCCTCTCCGTCGGCGTCGCCGGGCTCGGCACGGTCGGCGCCGGCGTGCTCACGATCCTGCGCGACAACGCCGACATCGTCGCCGCGCGCGCCGGTCGGCCCATCGCGGTGGTGGCGGTCTCCGCCCGCGACCGCACCCGCGACCGCGGCGTCCCCACCGCCGGGTTGCGGTGGTATGAGGACGCGACGGCGCTGGCCGAGGATGCCGGCGTGGACGTGGTGGTGGAGGCGATCGGCGGCTCCGAGGGCCCGGCCCGCGCCCTGCTGAACGCCGCGCTGGCCGCGGGCAAGCCCGTCGTCACCGCCAACAAGGCGCTGCTGGCGATCCACGGCGCCGAACTCGCCACCGCGGCCGAGCGCGCGAAGGTGCCGCTGGCCTTCGAGGCAGCGGTCGCCGGCGGCATCCCTGCCATCAAGGCGATCCGCGAAGGCCTCGCGGGCAACCGCATCCTCCGCATCGCCGGCATCCTCAACGGCACCTGCAACTACATCCTGACGCAGATGCGGGAGCGCGGGCGCGAGTTCACCGAGGCGCTGCACGAGGCGCAGAAGCTGGGCTACGCGGAGGCCGATCCGTCCTTCGACGTGGACGGCGTGGACGCCGCGCACAAGCTGGCGATCCTCGCCGCGCTCGCCTTCGGCCGCCCCGTGGACTTCGCCGCCGTCCATGTCGAAGGCATCCGCACCATCTCCGCCCTCGACATCCGCCTCGCGGAGGAACTGGGCTACCGCATCAAGCTGCTGGGCCTCGCCGCGATGACGGAGGATGGCGTGGAGACCCGCGTCCACCCCTGCATGGTCCCCGCGTCCCACCCCATCGCCCGCGTGGACGGCGTCTTCAACGCCATCGTCGCGGAGGGCGACCATGTCGGCCGCGTCGTGCTGGAGGGGAGGGGCGCCGGCGCCGGCCCGACGGCATCGGCCGTCGTGGCCGACCTCGTGGACATCGCCCGCGGCCGCCACACCCCCGTCTGGGGGGCCGAGACCCTGTCGGCCCTGCCCTCCGTCGGCATCGAGACGCGGGTGGGCCCCTACTACCTCCGCCTCATGGTGGTGGACCGCCCCGGCGTGATCGCCGACGTGACCGGCGCCCTGCGCGATGCGGGGATCAGCCTGGAATCCATGCTCCAGCGCGGCCGTTCCCCGGGGGAGGCTGTGCCGGTCGTCCTCACCACCCACGAAGCCCACGAGACGGCGATGACCGAGGCGCTGTCCCGCATCGCCGCCCTCGACGCCGTCCTCGAACCCCCCGCCCTCATCCGCATCGAGTCCCTGTCATGAGCGACGCTCCCCTCTCCGAAGCCCCTCGGCATTCCGACCGCAACCTCGCCCTCGAACTCGTCCGGGTCACGGAGGCGGCGGCGATCTCCGCCTCCAAGTGGATCGGCCGCGGCGACAAGAACGCGGCCGATGGCGCCGCCGTGGACGGCATGCGCCGCGCCTTCGACTCCATCGCCATCTCCGGCACCGTCGTCATCGGGGAGGGCGAGATGGATGAGGCCCCGATGCTCTACATCGGGGAGAAGGTCGGGAGCGGCGGGCCCGAGGTGGACATCGCCGTGGACCCGCTGGAGGGAACCTCCATCTGCGCCCGCGGCATGCCGAACGCGATCGCGACCGTGGCCGTCTCGGAGAAGGGCGGCTTCCTCCACGCCCCCGACATCTACATGGACAAGATCGCGGTCGGCGCGGGACTGCCGGACGGCATCGTGGACCTCGACGCCAAGCCCGCGGAGAACCTGCGCGAACTCGCGAAGGCCAAGGGCGTGGAGATCGGCGACCTCGTCGTCTGCATCCTCGACCGCGACCGCCACAAGGAGATGATCCGCGCGTGCCGCGCCGCCGGCGCCCGCATCATGCTCATCCCCGACGGCGACGTGGCCGGTGTCGTCGCCTGCTCCCAGCCGGAGGCGGGGGTGGACATGTACATGGGCTGGGGCGGCGCCCCGGAAGGCGTGCTGGCCGCCGCCGCGCTGCGTTGCATCGGCGGCCAGATGCAGGGCCGGCTGATCTACGAGGACGACGG
>CAXVWQ010000279.1:0-4572 GCA_964263755.1 Roseomonas sp. | reverse complement strand
GGGGACCCCGGCGGCGCGGTCGAGGCCGCGGATGGCGCCGCCGCGCGCCGGCGTGCCGGGGTAGCCGCGGGCGGCCATGACGACGAGGATGGACGGGTCGGGCGACCAACCCAGGGCCACGTCGCGCAGCCGGCCGTGGCTCCCGGCGTGGAGGGCGGCGAGGAGGTCGCCCTCCAGCCGCAGCATCAGCGTCTGGCATTCGGGATCGCCGAAGCGGACGTTGAACTCGATGAGGCGCGGGCCGTCGGCGGTGATCATCAGGCCGGCGAACAGGATGCCGCGGAAGGGCGTGCCGCGACGGACCATTTCCTCGAGTGTCGGGCGGATGATGCGGGCCATCACGTCGTCGCGCAGCGCGTCGGTGAAGACGAGCGGGGGAGAGTGAGCGCCCATGCCGCCGGTGTTCGGGCCCGTGTCGCCCTCGCCGACGCGCTTGTGGTCCTGGGCGGCGGCGAGGGGGATGGCGTCGGGGCCGTCGCAGATGGCGAAGAAGGAGACCTCCTCGCCGACGAGGCATTCCTCGATGACGACGGTGGCGCCGGCGGCGCCGTGGACCCGCGACTCCATGATCTCGACGATCGCCGCCTCCGCCTCCGCGACCGTCGCGGCGACGACGACGCCCTTGCCGGCCGCCAGCCCGTCCGCCTTCACCACGATGGGGGCGCCGGTGCGGCGGAGGTGGGCGCGGGCGGCGTCGGCGTCGTCGAAGCGGGCCCAGGCGGCGCCGGGGACTCCCGCGGCCTCCGCGACCGCCCGGCAGAAGGCCTTGGAACCTTCCAGGCGTGCCGCGGCGGCGGAGGGGCCGAAGCAGGGGATGCCGGCCGCGGCCAGCGCGTCGGCGAGGCCGAGGGTGAGCGGCGCCTCCGGGCCGACGACGACGAGGTCCGCGGCGTGGTCGCGGGCGAAGGCGACGAGCGCGGGGACGTCGTCCGCGGCGATCGGGACGCATTCGGCGTGGGCGGCGATGCCGGGGTTGCCGGGGGCGGCCCAGAGGTGCGTCAGGAGGGGCGACTCCGACAGCCGCCACGCCAGCGCGTGCTCCCGGCCGCCGCCGCCCACCAGGAGAACCCGCATCCACGCCCCCGTCCCGCCGCCCGGCCGTGATGGCACGCGGGCGGCGCGGCGTCATCGGGGCGGTTGCCCCACCACAGCGTCCGCCGCACGCTTCGCCGAACCCCGGAGGCCCGATCATGCCCACCCTCCCCGCCGTCGCGGCGCTGCGCCCGGAGATGCAGGCGTGGCGCCGCGACCTCCACGCCCATCCGGAGATCGGGTTCGAGGAGGTGCGGACCTCCGGCATCGTCGCCGCGGCCCTCGAATCCTGGGGGGTGGAGGTGCACCGGGGGATCGGGCGCACGGGCGTCGTCGGGGTGATCCGCGGGCGGCCGGGCAACCGCGCCATCGGGCTGCGCGCCGACATGGATGCGCTGCCGATGCCCGAGCTGAACGACTTCGCGCACCGCTCCACCAACCCGGCCGCGATGCACGCCTGCGGGCATGACGGGCACACGGCGATGCTGCTCGGCGCCGCGAAGCACCTCGCGGCCACGCGGGACTTCCGCGGCACCGTCCACGTCATCTTCCAGCCCGCGGAGGAAGGGCTGACGGGGGCGCTGGCGATGGTGGAGGACGGGCTGTTCCGCCGCTTCCCCTGCGACGCGGTGTACGGGCTGCACAACCATCCCTCCCTCCCCCTCGGCACGGTGGCGATCCGGCCGGGGACGGTGCTCGCGGCGGTGGACTACTTCGTGATCCGCCTGCACGGCCGCTCCGCCCACGCCGCGGAGCCGCAGAACGGCCTGGACCCGCTGCCCTGCGCCGTCTCCATCTTCGGCGCCCTCCAGACCCTCGTCTCCCGCCACACCGCGCCGCACGACACGGCGGTGCTGAGCGTCGGCCAGTTCCACGCCGGCACCTCCGACATCGTCATCCCCGAAACGGTGGAGATGCGCGGCACCATCCGCACCCTGCGGCCGGACACGCACGACCGGCTGCACGCCCTGTTCCGGCAGGTGGTGGAGGGCATGGCGGCCGCGCACGGCGTGCGCCTCGACCTCGACCTGCGGTATTCCTACCCGCCGACGATCAACACGGCCGCGGAGGCGTCGCTGGCGACGGAGGCGGCGTCCGCCGTGGTCGGCGCCGCGGGGATCAAGGCGGACCTGCCCTCGCTCACGGCCGGGGAGGACTTCGCCTACATGCTCGGACAAGCGCCCGGCGCGTTCCTGCTGCTGGGACAGGCGGGAGAGTCGGAGGCGAGCCGCACCCCCGTCCACAACGGCCGCTACGACTTCAACGACGACCTGCTGCCGATCGGCGCGAGCGTGCTCGTGGGGCTGGTGGAGCGGGAATTCGCGCGGGGCTGACGCCCGAGCCCTCCCGTCCTGATCCCTTCGGGAGTTGCGCTTGTGGCCCCGGAGGAGGGCAAAGCCCTTCTCCGGCCCACAGGCGCGCCCTTCCCGAGGAGGTCGGGTCGGGGTCAGGTGACGAGGGGGAACACCACCCGGAAGCCCGTCCCGACGGGCCCGTCCGCGCGCTCCATCCGCCCGCCGGTCTGGCGCACCAGGCGTGCGACGAGGTCGGTGCCGGAGGAGCCGGGGCGGGGCGGGCCCATGCCGATGCCGTCGTCGGACACGGCGAGTTCGCCCTCGCCCTCCCCCTCCCCGGCGGGGAGGATGCGGAAGGAGACGCGGATGGCGCCCTCCCGCCCTTCGGGGAAGGCGTGCTTCAGGGCGTTGGTCACGAGTTCGTTCACGATCAGTCCGAGGGAGACGGCGACGGCGTGGGACATGTCGGCGGGTTCCAGCGCCGTCGCGATCACCACGCCCTCCCGCCGGTGGGCGAGGTTGCCGCAGAGGGCCGCGAGGTAGTCCGCGACGGCCACCGAGCCGGCCTTGCCCGTGCGGGAGAGCTGGTCGTGCGCCATGCCCACCGCGGCGATGCGGTCCATCACGTGGGTCAGGAGCCGTGCGGTCGGCGCATCCACCTTGCGGCGCTGCATGAGGAGGAGCGAGACGATGAGCTGGAGGTCGTTCTTGCTGCGGTGCTGGAGCTCGCGGAGGAAGGTCCGCTCCTCCGCCAGCACCCGGTCCGCCTCCGCCCGCCGCGCCTCCGCGCCCTCCCGCCCCGCCCGGGCGGCGAGGGCGAGGCCGAGGGCATTGCCGAGGGCGGCGAGGAAGGTCGCGTCGTCCGCCCCGAAGTGGCGGGGGGCGTCGCTGTCCACCTCCAGCACGCCCCACACGTCGGCGTCCACGGCGACCGGGACGTTGAGGGCGGAGACGATCCCGTGTTCCCGCAGCAGGGGGGAGTGGCGGACCGACGGATCGTTCGGCAGGTCGTCCACGACGACGGGCTGGCGGGTCTGCAAGGCCTGCCCCGGCGGCGAGGCGACGTCGGTGCCCAGCCGGGCGGTCCCGACGACGCCGGGATGCCAGCCGACCCCCGCGACGAGCAGCAGGTCGCCGTTCTCGGGACGATGGCGCATCACCTTGACGTGGCGGATGCCGATGCCGCGCGCCGCCTCGACGCAGGCGAGGTTGAGGAGGGCGTCCGCGTCGGTCGCATCCGGGGCGAGGCGGGTGAAGTCCGCGAGGATGACGGCGTAGCGGCGAAGGCGTTCGAGGGTGGCCTCGGGCGGGGGCATGTCCTGTTGCACACCGGGGAAAGACTCTCCGGACGAATCGGTTGCAGGGGTGGGCGGGGCGGCGCCCGTCGCTGGCGGGGTGGGCGGGCGTGGAGCATGGTGGGACGAATGCCCGAGCCTGCATCCAACATCCCGGAATACACCGTCGCCGAGATCTCCGGGGCGGTGAAGCGCACCCTCGAATCCGCCTTCGGGCGGGTGCGGGTGCGCGGCGAGATCACGGAGCTGAAGGTCTATGGCTCCGGCCATTCCTACCTCACCCTGAAGGACGAGAAGGGGACGATCCGGGCGATCATCTGGCGCGGCGCGCTGAAGGGCGGCGTGAAGCCGGAGAACGGCGTGGAGTACATCGCCACCGGCAAGATCACCGCCTCCGACAAGCGGTCCGACTTCGCGCTGGTGATCGAGCGGCTGGAGTATGCCGGCGAGGGCGCCCTGTTGGCGCGCATCGAGATGCTGAAGGCCCGCTTCGCGCAGGAGGGGCTGTTCGACGAATCCCGCAAGCGCCCGCTGCCGTTCCTGCCGGAGGTCGTCGGCGTGATCACGAGCGAGAAGGGCGCGGTGATCCAGGACATCCGCACCACCATCGCGCGGCGCTTCCCGCGGCCGATCCTGCTGTATCCCGTGGCGGTGCAGGGCGCGGGGTCCGCGGAAGGGGTCGCCGCCGCCATCGCGGCGATGGGCGCGCTCTCGCCGCTCGGCGCGATCCGGCGGCCGGACGTGCTGATCGTGGCGCGCGGCGGCGGGTCGCTGGAGGACCTGATGGCCTTCAACGAGGAGGTGGTGGTGCGGGCCGCCGCCGCCTCGCCGATCCCGCTCATCTCCGCGGTGGGGCACGAGACGGACACGACGCTCATCGACTTCGCCTCCGACCGGCGGGCGCCGACGCCGACCGCCGCGGCGGAACTCGCGGTGCCGGCGCGGGAGGA
>CAXVWQ010000278.1:0-13620 GCA_964263755.1 Roseomonas sp. | reverse complement strand
GCGCCGACCTCCTCGCCGAGTTTCGCGTGGGGGATGGCGAAGGTCAGCGCCTGCGCCACCGCGGGATGGGCGGAGAGCACGCCGTCCACCTCCAACGGCGACACCTTCTCGCCGCCGCGGTTGATGAGTTCCTTCAGCCGCCCGGTCAGCAGCAGGAAGCCGTCCTCGTCGAACAGGCCCTGATCGCCCGTGCGGAACCAGCCGTCGGTGAACGCCTTCGCGTTGGCGTCCGGGTTCGCCTCGTAGCCGCCCGTGACGTTGGGGCCGCGGATCACCACCTCGCCCACCCCGCCGCGCGGCAGGATGGCGCCGTCGTCGGCCATGATCGCGACCTCCGGCCCGGCCGGGACGCCCACCTTCCCCGGCTTGCGCGGGCCGGCGAGGGGATTGGAGCACATCTGGTGCGCCGCCTCCGTCATGCCGTAGCTCTCGACGAGTGGGGCGCCGAACACCGCCTCCAGCTGCTCCATCACCGGCCCGGGGAGCGAGGCGGAGGAGGAGCGCAGCAGCCGCAGCGGGGCGCGGGCGATGATCTCCTTGTTGCGATCCGCCCGCGCGAGGATCGTCTGGTGCATCGTCGGCACCGCGGTGTACCAGGTCGGCCGCTCCTCATCGAGCCAGCGGAAGAAGCGCAGCGCGTCGAAGCCGGGCGTGCAGCACACCGCGCCGCCCGCGCCGAGAGACGACAGCACCGCGGCGATGAGCCCGTGGATGTGGAACAGCGGCATGATGTTGAGGCAGGCATCGTCGGCCGTGAGCGACAGCGCCGCGCCGATGTGGTGGGCGGAGGCGGTGACGTTGCCGTGGGTCAGCGGCACGATCTTCGGCCGCGCCGTGGTGCCGGAGGTGTGGAGGACGAGCGCGACGTCCTCCTCCCCCGCCATGCCGGGCTTCGCGGCGGCGCCGGGCGTGCCGCCCTCCAGCGTGAAGGCGCCGGCCCCCGCCGCGGCATCGGGCACCACCTCGAGGATCGGGACGCCGAGCGTCGCCGCCGCCTCCCGCGCCGGCGTGGGGTCGCCGCGCAGCACGACGAGGGCGCGCGCCTTGAGGTCGTCGAGGTAGAACGCGAACTCCTCCCGCTTGTAGGAGGGGTTGAGCGGCGCCGTCGTCGCGGCGCAGGCCATCGCGACGAAGGCCGCGGCCATCTCCGGCCCGTTCGGGAGGACGATGGCGACCCGGTCGCCGCGCCCGATGCCCCGGCCGTTCAGCGCGGCCACCGTGCGGTCCGCGAGGTCGCGCAGGCCGCCATGGGTGAGCGGCGCGCGCCCCTCGATGGCCCGGATCGCGGGCGCTGCGGCGACGCCGGTCCGCAGCAGTTCCCCCACCGTCCTGAACGCGGCCATGCCATCCTCCCCCATGTCGGGCGGACGCTAACGCCGCCCGTTCCCGCGGGATAGCGGGGGCGGCCGGGACGCGCGCGTGTCAAGGATTTACGGATTGACGCGCCGCTCCGTCAGGACCTTCACAGGTTTCGCTGCGCCGCAGCACGCGGACCGTTCATCCGGCGCGCGGCGCGGTGTTTATGGGGCAACCCGCCTGGAAGCCCCTGATGACCCGATTCTCGCGCCGCACCATCCTCGGCTCCCTCCTCGCCGCGCCGCTCGCCGCGCCCGCCCTCGCGTCGAACTGGCGGCCGGACCGGCCGGTGGAACTCGTCGTCGGCTTCGCGCCGGGCGGCGGCACGGACATCGTCGCCCGCCTCTTCGCCCGCCACCTCGAGACCCGGCTCGGTCAGGCGATCACGGTGGTCAACCGCCCCGGCGCGTCGAGCGAGGTCGCGCTGTCCTACGTCGCCCGCTCCCGGCCGGACGGCCACGTGATCGGCCTGACGAACATGCCGTCTTTCGTCACGGTCCCGGTGGAGCGGCGCGCCCAGTACAACCTCGACTCCTTCGCCTTCGTCGGCAACATCATGACCGACCCGACCGGCCTGATGGTGCGCGCCGACAGCCCCATCCAGGACGTGCCGGACCTCGTCCGCCGGGCGCTGGCGAAGCCCGAGGAGATCGTCGTCTCCACCTCCGGCATCGGCACGGATGACCACCTGATGCTCGCGCTCATCTCCTCCCTCACGGGCGCGCGCTTCACGGTCGTCCACTACAACGGCGCGCCGGTGCAGCGCACGGCGCTGCTGGCGAACCAGGTGGGGGTGAACTGCGTCTCCATCGGCGAGGCGATGCCCGACCCTCGGGGCATGCGCTTCATGGCCCATGGCGGTGCCGACCGCAGCCGCTTCGCGCCGGAGACGCCGACGTTCAGGAGTCTCGGCCTCGACTTCGAGATGTATTCGGAGCGCGGCCTCGTCGTCCCCGCCGCCACGCCGTCTCGCATCACCGAGCGGCTGCGCGCCGCGATGGGGGAGGCCGCGACCGACCCCGCGACGATCCGCTCCTTCGAGGCGCAGTTCATCGAGCCGGTGGTGGAACCCGGCCCGATCTGGGAGGCGCGGATGCGGGAGGCGCAGACCCGCTACGCCGCGCTGTGGCAGCGCACGCCCTGGATCAACGCCTGAGGTATCAGGCAGCGACGCCGAGCATCTCCGCATACCGGGGCGTGGCCTTCAGTCCCGTCCCGGTCAGCACGACCACCACCGTTTCCCCCGCCCGCACGGCGCCGCTCCGCGAGAGGTGGCCGAGGGCGGCGACGGCCTGGGCGCAGGTCGGCTCCACGTAGATCCCCTCCCGCGCGAGGGAGAGCGCGGCCGACGCGATCTCCTCCTCCTCCAGCAGCACCGCCCCGCCGCCGGACCGGCGGATGGCGCCCGTCACCTCCGCGGGACGGATGGGCTTCGCGATGGCGGTGCCCTCCGCGATCGTCGGCCGCGCCTCCTCCGGCGGCAGCCCGAGCACCGCGCGCGCCAGCGGCCCACAATGTGCTGGCTGGGCGGCGTAGAGGCGCGGCAGCCGCGCGATCATTCCCGCGCGCAGCAACTCCGAAAACCCGATGTCGCATCCCAGCACGTTCGACCCCGCCCCGGTCGGGATCACCACCGCGTCCGGCGCCCGGAACCCCAGATCCTCCCACAGTTCGTAGGCGAGGGTCTTCGTTCCCTGGAGGAAGAACGGGTGCCAGTTGTGCGAGGCGTAGAAGAACCCCGAGTCCGGATCGTTCCCCTGCCGCTCCGCCTCGTCCGACGTGTCCCCCCGCGTGCCGGGAACCAGCACGATCTCCGCCCCCGCCGCCCGCGCCTGCACCGTCTTGGCGGGGGAGGTCGAGGCGGGCACGAGGATGCGCGCCCGCATCCCGCCCGCTGCCGCGTAGGCCGCGATGGCCGCGCCGCCGTTGCCGGAGGAATCCTCCAGCACCGCCGTGATCCCCCCGTCGCGCAGGAGGGACAGCATCACCGTCGCCCCGCGGTCCTTGAACGACCCGGTGGGCATGAGCCACTCGCATTTCAGCAGGGCGTCGAAGCCGGCGACGTTGCGGGGCAGCAGCGGCGTCCGCCCCTCCCCCATCGTGATCGGCATCCGCGGCTGGAAGGGCAGGGCCGCGCGGTAGCGCCACAGCCCCGGTTCGCCCGAAGCGATGTCGTCCCGCCCGATCCCCGGCAGGTCCGTCAGCAGCAGCGGCGCGCCCCCGTCCCCCCGCCAGCGCGGCACGTCCAGCGGGTAGGTGCGGCCCGAGGCGGGTTCGAGGTAGGCGGCCACGGCGGCTCCTTGTCGGCGGTCTGGCCTCCGGGGATACGGGGGGATGACCGACCGTGAAAGGGTCGCGGCCCTCGCCGCCGACCTCGTCCGCCTCGACACCCGCTCCCCCCGCCCCAACGGCGCCGCGGTGGACCGGATCGCGGCCGAACTCGGCGGCTTCGACCTCGAACGCCTGGACTACGCCGACGCCGCGGGGGTGACGAAGCACGTCCTCGTCGCGCATCGCGGCGGCCCCGGCGGAATCGCGCTGTCCGGCCACACCGACACGGTGCCGGACACCGGCTGGACGGACGACCCGTGGTCCGGTCGCGTGGACCAGGAAGGCCGCCTGCACGGGCTGGGTTCCGCCGACATGAAGGGACCCGTGGCGGCGTGCGTCGTCGCCGCGGCGGGACTTCCCGCGGACGTCCCGGCCACGCTCCTCATCACCGCCGACGAGGAGACGACGAAGGAGGGCGCGCACGTCATCGCCGAACGCTCCGGCCTCGCCCGCCGTGCCGCCCTGCGCGGCATCGTCGTGGCCGAGCCCACGCGGATGGTTCCGGTCCGCGGCCACCGCGCCGCCATCGGGTTCGAGGCGGTGGCGACGGGCGTGCAGGCCCATTCCTCCACCGGCCGCGGGGTGAACGCCAATCTCGCCCTCATCCCCTTCCTCGCGGCGATGCGCGCCCTGCACGACCGCCTCCGCGCCGACCCGGCGCTTCGCGACGCCGCGTACGATCCGCCGTTCCCCGACTTCAACATCACCCTCGACAACCACGGCACCGCCGTGAACGTCACGGTCCCCCGCGCCACCGCCCGCATCAAGTTCCGCCACTCCCGCGCGCTGGACCCGGAGCCGGTGGTGGAGGCGGTGCGGGACGCCGCGTCGCGCGCCGGCCTGTCCCTCACGGTCACCCGCGACGGCACCCCGCCCGAGACGCCGGCGGACCACCCCCTCATCCGCGCCGCCGTCGCGCTCACCGGCCGCGCCGCGACCACGGCGCCCTTCGGCACCGACGCCACCCGCCTCGTCGCGCTCGCCCCCTGCCTCGTCCTCGGCCCCGGCGACATCGGCGTCGCGCACGCGCCGGGGGAGTGGGTCGCGCTCGACGATCTCGTCGCCGCCGTGTCGGTGTTCCGCGCGCTCCTGCGGGGCTGAGCGGCACGGCAACCTTCGTACGGTACCGAACGCTTCTCCCGGGCACGCCCTGATCTCCGCGAAATTCCGCGGTTCTCCGCCGTCCCACGCGACATCTTGGGCGTGAGCGGCAGCCATCCATGAGAACGCGACGTCAACCGAATATGGCATCCTCGCGGCGGTTCGCGGCGTTACCCGCACGAACCAAGCGCCAGAGGACGAGCGGATGAGCGAACTCTCCACCCAATCCCTGCCGGGCCGGCCAACCGCCCACGCCGCGGCGGCGCCTGCACGGAAAGCGAACCGTGGCAACTTCGCCTCAGACCCCGCCCGCGCCGCCGCGGCCGGTCGCAAGGGCGGGCAGAGCGTGCCGCCGGAAAGCCGCTCCTTCTCCCGCGACCCGAACCTCGCCGCCCAGGCGGGCCGCAAGGGCGGGCAGAGCGTGCCGCCGGAAAGCCGGTCCTTCTCGCAGGACCGCGGCCTGGCCGCGCAGGCAGGCCGAAAGGGCGGCCAGCGCTCCCACGGGGGGCGCGGGCCGGGCGAGGAAACCCAGGAGGGCTGAACCCCGGCGCGGAGCCCCTTCCCACCTGTCCGAGGGGTGCGCTCGTCGCCGTGGAGGAAGGCTCTGCCTCACGGGCGCGAAGTCAAGGCTTGTGGGGTTCGGTCTGACCAAGGTTGCGGGCGGGGATGAGGAGCCTGCGTGGAACGCGGCCGGCTGGTCGGCGCTGGCGGAACCGGTTGCAGGGGTGGCCGACCTGGAGGGGCCGACGCGCCAGCACGGGGCTTTGGTGCGGGCGCGCAAGGTGCGGCGTGCCGGGGATCTGTTGCGGCTGGCGCTGATGTAATGGGCCGGGTCGGCTGTCGTTGCGGGGCGCGGCTCTGGCGGCGGGCGACGTGGGACCGGCCGAGATGAGCGACAAGGCGGTCGAGGGTCGGCTGCGACACTGCGGTGACTGGCTGGCCTTCCTGCTGGCGCGCCTGCTGGCCGCGCGCACCGGCGAGAGGTTGGGCAAGGGAGCGGGGGCGGGCTGCGGCTCTCGCTCGTGGATCGTGCGGTGGTCTGCCGACCCGGGAGCGACCGTCCGGATTGGCGGCTGCACGCCCGCTGCGACCCCGACCGCGCGATCCTCGCCGACCTCGTGCTGACGGATGGGCGCGGGGGGAGACCGTCAACGTCGCGCCGATGAGGCAGCGCCTTCCTCCAGTCCCACGGGCAAAGCCCCGGAAAGTTCGGGGGAGGCCCCCCGGCGTCAGGCCGCCACGTCGGCCGCCGGGCGTGCGTCGGGGGGGTTCAAGCGGCGGCCGTCGCGCAGGGCGGCGCGGTGGGAGGCTTCGAAGGCGCGGCGGAAGTCGCGGGCGGCGGTGGCGTCGTCCGGCACGTCCTCGCCGCGGGCCATGGCGTCGAACAGGGCGGACTGGCGGGCGACCTCGCCGGCCAGGGGGGCGTGGACGGGGCGGGGGCCCCCGCCCGCCCCGGATGGTCCGCCGCCCATCTCGAACAGGCCGTTCGGGCAGTAGCGATCGTCGGTCCAGCCGGGGTGGCTCAGCACGGGGTAGAGGCAGATGCCGCCGACCGGCACGCCCGCGCGGATGGCGCCGCGGACCTCGTTCGACAGGTGGCGCAGCCACGCGGCGCGGGGGGCGCCCTCGATGCTCGTCTCCGCGACGATGAGGGGTTTGCCGGTGCGGCGGTGGGCCTCGATGAGCAGGTGGCGGAAGGGGCGGTGCAGGGGATGGCCGACGCGGATGGTGCGGCCGCGATGGAACCACTGGTTGTTCCAGTAGAGGTTGACGCCCATCACGTCGTAGCCGTCCGCGTCGCCGCCGAGGTCGGGCCAGCGGTGGCCAAGGAGGGCGTCCCAGGCCTCGAACTGCCCGGCGTCCCGCGCCGCGGCCGCGTGGGCGTCGGCGGGGGTGCGGGGGACGACGCGGACGAGCGGGTCCACGGAGAGGATGGTGCTGCCCGGCACCGCGTCCCGCGCGGCGCGGGCAGCGAGGAGGGAGGCGCGGACGAGGCGGCGCTTGAGGTCCTCGCCGCGGCGGCGGGCGCCGGGGTTGAAGTAGCCGACCTCGCCGCCGGCCCAGGCCCAGAAGGAGATCTCGTTCACGGGGCAGAGGATCGGCGGCGCGCCTTCCTCCGCCGCCGCCAGCCGCGCGAAGGCGGCGGCGAAGCGGGCGAGGGCGTCGGCGAAGGCATCGCCCCAGGGGTTCACGTGGTCCGGGTAGCCGTAGTGCGACAGGTCCCAGGCCACCCGCACGCCCGCGGCCCTGGCGGCGCGCAGCAGGGGGAGGACGGAGGACCAGTCGTATTCGCCGGGCACGCGCTCGACGAGGTGCCAGCGCACGCCGTCACGGGCGCCGCGGATGCCGTGGGCGGCCAGCGCCGCGTAGTCGGCCGCGGCCAGGGCCTCGTGCCGGGTGGCGGCGACGAGGTCGAGCCGGTGGCCGTCGGCGCGCCGGTGCGTCGAGCACTCGAACCCGCCGAGGAAGAAGGACGGGAAGGGGGAGGGGAACACCGCGATCTCCGGCTGGTGGCGGGGCCGGCGCCATGCTGCGCCGGACACCGTGGCGGAACCGGGACGCCGCCCGGGCGCGCTGATGGCGCCTGGGCGGCGTCCGGTCAGTCGCCCGCGGCCATGCGGCGCAGCGCCTCGTTGGCGGAGCGCGGCGGCACCTCCGCCTCGATGCGCCGGAAGGTCGCCAGCGCCTGCGCCACCACCTGGTCCATGTTGTAATACTTGTAGGTGGCCAGACGCCCGACGAACCAGGTGTCCGCCGTCGCGTCGGCCAGCGCCTCGTAGCGCTTGTAGAGGGCGGCGTTCTCCGGGCGGGGGACCGGGTAGTAGGGGTCGCCCTCCGCGGCCGGGTATTCCGTCGTGATCGTGGTGTGCGGATGCACCTGCCCCGTGAGGTGCTTGTACTCGGAGATGCGGGTGTACGGCACCTCCTCCCCGGGGTAGTTCACCGTGCCGACGGGCTGGAACCATTCCTGCTCCAGCGTCCGGTGCTCGAAGCGGAGCGACCGGTAGGGCAGTTTTCCATGCCGGTGCCCGAAGAACTCGTCCACGGGGCCGGTCCAGACGAGGCGCCGGTGGGGGATGGAATCCTTCACCTGGGCGTAGTCGGTGCCCGTCAGCACCGTGATGTTCGGGTGGTCCAGCATCCGCTTGAACATCGCGGTGTAGCCGTCCCGCGGCATGAACTGGTGGGTGTCGGTGAAGTAGCGGTCGTCGTTGCTCGCCCGCGTCGGCACCCGCGCCGTGACGGACTTGTCGAGCTCCGACGGGTCGAGGCCCCATTGCTTCCGCGTGTAGCCGCGGAAGAAGGTCTCGTAGAGGTGACGCCCGACGCGCGACACCACCACGTCCTCGCTCGTCCGCACCTCCGCCACCGCCTCGGCGCGGGACGCCAGGAACGCCTCCGCCTGCTCGTCCGTCACCAGCGCGGTGTCGTAGAGGCGGTTGAGCGTCGTGCGGTTGATCGGCATCGGCACCATCGCGCCGCCCGCCAGCTTCGCCAGGACCCGGTGCTCGTAGGCCCGCCACGCGGTGAAGCGGGACAGGTGGGCGAACACGCCCTCCGAGTTCGTGTGGAAGATGTGCGGGCCGTAGCGGTGCATCAGCACGCCCGCCGCGTCCGCCTCGTCGTAGGCGTTGCCGCCGACGTGGTCGCGCCGGTCCAGCACCGCCACGCGTTCGCCGCGCACGGAGGCGAGGCGTTCCGCCAGCACTGCGCCCGCGAAGCCGGCGCCGACGACGAGCCAATCAAACATGGGAGGCCTTCGCGGCGAGGGTGCCGGTGGTGGGGACGGCGGGGCGCAGCCCCTCCCCCCGTTCCGCCGCGCGGATCGCCGCGAGCATCCGGGCCCAGGTGCCGTCCCAGGACGCCGCCTCCAGCCGTGCGGTCGCCCCGGGGCGCCAGGAGCCGCGCGGCAGCGCCATCAGCGCCTCCGCCGCGGCCACCGCCGCCTCCGCCGTCGCGGCGATGCGGACGTAGGGCTCGCTCCCCCAGTCCCGCACCACGTCGCGGATGGCGGTGGAGACCACGGGCACGCCGGCGGCGACGTATTCCGGCGTCTTCGTGGGGGAGATGAAGCGGGTGCTCTCGTTCAGCGCGAAGGGCATGAAGCCCACGTCCCAGCCCGCGAGGATGCCGGGCAGCGCCGCGTGCGGCCGGGCGCCGAGCCAGTGGATGTTCGGGCGGCGCGGGAGGCTGGCGGGGTCGATCTTCACCACCGGCCCGATCATGACGAAGGACCAGTCCGGCCGCAGCGCGGCGCAGCGGTCCAGCAAGCCGAGGTCCATCCGCTCGTCGATCACGCCGAACCAGCCGAGGCGGGGGGCGGGGATGCTGTCGGCGTCCGCCGGCGCGCGGCCCGGCGCCATCGCCGCGGCGAAGTGCGCGACGTCCACGCCGGAGGGGAAGGCGTGGACGTTGGCATGCAGGCCGCGCTTGGCCTCGTAGAGCGAGCGCCCGCCGGTGAAGACCACGTCCGCCGCCTTCATCAGCCGGCGTTCGAGGAGTTGCAGCCGGGGGGAGGCGCCGCGGAAGGCCGACAGCTCGTCCATGCAGTCGTAGACCGTCACGCCGGCCTTCACGTGGGCGGAGAAGGCGAGCGCCATCGGCGTGTAATACCACGCCACCGCCACGCCGCCCGGCGCGGCCTCCGCCAGCAGCCCGTCCAGCAGGCGGCGCTGGGCGGCGTCCGTCGCGGCCTCGTTCAGACCCTCCGGCAACAGCGGCACGGCGATCCGCACGCCCTCCGGCGTGTCGTGCCATTCCAGGCGGGGAAGGTCCGGCGCGGGGGGCCGCAGCACCGGCTCCTCCAGGAAGATCACGTCGTGCGTGCGCGCGGCGCGGGCGAGGAGGTGCTGCGGGCGCTGGTACACGAACCCCCAGCGCAGGTGGGAGAGGCAGAGGAAGACGGGTCGCCCGGGCGGCACGGCGCTCATGCAGGGGGGTCCTGAATCGGGGAAGGTCGGCAACCGGGTGGTCGTTCTCCGCGCCACGGGAGGACCGACCGGGGGTCGATTGCGTGAACAACGCCGGCACGTGTGGGGGGGATAGGGGGCGTCCCCATGACGGAATCGCGAGTGCTGCGCCGCAACATTCCGGGAAGCGTCACGACCGTAGGAGAAACCGACGCGCGGAGGCCGTCCGACGGCCGATGAATTGATCGTGAGCGACGGGAGCGTGACCGGCTCGGCCGGTTCATCCCACCTGTTTCCTGCCTTCCGCGGCCCCGTTCGTGCTTCGGTTTTGGGGCCGGCGTCTTCGGGCCGGCGTCTTCGGGCTGGCGTCTTCGGGCCGGCCCCGTGCGCGTTCCTGCGATTCGCGACCAGGGCTCCTCTCCCCGGACGGCCTCGCATCCCCGCGCCGGCGCCCCGATAATGCGGGGAGCCCGATGATGCGGGGAGCCCGATGATGCGGGGAGCGATGAGGGGATCGGCATGATCGGACGACGCGACTGGCTCGGCGCCGCGACGGGGGGATGGAGCGTCGCCGCGGGGGGCGCCGCATGGGCCCAGGGCGCCCCCGCCGCCCGGTGGACCCCGGACGGCCCCGTCCGCCTCGTCGTCCCCTTCGCCCCCGGCGGCTCGCAGGACGTGCTGGGGCGCCTCCTCGCCCAGGCCGCCGCGCCGGTCCTCGGGGCGAACGTGGTGGTGGAGAACCGGGCCGGGGCGGGCGGCATCCTCGGCGCCGAGGCGGTGGCGCGCGCGGCCCCGGACGGGGGGACGCTCCTCCTCGCCACCGCGGGACAGCTGACGATCGCCAAGGCGGTCGGCCGGCGCCTGCCCTACGACCCGATCGCCGACTTCGCCCCCATCCTCCACCTGTCCGACAGCCCGGTGGCGCTGCTGGCGGCGCCGCAACTGAACCTGCCGGACACCGCGGCCTTCCTCCGGCTGGCGCGCGCCGCGCCGCAGCCCCTGCCCTACGCCTCGACGGGGATCGGCACGAACACCCACCTCATCATGGAGGACCTGAAGGCCCGCGAGCGCCTGAACGTCGAGCACGTCCCGTATCGTGGCGCCGCGGCGGCCTTCAACGACCTCCAGGCCGGGCGGATCGCCGCGATGTTCGTCTCCGTGCCGTCGGTCCTCGCGGCGTCCGGCGCGGGGCTCAAGGTGCTGGCGGTCACGTCGCGGGAACGCTTCCCCGCCACCGCCGACGTGCCGACGATGATCGAGGGCGGCGTGGCCGGCTTCGAGGCGAGCATCTGGACCGGCCTCTCCGCCCCCGCGGGCACCCCGCCCCGCATCGTGGCCCGCCTCGCCGAGGCGTTCTCGGAGGCGATGCGGAGCGACCTCGTCCGCGCCCGCCTCGACACCCTCGGCGTCACCCCGAACGGCGCGGACGGCGCGGCCTTCGGGGCGATGCTGCGCGACGACCTGGCGCGCTGGACGCGGGTGGCGGCGCCGCTCGCGATCTCGCTGGAATGAGCGGCGGGCCGCTGCGGCGCGTGGCGCGCTGGCTGGCGTTCGCCGCCCTCCTCCCCGCGCCCGCCCTCGGCCAGACGAGCGATCACACGCCGCTCGCCGGACCGCGCTGCGGCGCCCTCGCGGGGCCCCGCTTCGACGGGCCCGGCGGCCCGCGGGAGTGTCCCGGCCCCTTCGGCCACGTCCTGCGCCTGGAGGAGGGGGACGGCGGCGAGGCCCTCATCCTCCGCCCGCCCGGTGGTCCCGAGACCCGGGTGATCCCGCCGCGCGGGCCGTACCACCCCGGCCCCTCCACGATCGGCTCCCCCGTGGAGTGGCGGGTGGGGAACGGCGTCGCCCACCGCCTCATCGCCCGCCGCCGGCTGGCCGATGGCCGGACCTGGCACGAGGTCCACAAGATCGAGGGCACCCGGCTCTGCTGGATCGCCAATGTCCGGGCGGAGGACGGGGGCGAGCGGCAGGCCCGGCGGCTGGCGGACACCTACCGCGACCTGCCCTGCCCGTAGGGGCGCGGCTCGCTTCCACCAACCGGACGCCGGACCGGACGCGGAGGCGGCCCCCGCTTCGGTGATCCGGCCGCCGGCTCTCACCGCCGCCGCAGGCTCGCCACCACCCGCTCGAACTCCGGCAGCGCCGCGTCGAACGTCGCCGCCGGCGCCTCCGCGACCGCGCGCAGCGTGCTTCCGGCGCCCGGCGGGAAGGCGATCCATTGCATGAGGCGGAGCGGCGCGCCGGTCGTCGCGTCCACCGCCTCCGCCGCGATCACGATGCCGTCCTGGCCCGCGACCACCCGCTCCTCCGTCGCCGTGATCCGCACGTCCCGGTACTGCCGCAGGCCGAGCAGGGCCGCCGTCGCCGCGGCCGATCGCCGTGCGGGCGTCACGGCCGGCGCATCCCCCAGGGCCGCGGCGATGATCATCGTGGGCTCCGCGGCGCCGCGCGCGGCGTCCGGCGGCGCGAGGGACACGCCGCTCCCCGCGATCACGTCGCGCAGCCGCAGCCCCGTCGTCTCCTCGAAGGTGAAGGGAAGCGCGGCGCGCCGGGCCTCCGGCGTGGCGGCGCGGAGGGTCACGGTGCCGAGCGCCGCCTCCGCCTCCCGCAACGCCGCGGGCGAGGCGTCCGGCAGGTTGACCGTGACGAGTCCCGTCAGCCCCTCCGCCGGGAAGACGAGGAGGAGGCGGTCAAGGTCGCGTGCGCCCTGACGCTGCCGTCCGGTCAGCAGCACGCCCTCCCGCCCCGCGACCGCGAAGGGGCGGCGCGACGATTCCCGGAAGCCGGTCGTCGCGAGCCGTTCCGGCGTCATCCCCGCCGCGAGCTGCGGGAAAGCCTCGGCGGGCATCTCGGCGACGAGAACGGAGGCGCCGCCGGGGCCGACGAACCCCTGGAAGCCCGGCGCGGGCCGCCAGCCCGGCGGCATCTCCAGCCCGATCGCGCCACCGCTCGGGAAGACCGGCTGCGCGTGGGCGAGAGGGGCGAGGAGGAGGAGGACGGCGAGGAGGCGGCGGGGCATGGGGGTCCTCGGCTTTGCCACGGCGTGGCGTGGGCGTGGTGCGCCGTTCAGGCCCCGAACGCGCGGCGCAACGCCGCGTTGGCCCGCGCGCCCCAACCCGGCCCGCTGTCGCGCATCCGCTGCAGCACGTCGCGGTCGAGGCGGAGGGAGACGAGCGCCTTCGTGGGTGCCCGCTGCGGGCCGCGACGACGCGTGTGGGCCGCCGCGAAGCCGGGGATGAGTTCGTCCATGACCTCGAGCGCGGGGCGGGCGTTGGCGAAATCCTCCGCCGTCCACTCGGGGTTGTCGGGATCGGCGTCGATCCCGGCCTGGATCGCGGCCTCCTCCTCAGGGGTGGGAACCTCGAATCTCCGCTTCATAGAGGGCGATCTCCTTCGGGTTGGCACGGCGCAGGCTGATGATCCGCACGGACCGCGTCTCGATCGTGTAGATGACCGAGTGAATCCGCGGCCCGATCGGCGCGAGTGCTTTGAGGCGGACCTCCCCGTAGTCGAACCGACGATCCGCGCGGATGACCGCGGTCGTCCAATCGAGGAGAAGGATCGCGGCGAAATCAACGCCGTGCTTGACGAGGTTCGCCGCACGCTTCGCCTCATCCCACGAATAGCGCGTGCCCGAGACGGGATCAAGCATTTCGTATCTACGATCCGTGTCGCCCGCCTCAGCCCCTACAGCGTCTCCAGCAGCCCCGCGATCACCCGCCCGCGCGGCGCGAGGTCGCGCCACAGGATGTGCTCGTGCGGCGCGTGCGCCCCCGCCCCGGTGCAGCCCAGCCCGTCGAGGGTGGGGATGCCGAGGGCGGCGGTGAAGTTGCCGTCCGACCCGCCGCCGCGGTGCTGCTTCGGCAGGTCGTAGCCCTCCTCCCGCGCGAGGTCGCGGGCGCGGCCGTAGAGCGCGAGGATG
>CAXVWQ010000277.1:0-3168 GCA_964263755.1 Roseomonas sp. | reverse complement strand
GGGGCGGTCGGCCGCCGGGGCGGGCGCGGCGTCCGCCGCTGGACCCGCGCCCGGGGTCGTCTGGGCCACCACCGCGGCGCCGATGGGGCCGACGAGGATCAGGGCGAGGGCGGCGAAGGCGAATCGAAGGGTCGCGCGCATGGGGATCTCCGTCGCCGTGATCTCTTGATCTAACGCAAATGGTATGCCTCGAAAGCATTCTTACGGGTAGATAATTGAAACAGGGGGTCGCACGCCGCTTGCGGGCCGCCCGACCGCAGGCCAAGCCCCCGGCATGAACACGCGGGGGCGGGTCGGGTGACACGGCTTCGGGTCGGGGCGGCGCTGCTGGGCGGGCTGGCGATGGCGGCCGTCGCGGCGGGGCTGCACCCGTCGGACCCGGCGGCGGGCGACCTGCTGGCGCGGTTCGCGGAGCCCTCGGCGGCGCATCCCCTCGGGACGGATGAACTGGGGCGGGACATCCTGGCGCGGCTGCTGCACGGGGCGCGGGTCTCGCTCGCGGTCGGGGCGGGGGCGGCGCTGGCGGCGACGGTGATCGGGGTGACGGTGGGCGTGGTAGCGGCGTGGCGCGGCGGGGCGGCGGATGCGGCGCTGATGCGGGTGGCGGACGGGCTGCTCGCCCTCCCCGCACTCCCGTTGCTCGTGCTGCTGGCCGCGATGGACCCGGCCGCGGTCGGCCTACCCCGTGGTGGGGCGGCGGCGGACGTGCTGCGGATCGTCCTCATCCTCTCCCTGTTCGGCTGGGTCGGCGTAGCCCGGCTGGCGCGGGCGGCGGCGCTCACCACCCTCTCGCGCGACCACGTCCGGGCGGCCCGGGCGCTCGGCGTGACGGAGGGGCGGCTGCTGTGGCGTCACGTCGTCCCGGCGCTGCGCGGGCCGGTGACGGTGGCGGCCTCCCTCGCGGTGGCGGGGGCGATCCTGGCGGAGAGCACGCTGTCCTTCCTCGGGCTGGGCATCCAGCCGCCCTCGCCGTCCTGGGGCAACATGCTGGCGAACGCGCAGGACCTCGTGTTCTCCGCGCCGATGGCGGCGGTATGGCCGGGGGTGTGCATCGCGGCGGCGGTGGCGGGGGCGATGCTGCTGGCGGACGGGCTGCGGGAGGGGTGAGGCGTCGCGGTCAGGGCGGGGGGAGCGGCGGGAAGTCTCCCTCGTAGGCCGCGCCGATCCGGGCGCGCGACAGGAGGGGGACGAGGTCCGCGAGGGTTCCGATGCCGACGACCTCGGCCACCGTCAGGGGCGGGGTGCCCTCGGGGACGATGACCGTCAGGGCGAAGGGGTGGCGCGGGCGGGGGAAGTCCCGGATCAGGCCGGCGATCGCCTCGATCGTCGCGGCCTCCGCCCCGGCGGCGGCGAGGGCGGTGCGGGCCTCCCGCTCCGCGAGGGCCTTCGCCGCCTCGACCGCCTCCCCCGTGCCCGTCGCGGGGAGGCGGATGGCGAGGGGCGGGAGGACGAAATCGAGGAGGAAACGGGGCGCGCCGAGGCGGAACCGGAGCGAGCGCAGCCCCGCGAACCCGGCGGCGCGCGCACCGGGCGCGGAGTCGTCGAGCGAGGCGTTCTCGATCACGGCCTGGAGGGAGACGCGGCCGGTCGAGCGGCCCTCCATCGAGAGGTCGCGGAGGGTGATGCGGCGGGCCTCCGGCTCGTCCAGCACGTCGAGGGTGACGTCGAACGGGACCTGCTGTTGGCGGCTGATCCAGTCCATCGAGGTGCCGGTGCGGACGGCGAGGACGACCCCGCGGGCCTCGATGCGGAGGTCGCGCGGGGGGCCGGAGGCGGGCCAGCCGCGGACGCGAAGGGCCGCGACCTCGTAGCCCGCCGGGCCGCCGAGGGCGAAGCGGACGGCCTCGAAGCGACAGGTGTCGGCGTCCTCCGCGATGATCGCCGCGGGGGGCTCGGCGGGGCTGACGGGGAGGGCGGCGAGGACGGCGCGGCAGCGGTCGCCGGCAACCTGGGCCGCGCCAGGCTCGGCGAGAAGGGGCCTGGGGAGAAGGAGGGTCGCGAGGAGGGGCGTGGCGAAGAGGCGAAGGGCGGCGGGGCGCATCGCGGGGCTTTCAGGAAGGGGCCGGGCCGGTCGCCCGGCCCCATTCCCTCAAACCCCGGTGGCGCGCCCCGGCTTCACGTCCCGATCAAGCCCCCGTCCCGCTTGACGATCGCGATCACCGACGGGCGGGGCGGGACGCCCTCGCGGAAGTCGGGCCAGCGGGTGGAGGGCTTCTCGAAGACGCTGCCGGGGTCCTCGCCGGGGTGCTGGATCGCGAGGAAGACGGTGCGGTCGCCCGGGCCGATGAGCGGTCCGCAGACCTCGGCGCCGCTCGGGGCGTTGTAGAAGCGCTTCGTCAGCGCCCTCCCCTCCCCTTCCGTGTCGGCGGCGTAGAGGGCGTCGGCGATGCGGGCGGCGGTCGGCGCGCCGTCGGTCGAGATCCAGATGCGGCCCTTGCTGTCGAAGGCGCAGTTGTCGGGGCAGGAGAGCCAGCCGTCATCGGCGCCGACGGCGCGGTGGTAGGCGGCGCCGGCGTGGGTGCCGGGACGCCCGGCCATGAGGAACATCTCCCAGCGCCCCGTCGTCGCCGCGTGGTCGACACGTCCGGTGCCGGCGCCCGGCGGGATGATCTCGACGACGTGGCCCTGCAGGTTGGCGGCGCGGGGGTTGGCGGCGTCGAGGCGGTCGGGGCGGCGGTTCCCGTTGTTCGTGAGCATGACATAGACGCGGCCGGTGACGGGGTTCGGCTCCACGTCTTCCGGGCGGTCCATCGGGGTGGCGCCGAGCAGGTCGGCGGCGCGGCGGGCCTCGATCACCACGTCGGCCTGGGAGCGGAAGGCGTTGGCCTCGGTCAGCGGGCCGGTGCCGAAGGTGAGCGGCATCCACTCGACGGTGCCGTCATCCGTGAAGCGGGCGACGAAGAGGGTGCCGTCGTCCAGCAGGCCGCGGTTGGCCTCGCGGTTCGCGGCGTCGAAGGCGCGGGCGGTGACGAACTTGTAGACGTAGTCATGGCGCTCGTCGTCGCCCATGTAGATCACCACGCGGCCGTCGGCGGAGACGGCGTGGTGGCAACCCTCGTGCTTGAAGCGGCCGAGCGCCGTGCGCTTCACGGGGACGG
Source organism: Roseomonas sp. (assembly GCA_964263755.1). GTDB lineage: Bacteria > Pseudomonadota > Alphaproteobacteria > Acetobacterales > Acetobacteraceae > Roseomonas. The sequence continues at coordinate 70 of CAXVWQ010000277.1, read as the reverse complement.
AGGCCGGGTCGTAGGGGTCGAACTCGACGATCCAGCCGAAGCGGTTGGGCTCGTTCGGCTCGCGCGCGAG
>CAXVWQ010000276.1:0-18484 GCA_964263755.1 Roseomonas sp. | reverse complement strand
GGCCCCGCCCCCCGTCGGGCGAGCCGGCCGAGCCGCCCGTCCCCGCCCTCCGCCAGCCGGGGACCGCCGCATGAGCCTCGCCCTCACCGGCACCGGGAACGTCCCGGCCCTGCGTCCCCCCGCCGGCGCGGCGAGCGCCCTCGACGCGCCGCGGCCGGTCACGCGCGGGCCGGCGGTCCTCGGCCTCCTGGCGCTGACCGCCTTCGTCGGCTCCTTCGTCGCCTGGTCCACCCTCGCCCCGCTGAGCGAGGCGGCCATCGCGCCGGGCTTCATCCGCAACGAGGGCTCGCGCCGCACCATCGCCCACCTGGAGGGCGGGATCGTCCGCGAGATCCTCGTCCGCGACGGCGACCGGGTGGCCGTGGGCCAGCCGATCATGCGGCTGGACGACGTGCAGGCCGCCGCGACGCGGGAGGCGCTGCGGGCGCAGTGCTGGTCGCTCCTGGCCCAGGACGCCCGGGCGGCGGCCGAGATGGCCGACGCCGACGCCGTGGCCTTCCCGCGCGACCTGCTCGGTGCGATCGACCCCCGGGCCCTGGAGGCGATGACCGGCCAGCGGCTGCTCTTCGCCGCGCGTCAGGCCTCCCTCCGCTCCGCCGTGCAGGTGCAGGAGGCGCGGATCGTCGGCTTCGAGGCGCAGATCGCCGCGACCGCCGCCCAGGGTTCGAGCCAGCGGCGCCAGCTCGAGCTGCTGCGGCGGGAGGAGGGCGACATCCGCCCCCTCGTCGTCCAGGGGCTGGAGCGGATGCCGCGTCTGCTCGCCCTGCAGCGCCAGATCGCGGCCTCCGACGGCAACATCGCCGACCTCGTGGCCCAGGCGGAGCGGGCACGGGCCTCCATCGCCGAGGCGCGCTCCGCCCTGCGCCAGGTACGGGACCAGCGCCTCCAGGAGGCGACGGGGGAGGCCCGGGAGGCCCGCACCCGGCTGGCCGAGGCGGAGGAGCGGCTGCGCGCCGCCGACGACGTCTCCGCCCGGCGCGAGATCGTGGCGCCGGAGGAGGGGACCGTCCTCAACGCCCGCTTCTTCAACGCGGGTGCCGTGGTGCGGGCGGGCGAACCGGTGATGGACCTCGTCCCCCTGCGCGAGCGCCTCATCGCCGAGGTGAAGGTCCAGCCGAACGACATCGACACGGTGATTCCCGGCCAGATGGCGGAGATGCGCCTCCCCGCCTTCCGCCAGCGCGTCATCCCGACGGTGCAGGGCGAGGTGATGGTGGTGGCCGGCGACGTGACGATCGAGGACCGGACGGGGATGCAGTACTACCGCGTGCAGATCCGGGTGGACGAGGCGCAGCTGGCCGGCCTGCCCGACGTGCAGCTGCGCGTCGGCATGCCGGTGGAGGCGCAGATCAAGACGGGGGAGCGATCCTTCGTCCGCTACATGATCCAGCCGCTGCTCGACTCCTTCCACAGGGCCTTCCGGGAGCAGTAGGGGGCTCAATCCTCCCCCGGCGCCCGCAGTTCCAGTGCTAGGGCGTGCAGCCCGCCCGCGAACTCCGCGGCCAGCGCCGCGTGGACGGCGCGGGAGCGCGCCACACGGCTCATCCCGGCGAAGTCCGGCGCCACCATCCTCACCGCGTAATGCGTCCCCCCGCCCGGCGCGGCCCCGGCATGGCCGGCGTGCAGGCCGCTGTCGTCGCGCACCGTCACCACCGCTCCGGGGAAGGTGGCGAGGAGGGCGTCGCGGATGCGGGCATCACGCCCCCCGCCGTCTGGATTTTCCATCAAGTCAACCCCTTATAACGTTCATGCCACGCGCCGAGCCCGCAAAACCTTCCTTGCCGTCCCGCGCCCCCTCCATCATAAGTCCGCCCGTCATGGCCCGCCGAGGCAGTTCGCTGCACCGCCCCACCGTATCCGCCGGTTCCACCGAACGTCTCTGCGACGCGCCGGGGTGCGAGGCCGTCGGCGAGTTCCGCGCCCCGCGGGACCGGTCCCGCCTGCGGGACTACTACCACTTCTGCCTCGAACACGTGCGTGCCTACAACGAGGCCTGGGATTTCTACCGCGGCATGTCCCCGGAGGAGATCGAGAAGAACCTCAAGGAGGATTCCGGCTGGCAGCGCCCCACGTGGCCGCTCGGCCGGATCGGCCAGAAGGTGCCTGTCGGGCCCGAGGCCATCCGCGATCCCCTCGGCCTGTTCTCCGACGTGAAGCCGACGCCGAAGAAGACGGCGCGGGACGCCCCGCCGGAACTCCGCGCCGCCCTCGACCTCATGGGGCTGGGCTGGCCGGTGGACGAGGACGGGCTGCGGACGAAGTACAAGGAACTCGCCAAGCGCTATCACCCCGACGTGACGGGCGGCGACAAATCCGCCGAGGACCGGTTGAAGGATGTCAACCGCGCCTATTCTCTCATCCGCAAGCGCCTCGCGACCCTTCAGCCGCAGCCGAGTCAGGCGGCCTGATTCCCCTCCCGCGTCGCGCGGCGCCCGTCGCCGGGGTGACGCGGGACGCCAGGGAGGAGTAAGGGGAGCGCGGCCCCAGACGAACCGGAACCGCTGCCGCATGGACACCCTCTCGCCCGTTGGCGCCACCCTCCCCGAATCCCGCACGATCGCGCCGGACCTCCAGGTCAACGTGCGCGAGGTCTTCGGGCTGGAGAGCGACCTGACCGTGCCCGCCTTCTCGCAGAAGGCGGACCACGTGCCGGACGTGGATCATGCCTACCGCTTCGACCGCGACACGACGCTCGCCATCCTCGCGGGCTTCGCGCACAACCGGCGCGTCATGGTCCAGGGCTACCACGGCACCGGCAAGTCCACCCACATCGAGCAGGTGGCGGCGCGGCTGAACTGGCCCTGCATCCGGGTGAACCTCGACTCCCACATCTCCCGCATCGACCTCGTCGGCAAGGACGCGATCGTGCTGAAGGAGGGCAAGCAGGTCACGGAGTTCCGCGAGGGCATCCTGCCCTGGGCCCTGCAGCACCCCTGCGCCCTCGTGTTCGACGAGTACGACGCGGGGCGGCCGGACGTCATGTTCGTCATCCAGCGCGTGCTGGAGGTCGAGGGACGCCTGACCCTGCTGGACCAGAACCGGGTGATCCGCCCGAACCCGTGGTTCCGCCTGTTCGCCACCGCCAACACCGTCGGCCTCGGCGACACCACCGGGCTGTACCACGGCACGCAGCAGATCAACCAGGGCCAGATGGACCGCTGGAACATCGTCGCGACCCTGAACTACCTGCCGCACGCGCAGGAGACGGCGATCGTCCTCGCGAAGACCGGCGTGGCCGACGGCGACAAGGCCGGGCGCAAGCGGGTGGAGGCGATGGTGGCGCTGGCCGACCTGACGCGGGCCGGCTTCATCGCGGGCGACATCTCCACCGTCATGTCGCCGCGCACCGTCATCACCTGGGCGGAGAACGCGCGCATCTTCGGCGACGTGGGCTTCGCCTTCCGCCTGACCTTCCTGAACAAGTGCGACGAGGCGGAGCGCTCGACGGTCGCGGAATACTACCAGCGCTGCTTCAACGAGGAGATCCCGACGGGGCTCTACGTGAAGAAGTAGGGGGCGGGGATGGTGCTGCAACTCGGGGCCCTGCGGGACGCGCTCGCCGAGGCCGGCGCCTCGCCGGATTCGGCTCGCAAGGCCACGGAGGAGGCCGCGGGCTACGAGAACCGCGTCGCGAAGGATCTCAAACCTCCTCAAGTGGATGGTCGGTATCAACATCGCCTTGACCCTGGCGGTCCTCGGCAAGACGTTCTTCAACTGACCCGGTGACCGAACCCCGCTTCCTCCTCCACCACGCCCCGCGCTCCCGCTCCGGCCGCATCCTGTGGCTGCTGGAGGAGGCGGGGGCGCCCTACGACCTCGTCTGGCACGCGCTGGACCAGGGCACGCAGAAGACCGCGGACTACCTCCTGAAGAACCCGTTCGGGAAGGTTCCGGCGCTGGAGGATCTCGGCCCCGAGGGCGCCTGGACCGACGTCATCGTGACGGAGAGCGCGGCGATCTGCGCCTACCTCGCGGACGCGTTGCCGGAGGCGCGGCTGGCTCCGGCGGTCGGCACGCGCCACCGCGCGGCCTACGCGACCTGGCTGGCCTACGCCAACGGCGTGCTGGAGCCCGCCATGGCGGATCAAGCCTTCCCCCGGGCGAAGGAGGCGCCGGCCTCGGCCCTCGGCTGGCCCGCCTTCTCGGAAGCGGTGGCGCGGGTGGAACGGTCGGTCGCGCGCGGCCCCTGGCTGCTCGGCAGCCATTTCTCGGCGGCGGACGTGATGGTCGGCGGGATGCTGGCCTGGGTGGTGGGGTGGGGGATGCTGACGCCGGGCTCGAACCTCGCGCGCTACCTCGCGGCGCTGGAGGCGCGGCCGGCCCGGAGTCGGGCGCTGGCGAAGGAGGATGCTCCGGTATGAGCGGTTCAAAGGACACGACGCGGCAGGAGGACTTCAAGCGCGCCACCGCCGGGGCCCTGCGCGCGGTGGCGCGGTCCACCGACGTGCAGGTGGCGTTCCAGCCCGGCCCGTCCGGACTGGCGGGCAAGCGGGCGCGGCTGCCGCTGCCGACGCGAGCCCTGCCGCCCGCCGAGATGGCGCGGCTGCGCGGCGCGGCGGATTCGGTGGCGCTGCGCCTGCGTCACCACGACGAGGCCACCCACAGCGCCCGCATCCCCGCCCGGCGCGAGGCGAAGGAGGTCTTCGACGCCCTCGAACAGGCCCGGGTCGAGGCCGTCGGCGGCAAGGTCATGTCCGGCGTCGCCGCCAACCTCCGCGCCCGCCTGAACGAGCAGGCGGAGGCCGAGGGCTACGACCGCATGACGCGGAAGGACCAGTTGTCCATGCCCGCCGCGCTGTCGCTCCTGGCGCGGGAGCGGCTGACCGGCGACCCCGTGCCGGACGCCGCGAAGCGCGTGCTCGACCTGTGGCGCGACACGCTCGGCGAACGCGCCGACGCGGCGATGGAGGAGATGGCGGCGAGCGCGGGCAACCAGGACGCCTTCGGCCGCGCCGCGCGCAAGCTGCTGACGGCGCTCGACCTCGCCGAGGCCGAGGTCGAGGCGGAGAGCGAGGACTCCCAGGACCAGGAGGACGAGGGCTCCGAAACCTCCGGTGCCCAGGACCAGTCCGGCGAGGGCGAGAGCAAGCCACAAGAGTCCGAATCCATCATGGGCGCCCAGCCCGAGCAGATGCAGGGCGACGCGGGGGAGGAGGAATCCGAGGGCGAGGAGGATGACGGCGCCGCCGCCGAGGGCGAGGATCGCCCCGGCGGTCCGCAGCAGAGGAAGGACGTTCCGCAGACGGACGATGCCTCGACCTACCGCCCCTACATCCGGCAGTTCGACGAGGAGACGGACGCGGCGGACCTCTGTGACGCGGAGGAGCTGTCGCGGCTGCGCCAGCAGTTGGACCAGCAGCTCTCGCACCTCCAGGGCGTCGTCTCCAAGCTCGCGAACCGCCTCCAGCGTCGCCTCCTCGCGCAGCAGCAGCGCGCCTGGGAGTTCGACCTGGAGGAGGGGATGCTCGACGCCGCCCGCCTCGCCCGCGTGGTGGTCAACCCGCAACTCGCCCTGTCCTACAAGCGGGAGCGGGAGGCGGAGTTCCGCGACACCGTCGTCACCCTCCTGATCGACAACTCCGGCTCCATGCGCGGGCGCCCGATCACGGTGGCGGCGATGTGCTGCGACATCCTCGCCCGCACCCTCGAACGCTGCGCCGTGAAGGTGGAGATCCTCGGCTTCACCACCCGCGCCTGGAAGGGCGGCCAGTCCCGCGAGCGCTGGGTGCAAGATGGAAAACCGCGCAACCCCGGGCGCCTGAACGACCTGCGCCACGTCATCTACAAATCCGCCGACGCCCCCTGGCGCCGCGCCCGCAAGAACCTCGGCCTCATGCTGCGCGAGGGGCTGCTGAAGGAGAACATCGACGGGGAGGCGCTGGACTGGGCCTACCGCCGCCTCCTCTCGCGCCCGGAGCACCGGCGCATCCTCATGGTCATCTCCGACGGCGCGCCGGTGGATGATTCGACGCTCTCGGTGAACGCCGGCAACTACCTCGAACGTCACCTGCGGAAGGTCATCGCGGAGGTCGAGGGACGCGACCTCGTCGAACTCATCGCCATCGGCATCGGCCACGACGTCACCCGCTACTATCGCCGCGCCGTCACCATCGTGGACGCGGAGGAGTTGGGCGGCACGATGATGAAGAAGCTTGCCGAACTCTTCGACGAGGACGCGGCGACGGCGTGGCAGCGCGCCGCGACGGAACGCTCCCCGATCCTCGTTTGAACATGGGTCTCGTGTGACCCCGGGGCGGCCCCGCCCCCCTCCCCGGCCCCCGGACGACTCCGCCCCGTGGCGTCCCCCGCCGCGCCGGGTCGGGCGGCGGGCGGCCTTCGCGTCGCTCGTCGCGGGGTGCGCGGCGCCGTCGGAGGCCATGCGCCTCGCCCGCCCGCTGCCGCCCTCCGAGGAGCCCGGCGACAACCTCCTCCGCCACCTCGGCACCCTCGCGCTGGATACGGTGCCCGGCCTGTCCGGGATGCACGTCGCGGACGACCTGACCCTTCGCGCCGTGAGCGACTTCGGGCGCTGGTTCCGCGCCCGCCTCGTGCTGGACCCGTCCGGCGTCCCGCTCGGTCTGGAGGACGGCGCGATCGGCTGGCTGCGCGACCCCGCCGGCGCCACCCTGCCGAGCCGCCACGCCGGCGACGCCGAATCGCTCGCGCCGATCCCCGGCGGCGGCTGGCTCGTCGGCTTCGAGCGGGCGCACCGCATCTGGCGCTACCGCACCCTGGACGGCCGCGCCGAACCCGTGGCCGGCCCGCCGGGCCTGGACCGCGCGCCCTTCAACGGCGGGCTGGAGGCGCTGGCCGTCCTCGCCGACGGCCGCTGGCTCGCCCTGACGGAGCGGCTGTGGCCGGAGGGCGGCGCCTGGCACGATCGGGTCGGCTGGATCGGGGGGCCGGGCCGCTGGCACCGCTTCGCCTACCGCTGCGAGCGCGGTTACGACGCGAGCGACGCCTGCGCCCTGCCCGATGGCGGCGCCCTCATCCTCGAACGCCGCTTCACCTGGGCGGAGGGCTTCACTGCGCGGGTGCGGCACCTGCCGCCCCCCGTCGCCGCCGCGCCGGTCCTGATGGAACCGACGACCATCGCGGCGCTGCACGCGCCCCTGCCGAGCGACAACTGGGAAGCGATCTCGGCCTTTCGGCACGGGGGCCGGCTTCTCGTGGCGATCCTGTCGGACGACAACGGGACGCCGCTGCAACGGGCGCTGCTGTCGGTGTTCGTCTGGCCCGGGCGGTAGGCGTCAGGCCGCCAGCGCGGCCGGGACCGGGGCCGGGGTCGGCTCCTCCGCATCGAGCAGGAGCGACCGGGGGAAGGTGATCCAGGTCCGCGCGCCGATGCCCGGGGCGGTTTCGAGGACGAGGTCGCCGCCATGCGCGCGCATGAGGTCGCGGGCCGTGGCCAGCCCGAGGCCGACGCCCCGCGTGCCCGTCGCCGCCGCCAGTTCGCCCGCGGGAAGGCCGGCGCCCTCGTCCTCCACGATGAGGGAGGCGGTGTCGCGGCCGACCGCGAGGCGGAGGGTGATCGGGTCGGCCGGGCGGGTCTCGCGCGCGGCGCGGGCGAGGACCTGGAAGACCACGCGCTTGAGGGCGCGGGGGTCGGCGTGCAGCACGGCGCCCCGCACCTCCGGCGCGATCCGCCAGTGCCGGCCGGCGGGGCCGAGGGGCAGCCCCACCTCCTCCAGCGCCTCGCCCAGCAGGGGCCCGAGGGGAAGGCGGACGGGGTCCAGGCGGCGCGGCCCGGCGTTGACCGCGAGGACGTCGCACACCTCGTCGGCGAGGGCGAGGATGCGGCGGGCGGTCGCGTCGACGGCCGCGGATTCGGGGAGAGGCAGACGCGACGCGAGGCCCAGGAGGGCCATGCCGGGTCCTTCGAGGTCGCGTGCCAACAGCCCGAGGGCGCGGCCGCGGCTGGCGGTGAGCGCCCGGCAGGAGGACAGTGCCGCCTCCCCGTTCCGGGCGCGGCGCAAGGTGAGCGCCAGGGCCGCGCCCGCACCGAGCAGCGCGGCGATCAGGAGGATGGTCAGGAGGTCGGCCGGGGCCATGGGCGCAGCATGGCGGGAGAGGTTGAAGATCCCGTGAAGGGGCGCGCCGTGAGCCGTGGCCCGGACATGCGAACGGCGCGAACCGGGGCCCGCGCCGTGCGATCTCGTCCGGACCGTCCCCGCCGCGTCAGGCCGCGGCGGCGTCCCTCTTCACCCGGGCCTTCTCGATGCGGCGCTTGAGGACCCGCGTCTCCACCGTCAGCGACCGGTCGGGGGTGCCGAGGAGGAAGGAGTCGAGGCCGCCATTGTGCTCCACCGTGCGGATGCCGCGGGTGGACAGGCGAAGCTGGATCGGCGTCCCGAGCGTCTCGGAGAAGAAGGAGGCCTGCTGCAGGTTCGGCAGGAAGCGGCGGCGGGTCTTGTTGTTGGCGTGGCTGACGTTGTTGCCGGTCAGCACGCCCTTGCCGGTCACGGCGCAGCGGCGGGACATTCTGGGGAACCTCTGGTCGCGCGCAGCAAAGATCGCCGCGCTCGGGTGCTCGGGGAAGGCGGGCGTATGGCCGCGAGGGCGGGCCAAGTCAATCCGGGCGGTCGGATTCCCGGCGTCCGACCGCTCGCGTCATCGTGGGCGCGCGCTCGCCTCGCGCGCGCTCTGGCCCGGCGTTAGTTGGTCCGCATGATCGTGGGGATGGATCTCGGCACCACCAACTCGCTCGTCGGCGTGTGGCGGGACGACGGGCCGAAGCTCGTGCCGAACGCGCTGGGAGAGGTGCTGACGCCCTCCGTCGTCTCGCTCGACGAGCGGACGGGGGAGGTGCTCGTCGGCGCGGCGGCGCGGGAGCGGCTGGCGAGCCATCCGGGGCAGACGGCGGCGGCCTTCAAGCGGCTCATGGGGACGGCGCGGCGCATCCCGCTGGGGGCGCGATCCTTCCGGGCGGAGGAACTGTCCTCCTTCGTGCTGCGGTCGTTGAAGGACGACGCGGAGGCGTTCCTGGGCGTGCCGGTGGAGGAGGCGGTCGTCACGGTGCCCGCCTACTTCTCCGACGCGCAGCGGCGGGCGACGCGGGCGGCGGGGGAACTCGCGGGGCTGCGGGTGGAGCGAGTGCTGAACGAGCCGACCGCCGCCGCGCTCGCCTACGGGCTGGCGGACCGGGACGCGAACCGGGATGGGCGGGTTCTGGTTTTCGACCTCGGGGGCGGGACCTTCGACGTCTCGGTGCTGGAGATGAACGAGGGGATCGTGGAGGTGCGGGCGACCGCGGGGGACAACTTCCTCGGCGGGGAGGATTTCGACGACGCGGTGGTCGCGTGGTTCGTGGGGGCGGCGGGCGTCCCGGCGCCCGATCCGCTGGACCCGGGGCCGGGGGGCGGGGCATTGGCGGCGCGGCTGCGGCGGGAAGCGGAGGGGGCGCGCAAGCGGCTCTCCGGGGCGAACGAGGCGGAGATCGTCCTGACGCTTCCCGATGGCCGCACGGCGCGGGCGACCCTGACGACCGACGCCTTCGCGCGGATCGCGGAGCCGCTGCTGGAACGGCTGCGGCGCCCGGTGGCGCGCGCCCTCGCCGACAGCCGCATCCGGCCGGACGACCTGTCGCACGTCGTGCTCGCGGGCGGGGCCACGCGGATGCCGCTCGTGCGGCGGGAAGCGGCGAAGCTGTTCGGGCGGCTGCCGTTGCAGAAGCTCGACCCGGACGAGGTGGTGGCGCTCGGCGCCGCGGTGCAGGCGGGGCTGAAGGCGCGGGCGGCGGCGCTCGACGACATCGTGCTGACGGACGTCGCCCCCTACACCCTCGGCATCGAGGTGAACGACGGGGAGCGGGGCGGGCGGATGCTCCCGGTGATCGAACGCAACACCGTCGTTCCCGTGACGCGGACGAAGGAGGTCCGCCCGAACCGGGACTTCCAGAAGCGCGTCACCCTCGCGGTGTTCCAGGGTGAGGCGCGGATGGTGCGCGACAACATCCCGCTGGGCGAGTTCGACCTCGACCTCGCGCCCCGGCGGATGGAGGAGCAGGCGATCGAGGTGCGGTTCACCTACGACGTGAACGGCATCCTGGAGGTCTCGGCCCGCGCGGAGGCGAACGGGGCGACGCAGCGCATCGTCATCCGCCACGGGCCGGACGCGCCGGACGGCGAGACGGCGGCGAAGCGGCTGGAGGAGTTGCGCGCGGTGGCGATGCCGCCGCGGGAGGCGCTGCCGAACCGTCTCCTCCTCGCGCGGGCGGAGCGGGCCTTCGAGGAGGCGCTCGGGTCCGACCGGGCGGCGATCGGCGATGCCTCCTCCGTCTTCGAGGCGGCGCTCGCGGCGGAGGACCCGGATCGCATCGCGGTGGCGGCGGAGCGGCTGCGGACCCTCCTCGGGGGGGCCGTGTCGTGACGGGAGAGGTCCGCGTCACCGCCATCGCGGACTGGAACACGCTCGGGCTGGAGCCGACGGGCGACCTCGACGCGATCAAGCGGGCCTACCGCGCGCGACTGCGCGAGACCCCGCCGGAGCGCGATCCCGAGGGGTTCCAGAGGCTGCGCGCGGCCTACGAGGCGATCATGGCGGCGATCGGGACGCCGCCCGCCGGGATGGCCGCGGCACCGCCGACGGAGGACGCGGACGCGGCGGCGACGGAGGTCTTCGCGATGCGCCTCGTCGCCCTGCGCGCGGCGGGGGACGAGGCGGGGGCGATCGCGGCGGTGGACGCCGAACTCGCGCGGCACCGGCCGGGATCGGCGGCATACATGGCGTTGGAAGACGAGATCCTCGACTCGACCGGATTGTCGCGGAACCTGTCGCAGGGCTTGTTCCGGCACCTCGTCGCCCGCTTCGACTGGGGCGACGCCAACGGGCGGGCGGCGCGGGCCGAACCGGAACGGCACGCGATCCTCGCGGACCGGATCGCGGCGGAGGACTGGTATGACGCGCTCGGGCGCGAGGAGGGCATCGGCCGCGCCCTCGTCGCGCCGGACGCCGCGGCCGCGCGACGAACCCTCCCCTCCCCGCTCGACGCCGAGGGAAAGGCGCGGGTGCGCGCGTTGTTCGATGAACTGGGGGACCACGCGATGTTCGTGGGGCACCGGTTCCACGCGGGGGTCCTCGCGGCGGTGCGGGAGGCGGTGGAGGGACCGCCCCTCGTCGCCTCCCCCGCCCCGACGGCGTCCTCCCCCTGGGCGGCGGGGTCGGTGGCGACCGCGGGGCCGGGCGTGGTGGCCCCGCCGCGGCGGCGGATCGTCCGGGTCGTCCTCGGCGTCGCGGCGGTGGCCGCCCTCGGCGCCGGGGCCCTCGTCGGGCTCCGGGACCCCTCCCCCGCCCCGTCGTCCCGTCCCGGCGCGCGGCCGGCGACCGTCCCGGCCCTCTCGGCGGACGCCGCGCGGCGGCTGCTGGCGGACGCGGCGGCGCCCTGGATCACGACGGAGCCGGAGCCGGGCGGCGTCCTCGTGTCCTACGAGCCGCTCGCCCGCGCCCGGCGGGGCATCGCGGACGCCCGCTACGGGATGAACCGGGCGGAGCCGGACTCGATCCTGACCCTGCCGGAGAACGGGACCGTGCCGCGCTTCGTGGCGCCCCCGAACCTCGACTTCATCACCTTCCGGCTGCGGCTGGCCGACGGGACGTGGCTCCCGCTCCGCCGCTACGACCTGCCGCGCGTGAAGGTCCGCTGACGTGAGGCGATCGAAGACCCCGTTGACGGGGGACCGCCTCTTCGCCTGGGCGCTCGGCGCGCCCTACCACGTCGCCCACGGCACACCCGTGGACGGGCCGGAGGACCCGGCGAAGGCGGACCGGGAGGGTGGGCGGAAGATGCTCGCGGATGACTGGGACGTCTCCGGCCGGGAGGATTTGTCCGCGCGTATGACCCACCTCGGGATGGAGGGGCACCGCCGCTCGAACCGCGAGCGCATCATGCGCTACGCCACGATGTGGCGGCCGGAGATCGCGGCGCGGCGGGAGAGCGCCCGCGGCGCGATGCGGGAGGGCGGGGAGGAGGCCGGAGGCGCGGAGCGCGACCTCTGGGTCCTCGACGCGGTTCAGGCGGACCGGGGAGGCATCCGGGGCTCCCCGCTCCTCGGCTTCGACGCCGCGCGGGGGGTGATGCTGGCACGGGAGGGCTGGACCCTCGGCTGGCTCACGGAGGAGGAGGTGTTCGACTACCTCCTCGACCTCGCGCGTGACGCGCGGCGGACCTACCGGTCATGGGAGGAATACGGCGCGGACTACCTCCTGTCGCGCAACGTCTGGCGCGGGGGCGACGCGTCGGACGTGTTCGACCGTGCGGTCGCCCGGCTCCTGGAGACGCCGACAGCCCCTGGCGCACGGCGCCCTGGATGGCGCCGGGGCCCTGGGCGGTGCCGCGCCCGGTCCGGCCCATCGCGCCGGACACGCCGGTGTGGACGCTCGAGCGGGCCTGAGGCGTCCGGGCCGGGTCAGCCCTTCGCCGCGGCCCGCATCTCCGCGAGTTCGCCGGCCTCGACGGAATGCAGCGCGGAGCGGAGGACGTTGGCGATGGCGCGATCCTCCATCTCCTTCGCCATGAGGCCAAGGGCGCCGCCGAGGAGGGCGGAGGCGATGGAGATCGGGGCGATGCCCTGCTCCGTCATGTACTCGATGGCCTTGTCGGTGACGGAACCCGCGTGGCTCAGGTCGCCCGGCGCGTCCGGGGGCATCGCCTCGGCTTCGCGTCCGTTCCCTGGGGGGTGGGGGGCCATCGTCTCTCCGGAACCGTCCGGCAGCGCAGATGGTCAGGCCCCCGGGGATGCGGAAGGGGGATCAGACGCCGATGCGCTGGTCGCCGAGGTTCCGGAGCGACGGCGAGGCGTTGACCGCGCGCCGCGCGATGACCTGGGCGGTGACGGCGATGGCGGCGACGAGGGCGATGATGATGGCCATGAGGGCCTCCTGCGATGTGACGGCGTGTTCCCTCCCTTCGTGAACGACAGTTAATGCTGCATTGCACAAAAGGCAAGGAACGCTGTCGTGATCCGTCGGGTGCCCGTCTGGTTCCCGCCTTCGATGGAAGCGCCGCATCGTCGGCCCGGACCGGGTGCGGCTGGACTCGCACGCCCCGATCCCATCAAAGCCGCACCGCAGAAACCCGGGCGGAGATGCGAGCCATGTCACAGCCACCGCGTGCGTCACCGGGCAAGCTGGCGCTCGTCCTTCCCATGATCGCCGTCGGCGTGCTCGCCGCCGTCGCGATCCCCCTCTGGAAATGGCATCGCTGGGCGACGGCCGGCGAGACGCCGTACGACGAGATCGGCATCGAGGTGAACACCTACATGCCGGGGCCGCTGCGCGACTGGGCGTGCGGCCGCATCGCGCAGCGCTTCCCGCGGGCGATCCCGCCCTACGGCTGCGCGCCGCCGCGGCCGGGATAGGAGGGGGTCCGCGCGCCGCCCCGGACGGGCCGGCCCGGCGCTACGTCGCCGGCGAGGCGGCGAGGCGGGCCATGGCCGCCGCGGCGTCGCGGGATTCCGCCAAATCGGCGGCGCGGCGGGTGTCGGCCGCCATCTCGGCCGCGGCGGCGGCCTGGGCCTGCCGGTCCCACATGGCGGCGTAGAGGCCGCCCGCGGCGACGAGGTCGGCGTGCCGGCCGCGTTCCTCGATGCCGCCGTCCACGAGGACGATGATCTCGTCGGCGTCCACGACGGTGGAGAGGCGGTGGGCGATGACGAGGGTGGTGCGGCCCTGGGAGACGCCGCGCAGCGCCGCCTGGATCTCGCCTTCGGTGCGGGTGTCGAGGGCGCTCGTCGCCTCGTCGAGGATGAGGATGCGGGGGTTCTTCAGGATGGTGCGGGCGATGGCGACGCGCTGCTTCTCGCCGCCCGACAGCTTCAGGCCGCGCTCGCCGACGCGGGTCTCGTAGCCGTCGGGCAGCCGCAGGACGAAGTCGTGCACCTGGGCGAGGCGCGCGGCCTCGACGACCTCCTCCTCCGTCGCGTCGGGACGGCCGTAGGCGATGTTGTAGCGGATGGTGTCGTTGAAGAGGACGGTGTCCTGCGGGACGACGCCGATGGCGGCGCGGACGGACTCCTGGGTGACGTCGCGGAGGTCCGCGCCGTCGAGCGTGATGCGGCCGTCGTTCACGTCGTAGAAGCGGAACATGAGGCGGGAGATGGTGGACTTGCCCGCCCCCGTCGGGCCGACGACGGCGAGCATCTTCCCGGGCGGGACGTGGAAGGAGACGCCCTTGAGGATCTCGCGGTCGGGGCGATAGCCGAAGCGCACGTCCTCGAAGGCCACGGCGCCGTTCCCCGGCGGCAGGGCGGGGGCGCCGGGCTTGTCGGCGACCTCCCGGCCCTCGCGCATGAGGGCGAACATCGCCTCCATGTCCACGAGGCCCTGCTTCATCTCGCGGTAGACGAAGCCGAGGAAGTTGAGGGGGAGGTAGAGCTGGATGAGGTAGGTGTTCACCAGCACGAAGTCGCCCACCGTCATCGTGCCGTTGGCGACGCCGCGGGCGGCCATGAGCATGACGAGGGTGAGGCCGGTCGCGATGATCGCGGCCTGCCCCATGTTGAGGGCGTTGAGCGAGATCTCCGACCGGACGTAGGCGCCCTCGTAGCGTTCGAGCGACTTGTCGTAGCGGCGGGCCTCGTGCCGCTCGTTGCCGAAGTACTTCACCGTCTCGAAGTTGAGGAGGGAGTCCACGGCGCGGGTGTTCGCCTCCGTGTCCGTGTCGTTCATCCGGCGACGGAATTGCAGCCGCCAGTTGGTGAACAGGAGGGTGAAGGTGACGTAGAGGGCGATCGTCGCCAGCGTCACGGCCGCGAAGGAGAAGTCGAACAGGCCCCACAGGATGATCGCGACGAGGAGGATCTCGAAGATCGTCGGGACGATGTTGAACAGCATGAAATCGAGGACGAAGTTGATCCCGCGCGTGCCGCGCTCGATGACGCGGGACAGGCCGCCGGTCTGGCGGTCGAGGTGGAAGCGCAGCGACAGGGCGTGCAGGTGCTCGAACACCTGCAGGGCGATGCGGCGGCCGGCGCGGGCCTGGACCTTCGTGAAGACGGCGTCCCGCAGTTCCCCGAAGGCGTTGGAGGCGACGCGGAGCAGGCCGTAGGCGAGGATGAGCGCGACCGGCACGACGATGATCGTGGCGGCACCGCCGACCTTCGGGCCGAGTACGTCCACGGCGCGGGCATAGGCGATGGGGACGAGGACGTTGGCGACCTTCGCCAGCACGAGCAGCCCGAGGGCGATGACGACGCGGGCGCGGAGTTCCGGCTCCCCCTTCGGCCAGAGGTAGGGGGCGAGGGAGCGGAGGGTCGCGAGGTCGCCGCGGGGGGCGGGCGCGGCGGCGGGATCGGCAGGCGGCAAGGGGGGCTCCGGGGTCGGCCCCCGGGGCGACCCGGCCGGGCCGGGGTCGCGGCGCGGGCGCGCGGCGGGATCGCGGGCGCGGGGCGCCGACGGCAGGGAGCGTTACATGGGGCGGTCCGCGCCCCGCCGCCACCCGCCCGTGCGGGGAGGACGGCGCGTTCCCCGTGCCGGACTCGTGCGATGGCCGCGGCGGCGCGCCGGGGCGATAAGGCGCGGATGGACCCCTTCGCGCGGCACATCGCGGCCTGCAACAACCTCCCCTCCCCCGCGGGATACCTGCCGTTCCGGATCGGGGAGGCGCAGGTAGGGTGGTTGGCCCCGGAGGCGGCGCGGGTGCTGACCTTCCACCCGGAGGACGTGCATTTCGACGGGGGCGGGGTGTCGCTCGCCTCCGGCCTGCGCGGATCGGCGGCGCGGACGGCCGCGCTGGGACGGTTGGCGGCGGCGCTGGCCGGGGCCGGGATCGGCCGCATCCGCGGCGAGATGTTCGACGTGCGGGCGGCGCCGGAGGGTCCGGTCCTCGCCACCGTGGACCGCGGCGTGCTGCCGGCCCTCGGGATCATCTCCCAGGGGGTCCACGTCAACGGCCTGGTGCGGCGTGGGGACGGCCTGCACCTCTGGGTCGGCTGGCGCGCGAAGGACAAGGCGGTGGCGCCGGGGCAGCTGGACAACGTCGTCGCCGGCGGCATCCCCGCGGGGTTCGACGCGGAACGCTGCCTCGTGAAGGAGGCGGAGGAGGAGGCGTCGCTGCCGGCCGACCTCGCGGTGACGGCGTGGCGGGTCGGGCGGGTCTCCTACGTAATGCGGAACGAGGAGGGCATGCGGCGGGACGTGCTGCACCTCTACGACCTCGATGTTCCCGAAGGCGTGGTACCGCGTCCGAACGACGACGAGGTGGAGCGGTTCGAGCTGCTGCCGATCGCGCGGGTGGTGGAGGCGGTGCGGGACGGGGACGCCGTGAAGTTCAACGTCAACCTCGTCCTGCTGGACCTGTTCCTGCGCGAAGGGTTGGTCGCGGACCCCGGCGGGTCGCTGCGGGCGGGGCTGGATCAGGTGGCGTAGGGGCCGATCTGCGCACTAGGATCGCGCATGCCGACGGTCCTGCGGTTGGAGGGGCTTCGCGTGACGATCTATCCGAACGATCACAGGCCCGCCCACGTCCACGTCGTCGGCCGTGGCGCCGAGGCAGTCTTCATCCTGGATTGCCCCGACGGCCCGGTGACCGTCCGACAGAACGTCGGCTTCCCGCGACGCGACCTCGCGGGGATCGAGGCGGCGCTCGGGCCGCACATCCGCTTCCTCTGCCAAGCCTGGGAGGGAATGCATGGTCAGTCCTGATACGTTCGACGAGGCGAACCGGGCGGGAGCCGAAGTGCTGCGGACCTCCCCGACCGTCCGCGCGGCCTTCTACGACCCGCTGCGCGACCGGCTGTGCCTCGTCCTGTCGGACGGCCTGGAGGTGACCATCCCCCGGGCGCGCATCGAGGGACTGTCCGACGCCGCACCGGACGCCCTGCGTTCGGTCGAGATCACGCCGGCCGGCCTCGGCCTCCACTTCCCCGACGCGGATGCGGACCTCTACGTCCCGGCGCTTCTCGCTGGCATCTTCGGCTCGCGCGCCTGGATGCTCCGGCGCGAGAACGCCGACCGCGACGCGGCGTGAGAACCGCCATGATCCCCCGCCGCACCCTCATCGGCGCCGGGGCCGCCGCCCTCGGCGCCCCCGTCCTCGCCGCCCCCGTCCTCGCCCAGGGCGACGCCGCCCGCGTCCTGCGCTTCGTGCCGCAGGCCGACGTGTCGGTGCTCGACCCGCTCGTCACCACCTCCTACGCCGTCCGCAACCACGGCCACCTCTGCTGGGACACGCTGTTCGGGGTGGACGAGGGGTTCCGTATCCACCCGCAACTCGCCGCCGGCCACGCCGTGGAGGATGACGGGCGACGCTGGACCATCACCCTGCGGGACGGCCCGACCTTCCACGATGGGGAGCCGGTGCGGGCCCGGGACGCGGTCGCCTCCATCCGCCGCTGGATGGCGCGGGACACGCACGGCCAGACCCTGGCCGCCCAGCTGGAGGAGATGCGCGCGCTCGACGACCGGCGCTTCGAGATGCGGCTGCGGCGGCCCTTCGGCGCGATGCTCGACGCGCTCGGCAAGTCCTCCTCCTACCCCTGCTTCATCATGCCCGAACGCTTCGCCGCCACCCCGCCCGGGACGGCCGTGACGGAGGTGGTGGGCTCCGGCCCCTACCGCTTCGTCGCCGCCGAACGCCGGGCGGGGGATCGGGCGGTGTATGCCCGGCACGAGCGCTACGTCCCCGCCCCCGGCGGCCCCGTCTCCGTCACCGCCGGCCCGAAGGTCGCGCATTTCGAACGGCTGGAGTGGCGCATCCTGCCGGACCCCGGCACCACGGCCGCCGCCCTCCAGGCCGGCGAGATGGACTGGTGGGAACGGGTCGCCCCGGACCTCCGCGCGCCCCTCTCCCGCCGCCGCGACGTGGTGATCGACCGCATCGAGGGCGCCGGCACCGTGGGCATGCTCCGCCCGAACCACCTGCACCCGCCCTTCGACGACCCGGCGGTGCGCCGCGCCCTGTGGCCGGCGCTGGACCAGTCCGACTTCATGGCCGCGCTCTTCGGGGAGGACCGGTCCCGCTACCGCACGGGCATCGGCCCCTTCACCCCGGGATCGCCGATGGCGTCGGAGGCGGGGATGGAGGCGCTGACCGGCCCCCGCAGCCTGGACCGCGCCCGGGCGATGCTCGCCGCCACGGGGCGGGCCGGGGCGAAGGTCGTCACCCTCAACCCCGCGGACCAGCCGAACAACTCGGCGCTCACCACCGTGGCGGTGGATCTCATGCGCAAGGTCGGGTTCGACGCGGAGGCCGCGACCTCCGACTGGTCCACGATGCTCGCCCGCCGTGCCCGCAAGGACCCGCCCGGTGCCGGCGGCTGGAACGCGGTCTACGTCGCCTTCGGCGGGGAGGACCTGACCAACCCCGGCGGCCATCCCCTGCTGCGCGGCAACGGGAACGACGCCTGGTTCGGCTGGCCCACCTCCCCCCGGCTGGAAACCCTTCGGGATGATTGGTTCGAGGCCCCGGACGACGCGGACCAGCGCCGGGTGGGGGCGGAGGTCGGCCGCGCCTTCTTCGAGGAGGTGCCGTACTGGCCCCTCGGCCTCT
>CAXVWQ010000275.1:0-10651 GCA_964263755.1 Roseomonas sp. | reverse complement strand
ACACCGGCTGCCCCAGCACCTTGCCCTTGAGGTCCCACAGCGCGACGTCCAGCGCCGCGATGGCGTGGGTGGCGTAGCCCGTCTGCCCGCGTGGCGAGAGGAGCCAGTAGAGCCGGTCCCACGCCCGCTCATGCGCCAGCGCGTCCATCCCGATCAGCGCGTGCGCCGCCACCTCGTTGATGACGCTCGCGACCGGCTCCTCCTCCGTGATGGCGGTGATGCCGTGGCCGACCATGCCGTCGGCCGTCTCGACCTCCGCGAGGACGAGCGACAGGGACGACTCGCGCCGGTGCCCCGGCAGGTCGAAGGTCGCGGTGATGTTTAGCGGCGTCGCCCGGACGCGCGCGATGGTCGTGTTCACCCGGCCGTTCCCTTCCCGCGGCGGCATGACACCACCGTCCGGGCCCCGCGTCACCCCGCGGGCAGCCGGGGTAGTGTCTCACTTTGAAATCGGCGGGTGACGCAGATCACCCGCCATCGCCCTCGCGCCTAACCACACACTCTGCGTATGCTTGACGGCAAGCAAAGCAGGAGGGCGCGATGGTCACCGACCCGCTCTACGTGAAAATCATCAGTGAGATGAAGCCGGGCGACCTGCCGATCACAGCGAAGGATGCGATGGATCGTTGGGGTTACGGCCCCAGCCACACACGGAGCGTGATCAACTGGATGACCGATCAGCAGCAGCCGCCCACGATGCAAAAGCTTTCTGACGCTTCGCCATATCAGTGGGAGCGTATCTGATGCCTCGCGGCCCGAACGGGGAGCGCCGCCCCGCCGACGTGATCGGCGCCGCGGTGCGGGTGATGCGGATCGCGACGGGAGAGGAGGGCGAGGACGTGCCACCCGCACCCCCGAAGGACGAAGCCGCCGCTGCGATGGGGCGCAAGGGCGGGAGGGCACGGGCGGACGGAATGACGGCTGAGCGGCGGGCGGAGGTCGCACGGGCGGCGGCGGCGAAGCGATGGGGCGTAAAACACCCCGAGTAGCTCTTGCGCCATGTCCCATTTCTCTGCATCATCCGATGCAACAAAATGGGACATGCAGGCATGGAAGTTCAGTTCGCGGCGACACCGCAGGAGCAGGATGCCCAACTTCGGGAATGGGGCCTCGAAGCCGGACCGCTTGTTGAGGTCGTACTTTGGGCTCGTGGCTTTTACCGGGATGCCACGTCCCTCTATCCCGGCGGCTGGAGGTTCATCCATTCCTACGCCGAGGCCGGAAGGCGGCTGCGCGAGACGCATCTCACCCGGGGTTGGGTCGTCTGCAACCTGAACAACCAGACGGCGATTCGCCATGAGGGCTTAAAACTTCGGCTGCATCCGTCCCATTTCGACGATGCCGCTGCCGACCCGAAACGCACTCCCGAGAATCTGAGCGACAAGGGAAGTGCCGCAGACACGGATACGAAGGCCAACCAGCAGATTGATCTGTTCACCTACGGCCTGCCGCAGGTCGTTCCGCAGGCTGAGGTAGAAGTGCTTCGGGGCTACACGACGCTTCTTTTGGGCATACATTTCGAGACGGAATTTGCGAGGGCGGAAGTGTCCCTGCCGGTCCGCTTTCTTGGCGGGCGATTCCGGAAGTTCCTGAAGCGTGTTCCGCTCCTCGACGGCCGGTCTGAGCCCTCCGTGCCGATGCCGAAGCACGATGTGGACGACGTGTTCGGTGAAGTCGAAATTCCAATCAAGGTTGTATCGTGAAGGCAACACCTGAGCGAATTGATTTTGTTCGTCGTCGTATTGGGCTGAATAAGAGCGAGTTTGCGGAAAAGCTCGGCGTGGATCGCAAGACCCTGCACCGGGTTTATTCCGACGAGCATGAGGCGAGTGAGGAGCTTCTTGATGCCTTGACCGGCCTCTCGGGCTACCCGCGCGAGTTTTTCTACCGGTCAGTCCCGGTGTTGCCCGACTCCCAAGGCGTGAGTTTCCGGTCACTGCGCTCTCTGACAGCGCGTTCGCGCGAGGCTGCTCTCGCCGCCGCGGGGCTGGCATTCGAGTTAGATGACTGGGTGCGCGTGCGCGCGGAACTACCTAGTCACGATCTGCCGCAGTTCGCACGCCATGCACCACGCGAGGCGGCAGCGGCTCTGCGCTCTCGATGGGGCATCGGCGTCCGTCCGATCGGCAATATGATCAATGTGCTGGAATCACATGGCGTCCGGGTGTTCAGCCTAGTCGAGGAGACACGTCACCTTGATGCCTACGCTTGCTGGCGCGACGACGCTCCATACGTATTTTTGAATACCTGCAAGACCGGTGAGCATAGTCGGTTTGATGCAGCTCACGAGTTGGGGCACTTGGTAATGCATAGGCATTCCGGAACCTCTAAACGCGATGCTGAGAGTGAAGCCAATACTTTCGCGTCCGAGTTTTTAATGCCGCAAGCGGATTTAATTGCCTCGGCAAATCGAGTGCAAACCTTCTCTGATTTAATCACCACGAAGCGCCGTTGGGGTGTTTCGGCCGCAGCGCTCAACTATGCCCTCAATAAACTCGGGACTATTCGAGATTGGCAATACACGCAAAATTGTATCGAGATTAGCCGGTTCGGGCGTGCTCGCGAACCCGATCCTATGCAGCATGAGACATCGCAGATATGGGCAAAGGTTCTGACCGCTTTTTGGCAGCGCGGGGTCACCCTCAATCGCATTGCTGCTGAACTACATGTCCCGGAAGCGGAACTAACGAAGTTGCTGTTTAACGTCGCCGCGCCCGCTCGCATGCCAGAGCGCGCAACGCCGAAGCTAAGCGTCGTGTAATGAACTTTTATGCTTGACGCTAAGCACTGAAGAACGCATGATGCCTGGCATGAACAAGCTGCCCACTGCGAAGCGCGCCGCGATCCTGACGATGCTCTGCGAAGGCGTCTCCATGCGCGCGACCTCCCGCATGGCGGACGTGTCCATCAACACGGTGAGCAAGCTCCTCGCGACCGCCGGTGAGGCGTGCGCCGCGCACCACGACGAGACAGTGCGCGGCGTTAAGGCGAAGCGGGTCCAGTGCGACGAGATATGGTCGTTCTGCTACGCCAAGGCGAAGAACGTCGCGACCGCCAAGGCCGCCCCGGATGAGGCAGGCGACGTGTGGACGTGGACCGCCCTCGACGCGGACTCCAAGCTCATCGTCTCGTATCTCGTCGGCGGGCGCGACGCGGGCTACGCGGCGGCTTTCATGGACGACGTGGCCTCCCGCCTCGCCAACCGGGTGCAGCTCACCACAGACGGGCACAAGGCTTACCTCTCGGCCGTGGAAGGCGCGTTCGGCGCCGACGTGGATTACGCCATGCTCGTGAAAGTCTATGGCGACGCGCCCGACAGCGCGAAGGGCCGCTACTCCCCCGCGGACTGCACCGCGACCCACAAGATACGCATCGAAGGCAAGCCCGTCGCGAAGCACGTCTCCACATCCTACGTTGAGCGCCAGAACCTCACGATGCGGATGCACATGCGGCGGTTCACCCGGCTCACCAACGGGTTCTCCAAGAAGGCGATGCCGCACGCGCACATGGTCGCGCTCTACACCTGCTGGTATAACTTCGTCCGCATCCACAAGACGCTGCGCTGCACGCCCGCCATGGCGGCGGGCGTCACGGATCGCCTGTGGTCCATGGAGGACGTGGTGGCGGTCCTCGACGCGCGGGAAGCGCCGGTCGCGAAGCGCGGTCCCTACAAGGCGCGGGTGGCGAAGGCGGCCTAGATTTCAAAGTGAGACACTACCGACCGATCCGATGGGCACGCTGGCGCTGGAGGGCGTGACGGTGCCCGCCGGCCTGACGCTGAAGGTGGTGGAGGACACGCCGGGCGTGCGGCACGTCGTCCTCCCGGCGCCGCCCTCCGCCGCACTGAGCGACGAGGCGGTGGCGGCTGCCTCAGGGGGCGGCCCGACCGTCTATGACTCTTGGGTTCTCAATGGCTGAGGCCGTCGCCCGCCGACGGGGCGCGACGTTCCACACGACCGGGTGGCGGCGGTCCTCCGCAGGGGCCAGCCGCGCCCGTGCCGGGGCTGGCGGGAACGGCCGCTGACCGGGGCCGAGCTCGACCCCGTGCCGATCGTCATCTGAGGACGCGCCGCCATGTCCGGCCTCTTTCGTCAGCCAGCGCTGGACGCGCCCGCCGGAGGGTGGCGCGGCGGCCGAGGCGGATCATGCGACGGTCTCCGGTGAGCCGAGCCGGATGGCGACGCGCGGCGAGGTGGGGAGGGGGAGGCCGATGCCCGCCGCCTCCGCCCGCCGCAGGACGAGGCGGGCGACGGCGAGGTCGGACAGGCCGAGGCCGAGCGCCTTGAACAGGCGCGGGCCGGGCGTGGGGGCGGGGACGGCGCCGGAGAGGAGGGCGGAGATCGGCAGGACGCGCCTCGCCAGCGCCGGATCGGCCGCGGCACGCTCGCGGAACTCGCGGGAGCCGCGCAGCACCGCGTCCGGATCGTCCGCCACGATCGTCGCCGCGCGGTCGATCACTTCGGCCGCGAACTCCGCGCTGCCCGGCAGGATGGCGCCGACGGCGGCGAGCATCGCGTCGGGCGACAGCATCGCGGCGTCGAGGATCGGCTCGCTCGCGCGGGTGACGAGGACGACGATGTCGGCGCCCTCCGCCGCGGCGGCGACGCTCGTCGCCTCCGTCACGCGGGCGGCGGGGAGGTGGGCGCGGACGGATTCGGCGAAGGCGGCGCGGCGGCCGGGGTCCCGGCCGTGCACGCGCACCTCCCGTGGCGGACGCGCGAGGGCGACGGCGGCCACCTGCGGCAGCGCCTGCGACCCCGTGCCGATCACCGCGAGGACCGGGGCCGGATCGCGCGCCAGCACCCGCGCCGCGAGTCCGGTGATGGCGGCGGTGCGGAGGCTGTCGAGGGCGCCGGCCTGCATCACCGCGCGCAGCCGGAACCGCTCGACGTCGTAGAGGACGTAGGCGGAAGCGGCGCCGCCGGGGCCCTGCACCCAGGCCTTCCAGCCCGCGGCGTCCGCCCAGGAGGCGCCGAGGCCGTGCGCGGCGCCGCCGCCGGCGAGCGGCGCGAGGCCCTTCGGCACGCTCCGCGCCTCGCCCCGGCCCTGGGCGGCGAGGGCGTCGCCGAGGGCGTCCATCACCTCGGGCAGCGCGACGAGGTCGGCGACCTGCGCGTCGGTCAGCCAGATCGGGGCGTTCATGCCGCCACCTCGTCCACGACGGTAACGGAGAGGGTGCCGAGGTCGCCGACCGTCACCGACAGCGCATCGCCGGCACGGAGCCAGCGCTGCGGGGTGCGGGCGGAGCCGACGCCCGACGGCGTGCCGGCGGCGATCACGTCGCCCGGCTCCAGCGTGCAGAACGTGCTGGCGTAGCGGATGAGGGCGGCGATGCCGAAGATCATGTCGGAGGTCCGCGCCTCCTGCATCACCTCGCCGTTCAGAACCGTGCGAAGGGGAAGGTCGTCCGGGCCTCCCGCCTCGTCCGGCATGACGAGGCTCGGGCCCAAGGCACCGCTGCGCGGGAAGTTCTTACCCGCCGTCGCCTGGGTGGAGTGGCGCTGCCAGTCGCGCACCGCGTTGTCGAGGAAGAGGGAGTAGCCCGCGACGGCGGCGAGGGCCGTGGCATCGTCCGGCGCGCGGCGGGTGCGGCGGCCGATGACGATGGCGAGTTCGCCCTCCCAGTCCAGGCGTTCGCTTTCCAGGGGGCGGAGGATCGTGTCGCCGTCGCCGACGAGGGATTGGGGGAAGCGGACGAAGAAGGAGGGGTGGGCGGGCACCTCACGCGCCGCTTCCGCGCCGTGCGCGCCGTAGTTGATGCCGACGCAGAGGATCTTGCCGGGGTCGGTGACGGGCGGGAGGAGGGTCACGGCCGAGGCGGCGTGGGTTGGGGCTGCCTCCGCGGGACGGGCGGCGGCGGCGAGGCCGTCGGGTTGTTCCAGCGGGGCGCGGACGGAGGGCCAGCGGTCCGAGAGATCGGCCACGCGGCCATCGGGGCGGAGGACGCCGGGACGGACCCGTCCCTCCCCGCCCGTCGTGAAACTGACCAGCCGCACGTTGCATTCCCCCGTCGTTGGCGGCGCTTGTGCATCCGCCCCTAAAACATACAAGTATGATTGATGGTAAATATGGCGACCATTACCGACGAAGCCGCCTGCGCTCGTGCGGTCGTGGCCTTCTACGTCGCGCTGGACACCGGCGACGCGGAGGAATGCGCGGCCCTCGTGGCCGAGGACGTGGCGTGGCACCGTGCGGAGGGCGTGGTGCGGGGCCGCGACGCCGCCCGCGTCGTGGTGGCGGGCCGCGACCCGCGCCGGGTGACCTTCCATCAGGTCGCCAACCTCCTCGTCACGGTCGAGGGCGACGCGGCGCGGGCCGATTACGCGCTGGTGGTGCAGGTCGGCGTCGCGGAAGGGCCAGGGCCGGCGGCGTTGCGCTCCACCACCGTGCTGCGCGGCGGCGACCGGCTGGTCCGCACCGCGGAGGGCTGGCGGATCGCGGAGAAGCGGTTCACGACGGTGTTGAAAGGGCCGTGACGGCCGTCGGGGGCACGTCGCCCGGCTGGACGCCATTCGGGGGCCCCCGGTAGGATGCCGCCTCCGTCGAACCATCCGGGCATCACCGTTCCGGCCGCCGGCCGTGCCGACACCGTGCGAGGCGCCACGCGCCCCGCGCAGCCCCGCGACGCGATCGGGGCGGCGGCCGAGACCCCATCGGGTGAAGGGCGATCCGTGCCGCGCACCAAACCACAGGGGGCCGCGGGCCCCGCGATCGTCGCGACGCCGCCGCACCCCGCGAAGCTGCCGCGTCGCACCCACGAGGAACGGCGCACCGCGACGCGGGAGGCGCTGCTCGCCGCCGCCATCGCGGTGATCGCGGAGCAGGGCTACGCCTCCACCACCACGAACCTCATCGCGGAACGGGCGGGCGTCACGCGCGGGGCGCTGCAATACCATTTCGCCTCGCGCGAGGACACGATCCTCGCGGTGATCGACCACGTCATGACGGAGCTGAACTTCCGCCTCGACACCGCGGGGCTGGCCGGGCTGCCGCTGGCGGAGCGCGTGGAGGCGCTCGTGTCCCGCTACCGCGAGGTCTTCTCCGGCCCGCTCTTCGTCACGGCGATGCAGATCCTGCTGGGGGTGCGGAGCGACCCCGTGCTGTCCGCCCGCATCCGCGCCCACCTGAACGAGAAGCAGGACGCCATCCTGCGGACCTGGGCGGAGATCTTCCCGGACGTGGAGATGGCGGAGGGCGAGATGGCTTCCCTGCGGCGCATCATCATGGCCGCCATCCGCGGCTACGTGCTGCTGGAAGCCTTCGGGGTGCCGGGAAGCTGGAACAAGGACTCCCCCATGCTCGGCCGCCTCCTGACCTCCGCGTTCTGACCGGCGCCCGAACGAGAATTCTACTTTACATACATTCCTGAATGTAATTATAGCCTCGTTACGATGGGACGGGAGGCGCGGTACATGGACGTGATCGAGGCGACGGGCCCGCGGGAGCCCCGGTTCCGTTTGGTCGAGACCCCCATCGCGCGGCCCCACGCCTGGGCCCCGCTGCACGTCCGCCGCGCGCAGATCGACGACGCGATCACCCGCCTGCGCGCCCTCCCCGCCCGCCGCCGCGCCATGGAGATCCTCCACCCCGAGGCGGTGGAACCGGGCGCCGGCTTCGCCCCCGGGCTGTCGGTCTCGATCAACGTGCTGGAGCCGGGCGAGGAGGCGACGGTCCCGCGCGACAACGCCAACAGCGTGGAGTTCTGCATCCGCGGCGCCGGCACCGCGCGCGTCGGCGGACGGGCCCTGTCGCCGACGAGGTGGGACACCTGGTCCATCCCCTCCATGGCCCGTCGGACCTACCGGGCGGGGGGCGGCGAACCCTTCGTCTGGCTGAGCTACTCCAACGCGCCGCTGCTGGAGAAGCTCGGCATGCGCTACTCCGACGAGGGCCACATCCAACCCGCCGGGTCTCCTTCGGCACAGGAGGAGGGCGAACGCGCCTACGTCCGCGGGAACGCGCCGGACCTCCCCATCCTCGACGACGGCGCGCGTCTGCGGGGCTACGAATACCTCACGGACATCGAGGTCTCCGGCAACAAGGCGCTGATCTGGCCCTGGGCGGAGGCGTCGCGCCACCTCGCGAGGGAGCACGGCGACGGCGGGCGCACGATCATGCTGATGTACAACCCCGCGACGGGCCGCCCGAACGGCACGACCCATTCCTTCTTCGCCACCCTGTCGTCCTGGCCGCCGGGCAAGCTGCGGCCGGTGCCGGAACGGGGCCACCGCCACTCCTCCTTCGCCTGCAACTACCACTTCCGCGGCCGCGGCAGCAGCGTGGTGGACGGGCAGCGCTTCGAGTGGGAGGCGGGCGACCTGCTGCTCTCCGCGCCGAGCTGGAGCGAGCACGCGCACGGGTCGTCGCTCGACGGGTCCAACGTGCTGACGGTGCAGGACCACCCGTTCCAGATCGGGACGGAGAGCCTCATCTGGCAGGAACGGATCGACGGTCCGATCCTCACCCTCGGGTCCGAGGCGGGGCAGACGGGCTATGTCGGCCCGCGGCTGAAGGGCGAGTGACGGACGCCTTGGCGCTCGATGCGGCGACCGTCGCGGCCCTCGCCGCGGAACTGCACGCGGCGGAGCGGGACCGCGCGCAGGTGCGGCAGTTCGGCCTGCGCCATCCCGGGATGACGGTGGCGGACGCCTACGCCATCCAGCGCGCCTGGGTGGGAATGAAGGTCGCCGAGGGCCGCCGCATCGTCGGGCACAAGATCGGCCTCACGTCGCGCGCCATGCAGCTCGCCGTCGGCATTTCAGAGCCGGACAGCGGCGTGCTGTTCGACGACATGCTCTTCGCCGAGGGCACGACCATCCCGCACGACCGCTTCATCGTGCCTCGCGTAGAGGTCGAGCTCGCCTTCATCCTCGGCCGCCCGCTCCGCGGCCCCGGCGTGACGATCTTCGACGTGCTGGCCGCGACGGACTGGGTGGTGCCGGCGCTGGAAATCATCGACGCCCGCATCCAGCAGGTGGACCCCGAGACGGGAGCGATGCGCCGCGTGGTGGACACGATCAGCGACAACACCGCGAACGCCGGGATCGTGATGGGCGGTCGCCCGGTGCGACCGGACGCCGTGGACCTGCGCTGGGTCGGCGCCATGCTCGTCCGGAACGGCGTCATCGAGGAGACGGGGCTGGCCGCGGGGGTGATGAACCACCCCGCGAACGGCATCGCCTGGCTCGCCAACCGGATGGCGGCGCAGGATGCCGGGCTGGAGTCCGGCCACGTGGTCCTCGCCGGCAGTTTCACCCGCCCTGTCCACGTGCGGCAGGGCGACGTGCTGCACGTGGACTACGGCGCCCTCGGTGCCGTCGGGTGCCGCTTCGCTTGGGCGCAGGAGCATAAGGGCGGTGCCCGGCGGATGCACACCTCTCCTGCTGGGATGGGATCATAGGTCGAGCGTGATGATCGCGTCGGCGGGCTCGGCCCGGCAGATCAGGGCCTGACCCGCTTCGGTGACGAACTCCGGAACCTCGGGATAGGTGACGCGGCCCTGCACGAGCCGCGTCGCGCAGGTGCCGCAGCGGCCCCCACGGCACGACCAGGGTGCGGCGATCCCGGCCGCCTCGGCGAGGTCGAGGAGCGTCGAACCGGGCCGCCAGATCGCGGTCTTGCCGGCCGCGGCGAAGGTCACGGTCGCGCCTGCCACGGCGGGCTCGCGCCTCCGTTCGGCTGGCCGGGACGCCGCGGCGCGCCGGAGCACCGACGGCCCGAACGTCTCGCCGAAGATCCTCCCGTCAGGGACGCCGAGCGAGATGAGGGTGTCGTAGATCGCCTGCACGAAGGCGGGCGGGCCGCAGAGGTAGGCGTCGTAGTCGTCGAGCGGCAGGAGGGCGCGCAGCTGCGGGCGGCCCAGGCGGCCGGCGACCTGGAAGTCCTCGCCGGGCCGGTCCTCCGCCCGGGGATCGCTGTAGGCGAAGAAGCAGGTCAGGCCCCGGCCCCGGGCGAGGTCGCGCAGCCGGTCGCGGAACGGGTGGTCCGCGCCGTTGCGGACGGCGTGGATGAGGGTGACCGGCCGTTCGGGGAAGCGCAGCCGGTCGTCCGTGCCGCCGGTGAGGAACTCCGCCATCGCGAGCAGCGGGGTGATGCCGATGCCGCCCCCGATCAGCAGCACGGGCCGCCGGCTGTCCGGGTCGAGATGGAAGGCCCCGCGGGGCGCCCCGACGAGGATCTCGGTGCCGACCTCCGCCGCGTGCAGGAAGGCGCTGACCGAACCGCCGGGCTCGCGGCGCACGCCGATGCGGTAGCCGTCGCCGTCCGGCGCCTTCGAGAGCGAGTAGGTCCGGCGCGACGGGGCCTCGGCCCCCGGGGCGCGGACGGCGACGGGCAGGAACTGCCCCGGCTCGTAGCCCGCGACCCCACCCCCGTCGGCCGGTTCGAGATCGAGCGAGCGGACCGTCGGGCTCTCGGCCCGGACGCGCGCGATCCGGAAGCGCCGGTCGGTGCGGGCCCCGGTTCGCGCGTGCCCGGCCGCCGCGACGGCCGCCCAGTCCCCCGTGGCCCCGATCTGGCGCGCCGGCTCCGGGGCCGTCCAACGCCAGGAAAGGGCGGCCACGAGGTGGTGGGCCTCCTCGACGCGGACGCGCACGAGCCGCTCCGCACCGACGAAGCCCCTCAGTTCGGGGCCGTCCCAGATCACCTCGGC
>CAXVWQ010000274.1:0-8139 GCA_964263755.1 Roseomonas sp. | reverse complement strand
AGACGCTCCTGCAGCTTCTCGCGGTCGTAGTCCGAGGTGGTCTCCTCGATCTGCGCCTTGATCTGCTCGACGCGGCCCTTGATGCCATCCTTCTCGCCGGCGCCGTCCACGATCGTCGTGGTCTCCTTCTCGATCCGGATCGTCTTGGCCTGACCCAGCTGAGCGAGCGTCACGTTCTCGAGCTTGATGCCGAGGTCCTCGGAGATGACCTCGCCGCCCGTGAGGATCGCGATGTCCTCCAGCATCGCCTTGCGGCGATCACCGAAGCCCGGCGCCTTCACGGCCGCGATCTTGAGCCCGCCGCGGAGCTTGTTGACGACGAGCGTGGCAAGCGCCTCGCCCTCGACGTCCTCGGCGACGATCACGAGCGGACGGCCCGACTGCACGACGGACTCGAGCAGCGGCAGCAGCGGCTGGAGCTGCGACAGCTTCTTCTCGTGGATGAGGACGTACGGGTTCTCCAGCTCGGCCGTCATCTTCTCCGCGTTCGTGATGAAGTACGGGGAGACGTAGCCGCGGTCGAACTGCATGCCCTCGACGACGTCGAGCTCGGTCTGGATGGACTTGGCTTCCTCGACGGTGATGACACCCTCGTTGCCGACCTTCTCCATCGCCTGCGCGATCATCTCGCCGATCTCGGTCTCGCCGTTCGCCGACAGCGTGCCGACCTGGGCGACCTCCGCGGAGGACGTGATCTTCTTCGTGTTGGACTCGAGGTCCTTCACGACGACGGCCACGGCCTTGTCGATGCCGCGCTTGAGGTCCATCGGGTTCATGCCCGCGGCCACGGCCTTGGCACCCTCGCGGATGATGGCCTGGGCCAGCACCGTCGCGGTCGTCGTGCCGTCGCCGGCGACGTCGTTCGTCTTCGAGGCCACTTCGCGCACCATCTGGGCGCCCATGTTCTCGAACTTGTCGGCGAGCTCGATCTCCTTCGCGACGGTGACGCCGTCCTTGGTGATCCGGGGCGCGCCGAAGCTCTTGTCGAGCACGACGTTGCGGCCCTTCGGCCCGAGCGTGACCTTCACGGCGTCGGCGAGGATGTCCACGCCGCGCAGCATGCGGTCACGGGCATTGGCGCCGAATTTGACGTCCTTGGCAGCCATAAGCGTTGTTCCTTTCTATGTTCGGTTGCTGATCAGGCGGCCTTCGCCATCGTGGACGTGCCGTCCACGACGCCGAGGATGTCGGACTCCTTCATGATGAGGAGCTCCTCGCCGTTCAGCTTGACCTCGGTGCCCGACCACTTGCCGAACAGGATGCGGTCGCCCGCCTTCACGTCGAGCGGGCGGAGGTCGCCCTTGTCGTTGATCGTGCCGGAACCGGCGGCGACGACCTCGCCCTCCTGGGGCTTTTCCTTGGCGGTGTCGGGAATGATGATGCCGCCGGTGCTCTTCTCTTCCGCGGTGACGCGGCGAACGAGAACGCGGTCGTGCAGGGGACGAAAGCTCATGCGGTCCTCTCCTGTTCTTTGCTGTTGATGGGGCTGTGTCTGGACCCGGCCGGAAGGGCGTTAGCAATCCCCCTCGGCGAGTGCCAGGGACTTACGCCTTCGGACCCCCGCGCGTCAAGCTCGGCAGCACACTTGTCACGCGAGTGCCAACCTATTGTTCCGAAACATTTCTTGTGGCCCCCGCATTGCATGTCCGTGCCAGCATCCTGATCCGGCACCACCCGCCGGCAGGTAACGGAGGGCTACCGACCATGGTCCTGAGGGACATCGAGCGCGTCGTCCGCATCCCCGACTGGCGGCTCACCACCGCCGAGATCCTCTACCGGATGCCCGACCATCCTTCGACGCTCCAGACCTTCATCTGGCAGAAGCTGGACCGCGCCCCGGCCTTCCCGGAACTCCACGGCTTCCTCGCCTTCTGGAAGCGGGAGATCGAGGGCCCGCTCCACTCCGTCCGCGTCGCCTCCGCCGCCCTCTGGCGCCCCGCCGAGTTCACCTACGCCGACGGCGAACTCCGCATGCACTGACCGCGACCGTTGCGCCGCCGTGCGTCCCGCCCGTAGGCTTTCGCCAACGGGCGGCGAACGCCCGCGGAGGGAACCCGTCATGCGCGCCGCCCTGCTCGCGCTCGTCGCGTCGCTGTCGCTCGCCGCTCCCGTCGCGGCCCAGCCCGCCCCATCGCCCGCCACCCCCCGCCGCGGCGAATGG
Organism: Roseomonas sp.; assembly: GCA_964263755.1. Taxonomy (GTDB): domain Bacteria; phylum Pseudomonadota; class Alphaproteobacteria; order Acetobacterales; family Acetobacteraceae; genus Roseomonas. Next base: position 5,978 of record CAXVWQ010000274.1, on the reverse strand, counting down.
ACCGCCCGCGACTTCCGCTTCCACACCGGCGAGACGATGGACGTCCGCCTCACCTACGCCACCCTCGGCGAACCGACCTCCCCCGCCGTCCTCATCCTGCACGGCACCGCCGGCGCCGCGAACAACATGCTAACGCCGGCCTTCGGAGGGAACCTGTTCGGGCCCGGCCAGCCGCTCGACGCCGCCCGCCACTACGTCATCATCCCCGACATCCTCGGCGCCGGCGGATCGTCCAAGCCCTCGGACGGCCTGCGCGCCGCCTTCCCCCGCTACAACTACGCCGACATGGTCGCCGCCCAGCACCGCCTCGTCACCGAAGGCCTCGGCATCCGCCACCTCCGCCTCGTCCTCGGCAACTCCATGGGCGGCATGCACGCCTGGCTCTGGGCGACGACGCACCCGGGGATGATGGACGCCGTCGTGCCCATGGCTTCCCAGCCCACCGGCATGGCGTCCCGCAACTGGGTGCTCCGTCGCCTGCTGGTGGAGACGATCCGGCGCGACCCCGCCTACGCCGACGGCAACTACACCTCGCCGCCGCCCTCGCTCTCCGTCGCCAACGTCTTCTTCGCCGTCGCGACCAACGGCGGCACCCTGGCGTGGCAGGAAGCCGCCCCCACCCGCGCCCAGGCCGACGCGCTCGTGGAACAGCGCCTCCTCCAGCCGCTGAACGCCGACGCGAACGACTTCATCTACCAGTGGGACGCCTCTCGCGACTACGACGCCTCTCCCGGCCTCGAACGCATCCGCGCCCGCGTGCTCGCGATCAACGCCGCGGACGACGAGCGCAACCCGCCGGAGACCGGCATCATGGGGACCGCGCTCGCCCGCATCCCGAACGCCCGCCTCATGCTCATCCCCGCCAGCAGGGACACGCGGGGCCACGGCACCACCGGCAACGCCGCCTTCTACGCGGACGAACTGCGCGACTTCCTCGCCACCGTCCCGCGCGCCGATTAGCCCCGCCGCGACACCGGCGCCCGGCTGCCGCTAGGATCGCCCCTGCATGATCGACGCCGCCCCACCCCCCCGCACCCCCCTCCCGCTGGAGGGCCTCCGCGTCATCGAACTCACCCACATGGTGATGGGCCCCACCTGCGGCCTCGTCCTCGCCGACCTCGGCGCCGAGGTGATCAAGGTGGAACCCCGCGGCGAGGGCGATCGCACCCGCTACCTCACCGGCTCCGGCACCGGCTTCTTCGCCGCCACCGGCCGCAACAAGAAGTCCGTCCAGCTCGACACCGACGGCGCCGACCGCGACACCCTCCTTCGCCTCCTCGACACCGCCGACGCCGTCATCGAGAACTTCCGCCCCGGCGGCCTCGACGCGAAGGGCCTCGGCTACGCGGCCCTGTCGGCCCGCAACCCCCGCCTCATCTATCTCTCCCTCAAGGGCTTCCTCCCCGGCCCCTACGAGCACCGCACCGCCCTCGACGAGGTGGTGCAGATGATGTCCGGCCTCGCCTTCATGACCGGCCCGCCGGGCCGCCCGCTCCGCGCCGGCGCCCCCGTGAACGACATGATGGGCGGGATGTTCGGCGCCATCGCCGTCATGGCCGCGCTCCGCCAGCGCGACGCCACCGGTCGCTGCCAGCACGTCCAGTCCGGCCTGTTCGAGAACGCCGCCTTCCTCGTCTCCACCCACATGATGCAGCACGCCATGACGGGGGTCGCCCCGCCCTCCATGGCCGCGGGCCACCGCGCGTGGGGCGTCTACGACGTCTTCACCGCCGCCGACGGCGTGTCCCTGTTCGTCGGCGTCGTCACCGACCGCCAATGGGCGATCTTCACGCGGGAGATGGGTGATCCCGCCCTGCTGGACGCCGCCTACGCCACGAACAACGCCCGCGCCCTCGCCCGCCCGACCCTCATCCCCCTCGTCCAGTCCATCGTCGGCCGCCGCCCCGTCGCCGAACTCGAAGCCCTGTGCGAGCGCGCCGGCCTTCCCTTCGCCCGCATCACCCAGCCCGGCGACCTGTTCGACGATCCGCACCTCCTCGCCTCCGGCGGCCTCCTCCCCATCACCATGCCCGACGGCACCGCCCTCTCCGTCCCCGCCCTCCCCATCTCGATGGACGGCGCCCGCCTGCCGATGCGCCTCGACCCCCCCGCCCCCGGCGCGCACGACGCCGAGATCCTCGGGCCCCTGACGAGAGGAGAAGCCGCGTGACCGACCTCCCGACCCGCGTCGAGATCAACGAGGAAGGCCCGCGCGAGGGCTTCCAGATCGAGCCCGGCCCGATCCCGACCGCCGACAAGATCGCCCTCATCGACGCCCTCTCCGCCACCGGCGCCCGCCGCATCCAGGTCGCGTCCTTCGTGAACCCGAAACTCGTCCCCGGCTGGGCCGACGCCGAGGCGGTGGTCGCCGGCTTCACTCCGCGCGCGGGCGTCGAATACCACGCCCTCTGGTTCTCCCCCTCCGGCATGGGGCGCGCCCAGGCGTTCGCGGATCGCCTGACGCTCTTCGGCTCCGTCACCGTCGCCGCATCGGAAGCCTTCTCCCGCCGCAACCTCAACCGCGACCACGCCGCGCAGCTGGAAGCGAACCGCGCCAACGTCGCCGCCCACGCCGCGGCCGGCATTCCGGTGAACCGCGTCTCCGTCCAGGCCGCCTTCGGCTGCAACTTCTCCGGCGACGTCCCCGCCGACCGCGTCGTGGCCGTCGTCGCCGACGCCCTGGCCCTGGCGAACGAAGCCGGTGCCACCATCACCCGCCTCTCCCTCGCCGATTCCATGGGCTGGGCCACCCCCGCCCGGGTCGAGCGCGCCCTCGGCGCCGTCCGCGCCCGCTGGCCCGACCTGCCGATCACCCTCCACCTCCACGACACCCGCGGCCTCGGCATCGCCTGCGCCCACGCGGGCCTCCGCATGGGCGTCGCCTCCTTCGACGCCGCGGTCGGCGGCCTCGGCGGCTGCCCCTTCGCCGCCCATCCCGGCGCTCCCGGCAACGTCGCGACGGAGGAACTCGTCTTCCTCCTCGACGAACTCGGCATCGAGACCGGTGTGGACCTGGACGCGTTGCTCGAAGCCGGCGCCCTCGCCGAGCGCATCGTCGGCCGCAAGCTGCCGAGCGCGCTGCTCCGCGGCGGCGGTCTCTCCGGACTGCGTCAGAAGGCCGCCGCTTGAATCGCAGTATGAAGTTCTTCATCCATTGCGTGAACTGCCACGTCGCCACCGGAGTAGTCGTAACCGGGCTGGTCCTTACCGGAGCAGCGTGGGCGCAGACTTTGCCCGGTGGTGAGCCGCAGCACCCAGCCGCAACCCGGCTAGCGATGGTGATGAACCGAATACGCATTATGGAGCTTGCCCGGTTGTGCCGTCTGCGAGACGTAGCTTGGCTGGAGCGGGTAAATGCTCATGTCACGAGTCAGGTCCCCGCCCTTGCCGTCGAGACTGCAGCAGCGATGCGCGCCAGTCCGGAGGCTGGCGTAGGCGCGACCTGGGGCGCGCTGATCGTTGCTAGCGATCAGGCTCGCCGAGAACACGAAGCGCATGGGCCTCGTGCGTGCGATGCACTTCGCGGTTCGACTGGATTACGCTCCGTTGATCTCCTCGTCGGTCGCTGAATCCACGCCAGCCGCAACCCGGAAGATCAACACCATGCACCGTCGCACGCTCGGCACGGCCGTCCTAGCCGCCTCCACTCTCTCCTTCCCCCGGATCGCCACCGCGCAGGCAGACTGGCCCGCCCGCCCCATCCGCCTCGTCATCCCCTACCCGCCCGCCGGCGGCACCGACGTCATCTCCCGCGAGATGGCCAGCCGCATCGGCAGCATGAACGCCTGGAACATCGTTCCGGAGAACCGCTCCGGCGCCGGCGGCAACATCGGCATCGACATCGTCGCGAAGGCCCCGCCGGACGGCCACACCATCGCCATGGGGCAGTGCGCCAACCTCGCGATCAACGTCACCCTCTACCCCAACATCCCCTACGACCCGCTGCGCGACCTGACCTTCGTCTCCCTCGTCGCGGTGCAGCCCAGCGTCATCGTCGTGCCCCGCGCCTCGCCCCACCGCACGATCGGGGAATACCTCGCCTTCGCGAAGGCGAACCCGACGCGCCTCACCGTCGGCCATTCCGGCTCCGGCACCGTCGGCCACCTGTCCTCCGAGATCCTCGACATCCGCGCGGAGGTCCGCACGACCATCGTCCCGTACCGCGGCGCCGCCCAGGTGGTGACGGACATGCTCGCGGGCCGGGTGGACGGCTTCCACGCCAACCCGCTGGCGGTCCGCGGATTCCTCGATTCCGGCGAACTCCGTCCGATCGCCGTCACCTCGCCGGGGCGGATGGCCCTCCTGCCGAACGTCCCGACGGTCGCCGAATCCGGGTATCCCGGCTTCGAGGCGATGAACTGGACCGGCCTCGTCGCCCCCGCGGGAACCCCCGCCCCCGTCGTCGCGCGCCTCAACGGGGCGACGCGCGCCGCCCTCGCCCGGCCGGAGGTCATCGCCCGCCTCGCGGCCGAGGGCTCGGAACCCAATCCCTCCTCCCCCGAGGCGTTCCGCGCCTTCTGCGCGTCCGAGATCGAGAAGTGGGGCAAGGTCGTGCGGGACGCCCGGGTGCGTGCGGACTGACCCGTCATCGCCCGGGGAAGGCGGCGAGGACGGCGGCGAGCGTGAACACCGAGAGCGCCGTCGTCACGATCACCGCCGCGCCCGACCCGCCCAACCCGACCGCATAGCGCCGCGCGAGGAGGAAGGCGTTCGCGCCGGTCGGCGTGGACGCCATGACGACGGACACCGCTGTCTCCAGCGTGCCCAGCCCCGCCGCGCGGCATAGCCCCCAGACGACGAGCGGCAGGACGAGGAGCTTCAGCACGGAGATCACCGCCGCCTCCGCCGCCTCCCGCCGCGCCGAGAGGCCGAGCAGCGATGCGCCGAGGCAGAACAGTGCCACCGGCGGCATCGCGTTGCCCAGCAGTTGCAGGAACCGCATCGCCGCCCCCGGCAAGGGCGGCATCACCGCCGCCCACACCAGCCCCGCCGCCACCGCCGCAACGATGGGGTTCCGCACGACGGACCGCGCCGTCCCCGCAAGCGTGGCCAGCGGCGACCCGCCCGTCCGCAGCCCGAGTTCCGCGATCACCGTCGTGAGCGGCAGCAGCAGGAGCGAGTTGAGCCCGACCACCGCGATCGCCACCGACACCCCCGCCTGCCCGTAGGCCGCGACCACCACGGGAAGCCCGAGCATGAAGGTGTTGCCGAACGACCCGTTGAGCGCGAGCACCCCGCGCTCCGCCAGCGGCTTGCCCAGCAGCCAGGCGATCCCGAAGCCCAGGGCGTAGACCAGCAGCACGCCGCCGAAGAACACCGCCGCGACGCGCCCACCGGCCAGCGTGACCTGGCTCGCCCCCGCGAACAGCAGCGCCGGCGCCGCGAGGTAGAAGGCGAAGTCGTTCAGCGTCCGCAGCCCCTCCGCCGAGACCATCTTCCGCACCGCCGCGGCGTAGCCGAGGCCGACGATGAGGAAGACCGGCAGGACGAGGCCGAGGACGTCGGGCAACGCCGTTACCCCGACATGTCCGCAACGAAGCGCGGCAGCCACGGGTTCCGCGCCCGCCCCGTGCGCGCCGCGCGGAGGATGGCCGACACCGTCGCGACCGTCGCCCTGAACTCGTGGTTGACGAGGACGTGGTCGAACTCCTCCCATCGGGACGCGTCGTCGCGCGCCTTGGCCATGCGGCGCAGGATCTCGTCCTCCCCGTCCTGGCCGCGGGCGCGGAGACGGCGTTCGAGCTCCGCGATGGAGGGCGGCAGGAGGAACACGCCCACCACGTCCCCCGGCAGCGCGTCCCGCAGCAGCCGGTGCCCCTGCCAGTCCACGTCGAACAGCACGTCGCGCCCGGCTTCGAGCGCCGCCAGCACGGGCGCGCGGGGCGTGCCGTAGTGCCGCCCGTACACCTCCGCCGTTTCTAGGAAGTGGTCGCCGCCCCTCAGCGACGCGAACTCCTCGACGGAGTGGAAGAAGTAGT
>CAXVWQ010000273.1:0-10694 GCA_964263755.1 Roseomonas sp. | reverse complement strand
TCATCGAGATGAACCCGCGGGTGTCCCGCTCCTCGGCGCTCGCCTCCAAGGCCACGGGTTTCCCCATCGCCAAGATCGCGGCGAAGCTCGCGGTGGGCTACACGCTGGACGAGCTGGCGAACGACATCACCCGCGTCACGCCCGCGGCCTTCGAGCCGACGATCGACTACGTCGTCGTGAAGATCCCGCGCTTCACCTTCGAGAAGTTCCCCGGCACGCCGGCGACGCTCACCACCTCGATGAAGTCGGTGGGGGAGACGATGGCGATCGGGCGATCCTTCGCGGAGGCCTTCCAGAAGGGGCTGCGCGGGCTGGAGACGGGGCTGTCCGGGCTGGACGAGATCGCCATTCCCGGCGACGGCTCCCGCGAGGCGATGATCGCCGCCCTCGCGACGCCGACGCCGGACCGCTCGCTCACGGTCGCCCAGGCGCTGCGCGCCGGCCTCGACGTCGCCACGATCCACGCGGCCTGCAAGTTCGACCCGTGGTTCATCCGCCAGATCGAGGACATCGTGCGCGCCGAGGACGGCGTGCGCGCGAACGGCCTGCCGCGTGACGCCGCGGGGATGCGCCGGCTGAAGGCGATGGGCTTCTCCGACACGCGCCTCGCGACCCTCATCGGCGCGAAGGAGGCGGAGGTCGCCGCCGCCCGCGCCCGCCTCGGCGTGCGGCCGGTCTACAAGCGCATTGACACCTGCGCGGCGGAGTTCGCGTCCTCCACCCCCTACATGTACTCCACTTACGAGGGCGGCTTCGGCCCGCCGGCCTGCGAGAGCGACCCGACGGACCGCCGGAAGATCGTCATCCTCGGCGGCGGCCCGAACCGCATCGGCCAGGGCATCGAGTTCGACTACTGCTGCGTCCACGCCGCCTACGCGCTGCGGGAGGCGGGGTTCGAGACGATCATGGTCAACTGCAACCCCGAGACGGTTTCGACGGACTACGACACCTCCGATCGCCTCTACTTCGAGCCGCTGACGGCGGAGGACGTGCTCGCGCTCGTGCGGAAGGAGATGGAGAACGGCACGCTGCTCGGCTGCATCGTGCAGTACGGCGGGCAGACGCCGCTGAAGCTGTCGCAGGCGCTGGACAAGGCCGGCATCCCCATCCTCGGGACCTCGGCGGAGGCGATCGACATCGCGGAGGACCGGGAGCGGTTCCAGCATCTCCTCCGTGGTCTCGGGCTGCGGCAGCCGCAGAACGGCACGGCGCGGAACCTCGACGAGGCGGCGAAGGAGGCGGCGCGGATCGGCTATCCCGTGGTCGTGCGGCCGTCCTACGTGCTCGGCGGCCGGGCGATGGAGATCGCCCACGACGAGGCGCAGCTGCGCCGCTTCGGCGTGGAGGCGGTGCGGGTGTCCGGCGAGAACCCGATCCTCATCGACCAATACCTGCAGGACGCCATCGAGGTGGACGTGGACTGCATCGCGGATTCCGCGGGCGAGGTCTACGTCGCCGGGGTGATGGAGCACATCGAGGAGGCGGGCATCCACTCCGGGGATTCCGCCTGCTCCCTCCCGCCCTACTCCCTGCCGCCCGCCATCGTGACGGAGCTGAAGGCGGAGACGGAAGCGATGGCCCGTGCCCTGAAGGTCCGCGGCCTGATGAACGTGCAGTATGCCGTGAAGGACGGCGAGATCTTCGTGCTGGAGGTCAACCCGCGGGCCTCCCGCACCGTCCCCTTCGTCGCGAAGGCCACGGGCGTGCCGGTGGCCAAGATCGGGGCGCGCGTGATGGCCGGCGCGCTGCTGCGGGAGTTCGATCTCGACGACACCGCGGTCTCCGGCCACGTCGCGGTGAAGGAGGCGGTGTTCCCGTTCAACCGCTTCCCCGGCGTGGACGTGCTGCTGGGGCCGGAGATGAAGTCCACCGGCGAGGTGATGGGCCTGGACCACTCCTTCGAACGCGCCTTCCTGAAGTCCCAGATGGGTGCGGGCGTGCGGCTGCCGGATGCCGGCACCGCGTTCATCTCCGTCCGCGATTCCGACAAGGCCGCCGCCGTCTCGCTCGCGCGGCGCCTGTCGGAGATGGGGTTCTCCATCATGGCGACGCGCGGCACGTCGGCGCGGCTGCGGGACGCCGGCCTGGAGGTCGCCGTGATCAACAAGGTGCTCGAAGGCCGGCCGAACTGCGTGGACGCCATCAAGTCCGGCGACATCCAGCTGGTGATCAACACCTCCGGCGGCGGCCGGTCGGTCAGCGATTCCTTCGACATCCGCCGCGGCGCGCTGACCGGGGGGATCCCGCACTACACCACGGTCGCCGGCGCCCGCGCCGCGGTCCACGCCATCTCGGCGCTGCGGGCGGGAACCCTTGATGTGGCGCCCCTCCAGTCGTATTTTCGTCGTTCCTTCTGATCTGTCGGATCATCGTGGGGCGGGGCCGGGGAACCGGTGCCCGCCCCGTCGTCTTTCCGGGCCCTTCCGGGGAGTCGGGAAGCGTGCTTCGCTTCCGTCCGGGGTCAACCGGGCGGGGGCTGCCGAGCGCATCGCCCGGTCCGTTCACGTCACTTCCAGGGATTGCCGCATCGTGCAGAAGTTCCCGATGACCGCCGAGGGCCTCGCCCGCCTCGAAGACGAACTCCGCACCCTCCGCTCGACGGATCGCCCCGCCGTGATCCGCGCGATCGCCGAGGCGCGGGAGCACGGCGACCTGTCGGAGAACGCGGAGTATCACGCGGCGCGCGAGAAGCAGTCCTTCATCGAGGGGCGCATCGCCGACCTCGAATCCGTCATCCCCTCCGTCGAGGTCATCGACGTCTCACGCTTGTCGGGCGACGTCGTGCGCTTCGGCGCGCGCGTCACGATGGTGGACGAGGAGTCGGAGGCGGAGCGCACCTACCGCATCGTCGGCGCCTACGAGGCGAACATGAAGAACGGGTCGATCTCCATCTCCTCGCCGCTCGCGCAGGCGCTGATCGGCACGAAGGTGGGGGACAGCGTGGAGGTCCCGGCCCCCGGCGGCTCGCGGTCCGTCGAGATCACGGGCGTGGCCTTCGCGGCGGCCTGACATGTCCGCCGCGCTGGATGTCGTCCCCGCCGGCCGGATCGGGCCGGCGGTGACGCTCGCCGACGTCCGGGACGCGGCGGCGAGGATCGCCGGCGTCGTCGCGCGCACGCCGCTCGTGGAGCCCGACGCCGTGGCCCGGGTGGCCGGCGCGCGGGTGCTCCTGAAGCTCGACAACCTCCAGGCCACCGGCGCCTTCAAGGAGCGCGGCGCGGCGAACCGGCTGGCGCTGCTGGATGCCCGGGAGCGCGCGGCGGGCGTGATCGCGATGTCCGCCGGCAACCACGCGCAGGCGGTGGCGCGGCACGCCACGCTGCGCGGCATCGCCTCCACCATCGTCATGCCGCGCTTCACGCCGGCGACGAAGGTCACGCGCACCGAGGGTTATGGCGCGCGCGTGGTGCTTCACGGCGATACGCTGGCGGAAGCGGCGGCCCACGCGCACGACCTCGCCCGGCGCGACGGGCTGGTCTTCATCCACCCCTACGACGATCCGGCGGTCATCGCCGGCCAGGGCACGGTGGCGCTGGAGATCCTCGAGGAGTGCGGCGACCTCGACGCCCTCATCCTCCCGGTCGGGGGCGGCGGGCTGCTGGCCGGCTGCGCCGCCGTCGCCGCCGAACTGCGGCCCGACCTCCGCGTCTTCGGCGTGGAGGTCGAGGGCTACCCGGCGATGGCCCAGCGGCTCGCGGGCCGTCCCGTCCGCGTCGGCGGCCCGACGGTCGCGGAGGGCATCGCCGTGCGTGATGTCGGCGAACTCCCCTTCCAGCTCCTGCGGTCCCTCGGCACCGAGATCCTCGTTGTCCCGGAGAGCGCGGTGGAGAGCGGGATCGCACTCCTGGCGGAGGGCGCGAAGATCGTCGCGGAGGGTGCCGGGGCCGCCGGCCTCGCCGCCGTCCTCGCCCATCCCGACCGCTTCGCGGGGAAGCGCGTCGCGACCGTGGTGTGCGGCGGCAACATCGACCCGCGCATCCTCGCCAACGTGCTGCTGCGGAACCTGCTGCGGGACGGTCGGATCCTCCGCCTCCACCTCGACATCCCCGACCGCCCGGGCGTGCTGGCCGACATCGCCACGCGCGTGGCCGCGGCCGGCGCGAACGTCATCGAGGTCTCGCACCAGCGCCTCTTCGCCGCGCCGTCCGTGCAGACCGCCGAACTGGAACTGATGGTGGAGGTCCGTGACGCCGCCCAGGGCGCCGCGATCATCGCCGCCCTCGAAGCCGGCGACTACGTGGTCCGGCGCGGTTAACCGTTGCCGGCGGGGAGTGGGGCGCCCCACCTCCCCACCGCCCACGGCAGTCTCGAAAAAGTCAGTTGCGGCGTTGGTTGTTGGCGGGGTCTTCGCGGAGGCGAAGGGGGACGAAGCGCTGACCCTGCGCGCCTTCGATGAGGAACAGGGCACTGGCCCGGTTCTGGCGGCGCAGCTGCTCGACGCGCGCCACGAGTTCGGCCGGTGCGTTCACTCGTTCCTGCTGCACCTCGACGATCACGTCGCCCGGGCGCAGGTCGCGCTCGGCCGCCGCGCCACCGCCCGTGACCTCGACGACCACCACGCCGCGCTGCTCAGGGCGCAGGGAGAAGCGCTCGCGCGTCTCGTTCGTGATCGGACCGACGCGGAGGCCGAGGCCGGGGACTTCCACGACCTGGGCAGCGCCGGGGCGCGGCTGGTTGCGGTTCGGGCCCGCCTGGGCCTGCGCCTGCTCCGCGGGCAGTTCGGCGACGGTGATCGTCACCGTCTCCTCCCGCCCGTCGCGCCACACCACCACGGGCACCTGGGAACCGACGCGGGTGTCGGCGACGATGCGCGGCAGGTTCCGCATCTCGCGGACCTCCGTGTTGTTGAAGCGCAGGATCACGTCGCCGGAGCGGATGCCGCCGAGGGCCGCCGGGCCGTCGTCCTGCGCGCGGGCCACGAGGGCGCCGCGCCCGCCGCCGCCACGGAGACCGAGGCTCTCGGCGATCTCGTCGGTCACCTGCTGGATGTTCACGCCGAGCCAGCCGCGTCGGACGCGCCCGCCGTCGCGCAGCTGCTCCACGATGCCGCGCGCGAGGTTCGACGGGATGGCGAAGCCGATGCCGATGGAGCCGCCCGACGGCGAGTAGATCGCGGTGTTGATGCCGATGACCTTGCCCTGCATGTCGAACAGGGGTCCGCCGGAGTTGCCGCGGTTGATGGCGGCGTCGGTCTGGATGAAGTCGTCGTAGAGGCCCTGGCGGATGTCGCGGGACCGGGCGGAGACGATGCCGGAGGAGACGGAGCCGCCGAGGCCGAAGGGGTTGCCGATGGCCAGCACCCAGTCGCCGGGCTGGGCGGTGTCGGAATCGCCGAACTCGACGGCGACGAGGCGGCGGTCGGTTTCCCGGATGCGGAGGAGGGCCACGTCGGTCCGCGGGTCGGCGCCGACGAGATCGGCGCGAAGGGTCACCCCGTCGTTGAACACGACGTTGATCTCCTCCCCGCCCTCCACGACGTGGTTGTTCGTCACCACGAGCCGCTCCTCGGCGTTCACGACGAATCCGGAGCCGAGGGAGGTCGCGCGCCGCGGCTGGTTCGGCTGCCCCGGCTGGCCGGGACGCGCCTGCGGGCCCTGGCCGGGACCCTGGTTCGGGCCCCCGGGACCGGGCTGGCCGGGGCGGCCGTAGCGTTCGAAGAAGTCGCGGAAGAACTCCTCGAAGGGGGAGCCCGGCGGGGCCTGCGGCACCTCCGGCGCGTCCGGCCGGTTGCCGGCGCGGGCCTGCGGGGCGGAGGAGACCTGGATGCTCACGACGGAGGGGAGCAGCTGGGAGGCAAGCGGCCGGAAGGAGGACGGGGCGTCCCGCATCGGCATCTGCGCGAGGGCGGGCACCGGGGCCGCGGCCCCCAGGGCCGCGAGGAGGGCGAGGGTGGCGGCGATGGGGGTGGCGTGGCGCAAGGAGAAGGCCTCTCTCGGGATCGCGCAGCATGTGGCGATGCCCGCCGCGGGTTCGAGGCCCTGCTTGTTACAAAACATGCCTGCCCCCCGGACCTCGGTGCCCGGGCTTCAGTGGACCGGGCTTCAGTGGACCGGGCTTCAATGGATCGGGGCCGCGTCCGCCGGGCAACGCCCCGCGCCGTCGGAGGAGGCCGACTGGCGCGCGAGGAACCGGCGCCACGCAGCCCCGACCGTCGTCAGCATGTCCAGCAGGCGGGCGAGGGCGGCGGCCTCCGCGCCCTCCGGCACGTCGCCCATGAGGATGACGTCCCCCTCCGGCCCATCCAGTTCGATCCGGCCGCCCCCGGTCTCCCGCCACAGGCCGTTGTAGGCGAGCATCGCGGCGAAGACCTCGCCCCGGTTCCGGTCCGGCGCCGGGCCCAGCGGGACGGAGGCGATCCAGCGCCCTTCCCGCGCCTCGACGGTCGCCCGCACGCCGTGGTCGAGCGCGACGAGGTATAGGCCCCGCCGGTTCTCGACCGGCGCGCCGGGCGCGGTGGTCAGCGGGGCCGCCGCCTCCAGCTTCTCGCGAAGGGTCCTGATGCGCGCCATGCTCGTCATACTCCGTGGCGCGACCGGCCGGGATGGCCGGCGCGCGAGCGGCCGGGGGCCGCGCCTCGTCACCGGGCGCCGCGGGGGCGGCGGGGCCGTGGGGTCCGGCGGAAGGGCGCGAGCCGCCGCCCGGTGACGGGGGAAGCCTTGAAACGGGACGAAGGTCCGGACAATCCGGCACGACCCTATCGCGGCGACAGGCGGCTTCGATGGGCCCCGGGACGTTCGCGGGGTTCAGCCCGCGTGGTCGGCCTCCGGGGCGCCGGCCTCGGCGTAGGTCGTCAGGGCGCGCGTGCCCGGCCGGCCGTGCACGGCCACGGTGCCGAGGGTGGCCATCGCGTCGCGCAGCGCGTCGCGCAGCAGCCGCACGTCGCGGATGCCGGTGTAGCTGGAGCGGTAGAACAGGGAGATGTGCCGGCCCGGCGCGCCGTCGCGCAGCAGGCGGTAGGCCACCTGGTCGTCGAGGAGCGAGCCGAGCTGCACGGCGAGCTGGGGGAAGAGCGAGACGCCCATCCCCGCCCCGATCATCCCCCGCGGCGTCTCCAGCCCCGCCGCCTGCTGCCCGCTCCCGGCGGCGCTCCGGGTGTCGGGGAGGGCCGCGAGGACCTGCTCGCGGAGGCAATGCCCTTCGGTGAGGAGGATGAGTTCGGCGGCCCGGATGTCGGAGGATCGGACCTGCGGTGCCGTCGCCAGGCCGTGCTCGCGCGGGACCGCGAGGACGAAGCCCTCCCAGAACACGGGGAGTTCGGACAACTCCGCCTCCCGCAGCGGCGCGGCGGCGAGGAGGGCGTCGAGTTCGCCGTTCTCCAGCGCGCGGACGAGTTCCGTGGTGAGCCCTTCCCGCAGGACGAGCCGCAGACTGGGGTAGCGCTCCCGCAGCAGCCCGAGGATGACCGGCGCGACGTAGGGCGCGAGCGTCGAGACGACGCCGAGGCGGAAGGCGCCGGAGAGCGGCTCGCCGCCGACCCTCGCCATGTCGAGCAAGCGGCGCGCCTCCGTCAGCACGGTGCGGGCCTGGGCGATGATCGGCGTGCCGGCCTCCGTCACCAGCACGCTGCGCCCGCGCTCGAAGATGCGGACGTCGAGCGATTCCTCCAGCTTGCGGATCTGGGCGGAGAGGGTGGGCTGGCTGACGGCGCAGGCGGTCGCGGCACGGCCGAAGTGGCGGTGGTGGTCGAGGGCGACGAGGTATTCGAGGTCGCGCAGGCTGAGGCCGGCGAGGTTCATGGCGTCAGCCCGCCCGCCGGGCGCGAGGACGTCGCCCGCGCGGGCGGCGCGGGGCGGGCCGGCGCCGGGGGGTCTCCCGTCCGAGGTCCGTCACCCGGCAAGTCTGCCGGCGCCCGCGCCCGCGGTCGAGGGCGCCGGCGAGGGGCGGCCGTGACGTTCCGGTGTCAGAACTCCTTCCAGTCCGCGTTCGCCGCGGCGGGCGCCGGGGCGGCGCCACCGCGCCCGACCACGCGAAGCTCCCGGCGCACCGCCGGACGGGCCGGCCGCGCCGGCAGGTCCTCGCCCACGGCGCGGATCACGGGGGCAGGGACGGGCGCGGGGGACGCATCCCCGGTGCGAAAGCGGCCGACGGAGCGCAGCAGCTCCTCGCCGTCCTGCGCCAGGGCGTGGGAGGCGGCGGTGCTCGCCTCCACCATCGCCGCATTCTGCTGCGTCACCTGGTCCATCTGGTTCACCGCGGCGTTGATCTGCCGCAGCCCCGTCGCCTGTTCCGCGGCGGAGGCGTTGATGGCGCTGATCGCCTCCGAGATCTCGCCGATCCGCCCGACGATCCGGGCGAGCGAATCGCCGGTCTGGCGGACGAGGGTGGCGCCGGCCCCGACCTCCGCGCCGGAGGCGGAGATGAGGCCCTTGATCTGCTTCGCCGCCTCGGCGGAGCGGCCGGCCAGGGCCCGCACCTCCGTCGCCACCACCGCGAAGCCGCGGCCGGCGTCGCCCGCCCGCGCCGCCTCCACCCCCGCGTTGAGCGCGAGGAGGTTGGTCTGGAAGGCGATCTCGTCGATCACGCCGATGATCTGGCCCATCTGGCGGGCCGAACCCTCGATCTTGCCCATCGCCTCGATGGTCTGGCGGACCACGGCGCCGCTCGTCTCCGCGTCGTCCCGCGCGGCGCCCACCACCGTCGCGGCGCGCGCGGCGCCGACGGCGGTGTTGTCCACGGTGGTCGTGATCTGGTCCAGCGCGGCGGCCGTCTCCTCCAGGCTCGCCGCCTGCTGTTCCGTGCGGCGGGCCAGGTCGTCGGCGGCGGAGGCCATGCCGCCGGCGCCGCCGCGGATGCCCCGCGCGTTCCCGGCCACCGTCGCCATGGCCTGCCGGAGCGAGTCGAGGGCCGCGTTGAAGTCCGCCCGCAGCCCCTCGTAGGCCGGCGGGAAGGGATCCTGCACGGCGCAGGTCAGGTCCCCTTCCGCCAGCCGGCCCATCGCCGCCGCGAGCGCCGCGACGACGCGCGCCTGCCCCGCGGCGGCCGAGGCGGCCTCCGCCGCCTCCCGCTCCCGCGCGGCGCGCTCACCGGCCTTGCCCTCCTCCATCGCCGCGACGGCGTTGGCGTGTTCGCGGAACACCTGCACCGTTCGCGCCATGGCGCCGACTTCGTCCGCGCGATCCGTCCCCGGAACCTCCACCGCCGTGTCGCCGTCGGCGAGGCGCTGCATGCTGCCGCGCAACCCGTTCAGGGGGTGGACGACGCCCCGGGACCCGATCCGCAGCGCGACGAGAAGCCCGGCGATGATCGCCGCGGCGGTGAACCCCAGCGTGAGCCAGATGGAGCGCGCGGCATCGCGCGTCAGCGCCTGCGCCTCGGCCTGGGTCGCGGCGGTCTCTCGATCCACGAAGGCCAGCAACTCGGCCTCCAGGCGCACCATCCCGGGATCGGCGTCGCCGAGACGGCGCCGTGCCTCGATCTCCCGCCCACGCCGGCCGGCCTCGACCGCATCGTCCAGCGCGGCGGTGATCTCGTTGATCTGGCGCTGGGCCCCCGTCACGAAGGGCGCGTGCTCCGGCAGCAGCGTCGCCACCTCGGCCATCTGGCGGCCGTTGGGGGTCCTGTAGCTGTCGTAGGCGGCGCGGGCCGCCTTCCCCTCCGGGCTGTCGGCGTCCAGCTGCGCCATCTTGTAGGCGTTGTAGCCGAGGCCGAGCATGTTACGGTTGACGCTGGCGAGGGTAGTCAGGGCGAGGCCCCGCCGCTCGACGAGGTCGTCGTAGGCGCGCGAGATGGCGTAGGTGGACCAACCGCCGTAGGCGGTGCCGACGAGGCCGACGGCCGCGACGATAGCGACGGCGAGGAGGATCTTCGCGGAGATCCCGAGTCCGGCGAGACGACGCATGCGCTGCTCCGTTCCTCCGGCGCGGGGTCTTGGACCGCGCCGGAGCGGGAGCAGGTTACGGGGGGAGCCTTAAGGCCGGCTTAGCGCCGCCCCGCCCGAAGCCAATCAGCGCGCGACGGTCGGGGCTTCCCGGAGGTAGCGGAAGAAGTCGCTGTCGGGGGACAGCAGCAGGCGGGTGTCCGTGCCCTCCCCGAACACTTCGCGATACGCCTGCATCGTCCGCCAGAACTGGAAGAAGCCGGGGTCGCGCTGGAAGGCCTCGGCGAAGGTCCGGGTCGCCTCCTGCTCGCCCTGGCCGCGGAGGATGTCGGCGTTCGCCGTCGCCTCCGCCAGCAGCACCGTGCGGTCGCGGTCGGCGAGCGCGCGGATGCGGGCGGCACCCTCCGCCCCCTCGGCGCGCGCCTCGCGGGCGACGCGCTCGCGCTCCGACTGCATGCGCTGGAGGATGGCCTGGGTGTTCTCCTCCGGCAGGTCGGCGCGGCGGATGCGGACGTCCGCCACCTCGATGCCGAAGCGCCGGGCCTCGTCGTTCACCTGGGCGCGGATGATGTCCATGACGCGGAGGCGTTCGGTGGACAGGACCGCGAGGAGCGGCTCGGAGCCGAGGACGCGGCGGAGCGACGACGAGACGATGGAGGAGAGCCGCCCGCGGATGCCGGACTCGGCCGCGCCCGCCGTCTGGTAGAACAGGAGCGGGTCGGTCACGCGGAAGCGCGTGAAGGAATCCACGATGAGGCGGCGCTGGTCGCCGAGGATGACCTCCTCGCCCGGCGCCTCGAAGTCGAGGAGGCGGCGGTCGAAGGCGATCACGCTCTGGATGAACGGCACCTTGGCATGCAGCCCGGGTTCGCGGATC
>CAXVWQ010000272.1:0-3056 GCA_964263755.1 Roseomonas sp. | reverse complement strand
GGCGCTGCGGGACGCGGGGGCGATCTGCGACGACACCTTCGTGGTGTTCTTCTACGGGGTGTTCCCTGGGTCGTTCGAGACGATGAAGGCGATGAACTTGCGGCTGCTGCACCTCTGCACGTGGTGGGACGTGCTGGAGGTGTGCCGCGAACGCCCCTACTTCTCCGACGACGCGCTGCGGGAGGTGCGGCGGTTCCTGGAGAACCCGATGGCGTGGTCGAAGGAGCACGGCGGGATCGGGAGCGCGGAGGAGGCGGCGAAGAAGGGGATCGAGGTCGGGTGATGCGCCTCGCGGCGGCGCTTCTCGGAGTTCTCACCGCCGCGCCGGTGCTCGCGCAGCCGCGCGACACGCTGTCCATCGGCATCTCCCAGGCGCCGTCCACCTTCCATCCGAACATCGAGAGCATGTTCGCGAAATCCTACGTGCTGGGCTTCGCGCGTCGGCCGCTGACCGCCTACGGCGACGACTGGCGGCTGGCCTGCCTGTCCTGCGAAGCCGTGCCGACGATGGAGAACGGCGGCGTGGCGTTGGAGACGACGCCGGACGGCAAGCCCGGGATGCGCGTGACGTGGCGGCTGCGGGATGGGCTGCGCTGGGGCGACGGGGCTCCCGTGACGTCGGAGGACCTTCGCTTCGCCTGGGAGGCCGGGCGGGCCTTCGAGACGGGGTTCGGCGGCGCCGAGTTCTACCGCCGCGCCTACGAGTTCATCGCGGAGGACGCGCGGACCGTCACGCTGCGCTTCGACCGCGTTTCGTTCGACGCGGGCTCCGCGGGCGATTTCCAGCCGCTGCCCGCGCACGTGGACCGCGCGCGGTGGGAGGCGGACCGGCGGGGCTACCGGTCCCGCACCGCCTACGACACGGAGACGACGAACCCCGCGCTGTGGAACGGGCCCTACCGGATCAGCGCCGTGCAGCCCGGAGCCTCCGTCACGCTGGACCGCAACCCGGCCTGGGGCGGGGCGGCCCCCGTCTTCCGGCGGATTACCGTGCGGATCGTGGAGAACTCGGCAGCGCTGGAGGCGCAGCTGCTCGCCGGGCAGGTGGACATGATCTCCGGCGAGGCGGGGCTGCCGCTGGACCAGGCGATCGCGCTGGAACGGCGGACGCGCGCGCGGTTCCGCTTTCACTACCGGCCCGGGCTGACCTGGGAACACATGGACCTGCGACTGGACAACCCGATCCTCGCCGACCTGCGCGTGCGACAGGCGCTGATGCACGCGGTGGACCGGCCGCGCATCGTGCAGTCCCTGTTCGACGGGCGTCAGCCGGTGGCCGCGACCTCCATCCATCCGGACGATCCGATGCTCGACCGGTCGGTGTTGCCGCACCCGTTCGACCTGGGGCTGGCGCAACGGTTGCTGGAGGAGGCGGGGTGGCGGCCGGGGCCGGACGGGGTGCGGGTGAACGCCGCGGGGGAACGGCTGGCCTTCGACTTCCAGACCACCGCGGGCAACCGCTCGCGCGAGGTGGTGCAGGGCGCCATCCAGGGCATGTGGCGCGCCGCGGGCGTGGAGGCGCGCATCCTCAACCAGCCGCCGCGCGTGCTGTTCGGGGAGGCGCTGTCGCGGCGGCGCTTCACCGGGGCGGCGCTGTTCGCCTGGATCTCCTCGCCGGAGAGCGTGCCGCGCACGACGCTGCACTCGGACGAGGTGCCGCGGGAGGCGACGAACTGGTCGGGGCAGAACTACACCGGGTATGCCGACCCCGAGATGGACGCGATCCTGGAGGCGCTGCCGCAGGAACTCGACGCGGAGCGGCGGCGGCCGATGTGGTCGCGCATCCAGGCGATGACCCACCGCGACCTTCCCGCCCTGCCGCTGTGGCACCGGGCGGACGCGCATGTCTGGCCGACCTGGCTCGACGGGGTCCGGCCGACGGGGAACCAGTATCCGTCCTCGCTGTGGGTCGAGGGGTGGCGGGTGCGGTGAGGCGGTGATCCGACTCGTCGCGTGGCGGGTGCCGCAGGTCGCCGTCACGCTCCTCATCCTGTCGCTCGTCGCGTTCCTCGCGATCGGGGCGATGCCGGGGGACCCGATCGCGCTGGCGATGATGAACGACCCACGCCTGGGGCCGGAGGACGTGGCGCGGATGCGGGCGCTGCACGGGCTGGACCAGCCGCCGCCCTCGCGCTGGGCGGCCTGGGGCGCGGGGGTGCTGCGGGGCGAGTTCGGGTATTCGCGCCTGTTCGCGCGGCCCGTGGCGACGATCCTGCCGCCCGCGCTCGCCGCGACGCTCGTGCTCGTCGGGACCGCGGTCGTGCTGTCGGCGGCGATCGGGGTCGGGGCGGGGATGCTCGCGGCGCTGCGGCCGGGGTGGCGGCGGGCGGTGGACGGGGGGGCGCTGCTGTCGCAGTCGCTGCCGACCTTCTGGCTCGGCATCCTCCTCATCATCCTGTTCGCCGTCACCCTGGGATGGCTGCCCGCGGGCGGCTCTCCCGACGAGGAGGCGGGCGGGGCGGGGCGGTTCCTCGTCCTCCCGGTGGCGACGCTCGCCGTCGCGCACCTCGCGGCGTACGCGCGCCACACCACCGCGGCGATGGGGGAGGCGCTGACGGCGCCCTGGATCGTCGCGGGGCGGGCGCGGGGGGCGTCTCGCGCGCGTATCGCGTGGACGCACGCCTTCCCGAACGCCGCCGTGCCGCTGCTCTCGCTCCTGGCGCTGGACGCGGGCGCGTTGGTGTCGGGCGCCCTCGTGACGGAAACGGTGTTCGCGCGTCCCGGCATGGGCAAGCTGCTGACGGACGCGGTGCTCGGCGGCGACCTCAACCTCGCGCTGCTGGCGCTGCTGGTGATCGCCGGGGTGACGATGCTGGGCACCCTCGCGGCGGACCTGGCGCAGCGGGCGCTGGACCCGCGTCTGGCACGGTAGCGCGGGCTGCCCCGGGAGGCTCTGCCTCCCGGACCCACGGCCGGGCGCGAGGCACTGCCTCGCGCGGGGCCCCCGGACCCCCGCGATCCGTTCCTTCTTGATGTCCCCGGCGCGGTACCCCCCCCACCCGGGGGTGCACCCCCGGGGCGATTAAAACGAACCCGGGGGCCCGGGCCCCCGGAGG
>CAXVWQ010000271.1:0-4715 GCA_964263755.1 Roseomonas sp. | reverse complement strand
GTCCCGAGGAGCTGCACGCCGATGGAGGGCACGATCGTGAAGGCCCGCGCGGGCTCGTCCGCGGAGACGGGTGGCTCCACGAGGCCGAGCGGCACGCCGAGCCCGCCGCGCTGGAGGGGCGAGCCGGAGAACCGCGTGCCGTCCACCGCCGATAAACCGAGGTCGGGCCGGGCGAGGGAGGCGTTCGAGAGGTCCGCTCCGGAGGACGCACCCCCCGCGACGCCCTCCCCGGGCGTGCCCGCGACGGCCCCGCCCGGCGTGTCGGAGCCGCCGCCGACGCCGCCGGACCGCCCCGTCTCCTGCGCGCCCGCGACGCCCGCGACCGCGAGGCACCCGAGCAGGACGAGGGGCACCGCGCGAAGGCGCGGCGCCGCGCGGACGGACCAGCTCACCGCCCGCTCATGCCGTAGGCGGCGGCGTAGGTTCCGAAGGTGTCGCGGTCGGAGAACCGCGCCTTGTTCAGGACGAGTTGCAGCACCGGGGAAGCCTCCACGAGGTCCAGCGCCGCTTCCAGTTCGCTGCGCTGCGTTCGTTCCGCCTCTACCACGAGGAGCGTCTGGCCCGCGACGTTCGCGAGGCCGCCCGGGTCGCTCGTCACGAGGCAGGGCGGCGAATCCAGCACGATGAGGTATCCGGGCAACGCTTGGGCCGCGGCGCGGACCGCGGCGGCGAGGGTCGCTCCGGACGGGGCGGCACCCGTGGTTACGGCGCCGTAGGGAAGGATCGAGAGACGCCGAACCTCGGTCGGGACGAGCAGCCCCCGCACCGTTCGCCCGGCTTCCGACGCGAGCGATCGCAGCCCGGCCCGTCCCGCGAGGCCGAGCAGGTGGGAGAGGGAGCCGGGCTTGCCGTCCGTGTCCACCAGGACGACGGGCTGCGACCCGTCCGTCGCGAGGCCGGCCGCGACGTTCAGGGCCATGAAGGATTTGCCCTCGCCGGGCCGCGCGCTCGTCACGAGGATCACGCGGGACCGCGAGTCCGCCACCGGCCCGGCGGCGACCGTGCGGAGGACGCCGTGCCCGACGATGCGGACCTCCTCCAGCGCGCGGTTCCGCCCGACACCGCCGTCCGGGACCAGCCCGGCCGCGACGAGGGTGGCGAGCGTGACGCCCGGTTCCGCCCGCGATGGGGTTTGCGTCAGTGCGCCGAGGGGCGGTGCGCCGACGGGCGGTGCATCCACGGGTTCGCGGACGGGGGCGGCGACGGCGCGGATCGTCTCCGCCAGCGGCACGGAATACGGCGCCGGGCGGGGCGGGGCGACGAGGGCGTCGAGGCCGCCCATGGCCTCGACGGCCCGGTCAACGAGATGCGATCGCGGCGGGCTCATGCCGGCGCTCCTCCGATGAGTGCCGGGAGGCCCGCCAGGAGCGCGGGTTCGGCGATGACGGCCCCGAAGGCGAGGATGAGCAACGCGCAAGCCACCGCGAAAGCCGCGCCGGACAGGAACCGCGGCGCGAGGCGCGGCCGCGGGGCCGAGATGCGCCCGAGAACCGGCAGCTGCAGCCGCCGCAGGTCGTGCACCGTGAGGAACCCCGTGTCGAGATGCGCGAGAAGGATCGCGAGCACCCCGCCCAACCCGGCGCCGACGACGAGCACCGCCGCGTAGAGAAGGGGCCGGTTGGGGGAGGCAGGGGCGGTCGGAACGGAAGGCGGGTCCACCACCTCCAGCTTCACGCGCTCGGACCCCGTGCGGGCCGCGTCGGCGATCTGGATGGATTCGCGGCGCGCGAGGAGCTCCTCGTAGTTCCGCCGCACCACGTTGTAGTCCCGGTCGAGGTTCGTGAACTGCGCTTGGAGTTCCGGCTGTTCCCGCGCCATGGCGTCGAGCCGCTCCAGCTCCGCCTCGCCATCCCGCACCTGGCGTTCGAGGGAGGCAAGCCCGGCTTCGGCGTCGACCATCCGCATCCGCAGCGCCTCATGCAGTGGGTTCGGGCGCATGACGTTCCGGGGTGCCGAGGGCCGCGCGCCGCCACCGCCCCCGACGCCCGCCGCGACCGCGGCCTGCGCCGCGCGCACGTCGGGATGCGAGTCCGTGTAGCGCAGCCGAAGCTCCCGCAACGTGCGCTGCGCCTCGGTGGACCCGCCGCCTCCGCCACCGCCGCCCTCGGTTCCCGCGACCACCATCGGCGGCTGCGCGTTGAGCTGCTGCTGGACGAGTTCGCGGCGCGTGCGCGCGTCCTGCAACTCGCCCCGCGCCGCCTGCAGGCCCGCGCGTGCCGCTTCCAGCCGCGACGCGCCGCCGTTGGGATCGGGCAGGATCTCGACGTAGCGCGCCTGGAACTCCGCGCGCCGTCGCTCCGCCTCGCGCAGCCGGACCTCGTAGCCCGCGATCTGCTGGACGAGGAATCCCTGTGCGTTCTCCATCTGCTGGCGGTCCACCCCCGCCGCGGCCTCGATCAGCAGGTCGAGCGTGGTCCGCACCACGGCGTGCGCGGCCGTCGGGCTCCCGTCGAAGTACTCGAGCGTGAACAGGTTGCGGGTCTGCGGGACGAGGCGGATCTCGGTCGCGAGGCGGCCGGCGATGGCGGCCCGCGCCGCTTCGTCCGTCCCGCGCGCCGCGAGTTCGGTCCGTGCGACCACCTGCTCCAGGTTCGGCCGGGAGAGGAGGGTGCGCTGAAGCAGGTCCACCTGTCGTTCGGGCGAGGAGTCCACCGCGATGCCGCGGAGGAGGTTTCCGAGCACGGCGTCGGCGTCCACGTACACCCGCGCCGCCGCCCGGTAGCGGTCCGGCACCATCGAGACGCCGATCCAGCCGAGGGCGCAGACCGCCCAGGCGAGCGCGAGCGCCTTCCAGCGGTGCCGCCACGCCGCCGCGCCGTGGCGGCGGACCTGAGAGACGATGGCCACGCCGTCGCCTCCTAGAACCAGCCTTGGGGAATGACGATCGTGTCGCCGGGCCGCAGCGCGACGTCCTGCGCCACGTCGCCGTCGTTCAGCAGGTCGCCGAGCCGGACGGGGATGGTCTGCGTGCGGCGCCCCGTGCCTTCCGCCAGCCGGACGATGCGGGCCCGGTTGCCGGCCGCGAAGCGCGTCAGCCCGCGCGAGGCGATCATCGCGTCGAGCACGGTCATGCCCTCCCGGTAGGGGAGGGCGAGCGGCTGCGCGGCCTCGCCGATGATGCGGACCTGCCGGTCGGAAGGCCCGACGAAGTTGCGGACCATCACCGTCACGAGGGGCTCGCGGACGTACTGCTTCAGCCGCCCCTCGATGGCCGTTCCCAGCTGCGACGGCGTCCGCCCTGCCGCTTGGATGTCCGGCACGAGCGGGAGCGACAAGCGCCCATCAGGGCGCACCGGCAGGTCGGCCGCACCGAGTTCGGGCGAGCGGTGGACGAAGACGCTCAGCACGTCGCCCGGCCCGATGACGTATTCGGCCGCCGGGGCGGATGCGGCCACCGTCGGCGGCACGGCCGGCGTGGTGCACGCCGCGAGCAGGCCGACCATCGCCGCGACGGCGAAGCCGACCGCCGGTCGACGCGGGGTGAGATCCTGCTGCAAGGCGTCAAATCCTTTTCTTGCGGTGGGCGGGGGCGTGCGGTGGACGCCGGCCCCGCTTCTGGTTCGTGGAAGCACGCTACGCCGAGCTATTCCGAGACTAGGACGAGGTGTTGCCGTCCCGATCTGTTAGATAACTCTAAAAATCTGTCCATCCAACCCACCGTTTCGGGTATGCGCGAAGCGTGTCGAGACGACGAAACCGGATGACGTCGGCTCCTAAGCCAAACCGGCCATCTCGCTATAACCTATGTTCTCCGTCGGCGCTTTTTACAGTTTCGTGGTTCCTGTCTTGGTCCGCGTCTGCATGACGCGTTGGTGATGTGCGGACCAACATAGGTTGAGGGCCCCCCGCATGTTCCATGTAAATCGCCGACCCGAAGTTTTTAGACCGGCCGCTTCCGGAACGAATGCTTTCCGGGAACGATCAACCGAGCACCGGGCCACCATCGCCGAGACGCGTCGGCGTGATCCATCATGGAGAGGAGAGGCGAGGCATGACCACCCTGTTCGGCCACGGCGTTCGGTCGGAGGGCGTCGCACTCTACCTGTTCGAGGCCGCGGCGTGTTTCGCCATAGCCTACGCGGTCCTGCTCCTCGATGCCGCGCCGGGCGCCCTCGACGCGTCCGCCGCCGCCGCGACGGCGGCGGTCCTCGCCCTCCTCACCGGCCTCGCGGCGGGCGCCACCGGGATGTATGATCCGGAAGGCCTGACGCGCGCGCATCGGCTCGTGATCGGCGCGTGCCTCACCGGCGCGATCCTCACGCCCGTCGCCTGGGCCGCCGTCCGGCTCCTGCCCGGCGCGCCGGAAGGCCTCGCGGAACGCCCGCTGACCATCGGCTTCTCCCTCGCCCTCGCCGGGGTGGGCACGACGGTGGCGACGCGCCTCCTGTTCATCCTCCTGGCCCGCGCCGGTCTGTTCGCGTCGCGCATCGCCGTGCACGGACCGGTCAACCTGCCCGCCGGTCGGGGAAAGCAGCCGCCCTTCAACGTCGTGCTCCGGCTTCCCACCGCCGCGGCGCAGGTCACCGAATCCACCCTTCAGGCCCTGCGGGCCCGGCGCGCCCGGGAAGTCGTCGCGGCCGATCCGGCGAACGTGCCGCCCGCGGCCCGCGCGACGCTGCAGGCGGCCGGCCTCCGCGTGACGGGGGAGGTCGAGTTCGTCGAACGGCACCTTCGTCGCGTGGACCTCGCCTCGCTTCCGGCGAACTGGCTCGACG
>CAXVWQ010000270.1:0-4471 GCA_964263755.1 Roseomonas sp. | reverse complement strand
GCGCACCTGCTCGGCGGTGGGCCGGGGTCGCGCCTGCACAAGGCGCTCGTGGAGCCGGGCCTCGCGGTAGGGGCGGGAGCGTCCTACGACGGCGACGAACTCGGTGCCGGCGACGTGACGCTTTTCGCCACGCCGCGGCGCGAGACGGCGCCGGCGCGGCTGGAGACGGCTGTCGAGGAGGCCGTGGCGAAGCTGCTGGACGGCGGCGTGACGGAGGAGGAGGTGGCGCGGTCCCGCCGCCAGCTCACCGCGGGCGCGCTGCTGGCGCTGGACGGGCTGGGCGCGGCGCCGCGCTACATCGGCGGGGCGCTGGCCATCGGGCTGCCGCTCGACACGGTGGAACACTGGCCCGTGCGCATCCGCACGGTGACGCCGGAGCGTGTGATGGCCGCGGCGCGGGCGGTGTTCACGCACCCGTCCATCACCGGCTGGCTGCTGCCCGACGGCGTGTCGGCGTCGTGAGGGCGGTCGTGAACGCCCCCCGGTCCGCATCGGCCGCCGCGCGGGGGACGACGCGATGAGCGGCAGCATCGGCGCGCCCGATCCGGCCCTGCCCGGCCCGGCGACCCCGGGGCCGACCATCCCCGGGCCGGTGGTATCCGGCCCGACGGTCCCCGATCCGGCCACGCCCGGCCCGACCGGCCCGGGGCCGTCCGCACCCGGTCCCGGCCCGTCGGCGCCCCGTTCCTCGATGCCCGGGCCCGCCTCGTCTCCCGGTCCCGGTTCGGGCTTCACGCTGCCCGTCCAGGTCGTCCGCGCGGCGGGCGTGACGGCGTGGCTCGCGGAGGACCACGCGGTCCCCGTCGTGTCCCTCGCCTTCTCCATCCCCGGCGGGGCGGCGCTGGACCCGGCCGGGGCGGAAGGCGCGGCCTCCCTCGCCGCGGCGCTGCTCACCGAGGGCGCGGGCGACCTGGAGGCCGCGGCCTTCCAGGAGGCGATGCGCGACGCCGCCATCTCGCTCTCCTTCTCCGCGGACCGCGACGAGTTCGGCGGGTCCATGCGCTGCCTCCGCGACGCCCTGCCGGAGGCGGTGCGGCTGGCCCGGCTGGCGCTGACGGTGCCGCGCTTCGACGCGCCGGCGGTCGAGCGGGTGCGGGCCCGCGCGGTGGCGGGCGCACGGCAGGCGTTGGAGGGACCGCGCGGGCGTGTCGGGCGGGCGTTCTGGGCCGCGGCGCTGCCCGGCCCGTACGGGCGGCCGCCCGGCGGGACGGCGGAGACCATCGCGGCGCTGACCGTGGAGGCGCTGCGCGGGGCGCCCCGCCGGCAGTTCCGTCGCGCGGGGCTGTGCGTCGCGGCGTCCGGCGCGATCTCGGCCGACGAACTCGCCGCCCTCCTCGGCGCGCTGTTCGGGGACTGGCCCGACACGGCCCCGGAGGGGCTGCCGGAGGTGCCGGCCTTCGCCGCCCGCGGCGTGCAGGTGGTGCCTGTGGAGAGCCCGCAATCCTCCGTCCTGTTCGGCCAGCCCGGCCTGACGGTGGACGATCCGGACTGGGAAGCGGCGGGGGTGGTGCTCCGCGTCCTCGCGGGCGGCGGCTTCACCTCGCGGCTGATGGACGCGGTGCGGGTGCGGCGCGGGCTGGCCTACGGCATCTCCGCGGGGATGGAGCCGGTGATGCGGCGCGGCCTCGTCATCGGTGCGGTGGCGACGCAGAACGAGCGGGTGGGAGAGACCCTCGCCGTGCTGCGGGAGGAATGGACGCGGATGGCGGAGGGCGGGCCGACGGAGGCGGAGCGGGCGGACGCCATGGCCTACCTCACGGGGTCGCAGCCGCTGTCCTTCACCTCCACGCGCTCGGTCGCGAACATCCTCCTTGCGTTGCAGCGGAACGGCCGGCCGCTGGACTGGCTGGCGAACCGGCCGGCGCGGCTGGCGGCCCTGTCGCGGGACCGGCTGGCGACGGTGGCGGCGCGGCTGCTGCGGCCGGAGGAACTGGCGGTGGTGGTGGCGGGGAAGCCGGTCGGGTTGTAGGCGCGCGTCTCATCGGCCGCGGAACAAGCGCCAGAGGAACGCCGCGGCCACCACCGCGAAGGCCGTCAGGGCCGCGAGGGCCGAGCCGGTGAGGGCGAAGGCTCCGATCGTCGCGGCGACGAGCGCGACGGTCCAGGCCGCATCGGACCAGCGGCCCGGCGGGGGCGGCGGACCGGGCGGCAGGGGGTCCAGCGGCGCGGACGGCCAGCCCGGCTGGGCGCGGCGGATCGCGGGGTCGGTCGCGACGCCGTCCACCTCGAAGATCCAGTGCATCGTCGGGATTCGCGGCGGGTCGTCGCCGTGCCACGCGGCGATCATCGCGCCGAGGGCGTCGGCGGCGTCCGCGTCCTGCGAGTAGAAGCCGACCCATTCCGCCGCGTCGAGCGTCAGACCGGTGGCGTCGAGGCGCGCCGCCTCGCCCTCCAACGCGGCGACGAAGGCGGCGAGGCGGGGGGCGAAGGCGGGAAGGCGTGCCGGGGCGCGGGCCAGTGCGACGCGCAGGTTCGTGCGGGCCGTGGTCCAAGTGGTGCGCAGTTCGAGGGGCGGGACGGTCGGCTCCGGACCTCCATCCGCCGCGTCCCACCGGACGGAGGCGCGGGCGGCCGCGGCCCAGGGGGCGAGGTCGACGCCGCGAAACGTGGCGCACCAGAGGAACGGGAGGGCGTTGTTCGCCTCGAAGACCATCTCCGCCGGGCCGGCGGCGCGTTCGAGCCAGAGGCCGGTCCGGTTGCCCATCCGGGAGGCCTCAGCCGCGGTCCGGGCCGAAGATGATGCAGGTGGTGCTGGCCGTCGCGACGGGGCGGCCGGCGGCGTCGGTCACCCGGCCTTCCGCGACGGCGGAGCGGCGACCGACATGGATCGCGGTGCCCTCCGCCGTCACCTCGCCGGTGGAGAGCGAGACGGGGCGAAGGAAGTTCACCTTGAACTCGAGGGTGGTGTAGCCGGTGCCCGCGGGAAGGCGGGTGTGGACGGAGCAGCCCATCACGCTATCCAGCAGCGTCGCGAGGATGCCGCCGTGGACGGTGCCGAGGGGGTTGAAGTGCATCTCCCGCGGGACGAGGCGCATGGTGACGCGCCCTTCCCCGATGCTCCCGAGGGTGATGCCGAGGAGGACGAGGGCGGGCGGCGGCGGGAGGCGCCCCTCGGCCATGGCATGGAGGAAGTCCATCCCGGAGAGGGTCCGGCCGGCGGTCGCCAGCGCCGCCGGGTCGTCCCAGGTGATGCTGTGCCGGCGTTCCGTCACAGCGCCTCGCCGATCGTGACGTTGGCGAGGCCGCCGCCCTCGCACATCGTCTGGAGGCCGTAGCGGCCGCCGCGGGCGCGGAGGGCGTGGATCAGCGTTGCCATGAGTTTGGTGCCGCTCGCGCCGAGAGGGTGGCCGAGGGCGATGGCGCCGCCGTTGACGTTCAGCCGCGCGGGGTCGGCGCCGATGTCGCGCAGCCAGGCCATCGGGACGGGGGCGAAGGCCTCGTTCACCTCGTAGAGGTCGAGGTCCTCGATCCGCATCCCGCACCGGGCCAGGGCGCGGCGGGTGGCGGGGATGGGTTCGGCGAGCATCACCACGGGGTCGCCGGCCGTGACGGTGAGATGGTGGATGCGGGCCAACGGCGTCAGGTCGTGCGCCTTCAGCGCGGCCTCGCTCACCACCAGCGCGCCGGACGCGCCGTCGCACATCTGGGAGGCGTTGCCGGCGGTGATGGTGCCGCCCTCCGTCAGGGTCTTCAGGGCCGCGAGGGCTTCGAGGGTCGTGTCCGCGCGGATGCCCTCGTCGGTCCGGTGTTCGGTCGTGGTGCCGTCGGCAGCGGTGACGGGGAGGGGGAGGATCTCCCGTTCGAAGGCACCGGCCCCTGTCGCCGCGGCGGCGCGGCGGTGGCTTTCCAGGGCGTAGGCGTCCAGGTCCTCGCGCGTAAAGCCGTACCGGTCCGCGATCATCTGGGCGCCGGTGAACTGGGAGAACTCCGTCACGCCGTAGCGGTCGCGGATGCGGTCGGACCAGGGGCCGGTGCCGATCCCGGCCTTGGCGTGCAGCGTCCAGTTGGAACCCATCGGCGCGCGGGACATGGATTCGACGCCGGCCGCGATCACCACGTCCTGCGTGCCGGACATCACGGCCTGCGCGGCGAAGTGCAGCGCCTGCTGCGACGATCCGCACTGCCGGTCGATCGTCACGGCGGGAACGCTGTCCGGCAGCGTCGAGGCGAGGACGGCGTTGCGGCCGACGTGCCAGGACTGCTCCCCGGCCTGGGTGACGCAGCCCATGATCACGTCCTCCACCGCCGCGGGATCGAGGCCGGTGCGGGTCACCAGAGCCGTCAGGACCTCCCCCGCCATGTCCGCGGGGTGCCGGCCGGAGAGGCGGCCGTTGCGGCGTCCCCCGGCGGTGCGGAGAACCTCGACGATGTAGGCCTGGGGCATCGGGCTCAGCCTCCGAAGTTCGGTGGGCGCTTGGCGAGGAAGGCGGCGATGCCTTCGCGGCTCTCGGGACCGCGGGCGGCGGCGGCG
>CAXVWQ010000269.1:0-8517 GCA_964263755.1 Roseomonas sp. | reverse complement strand
GGACGCGGCCGTGCACCACGCGGGACAGCGCCGCGGCGAGGGGGCGGGCGCGGGGCGTGCCGGGGGCGGTGGTGTCGAGCGCGACGATGAGCGGCGAGCGGCCGCCGGTCGCGCTGGCGAAGCCGCCGAGGTGGGCGGCGTCGGCGGAACCCTCCAGCAGGTCGCGCGCGGGATCGTCGCCGGCGTGGACCAGCCCGTCGGCGGCGGCGACGCGGGCGGCGAAGGCGCCGGGCGCGGCCTCGCCCGTCCCGTCCGGGCCGCCGTAGCGGTGCGACGCGGCTTCCACGTAGAGGCGCCCGAGGGTTTCGCGGTCCGTCCAGTCGCCGGACGCCAGCGCCGTCTCCACCCCCGCGCCGTAGGCACCGGGCGGGGCGCCGAAGACGCGCGCCACGGGTTCGCCGGCCGCCCGCGCCTCGGCCAGGGGGTTCTCGCCCGGGTTGTCCTCCCGCGCCGCCACCGCGCGGGCGGCGGCGTCCAGCAGCGCGACGGCGCCGGGGAACAGGTCGCGGAACAGGCCGGAGACGCGGAAGGTCACGTCCACCCGCGGGCGTCCGAGCGATGCGGGGGGCAGCACCTCCACGCCGCGCACCCGCCCCGTCGCCTCGTCCCACAGGGGGCGGCAGCCCATGAGCCAGAGGCCGTTGGCGATCTCCTCCCCGCCGTTGCGGAGGGTGGCGCTGCCCCAGAGGTCCATGACGAGCGAGCGGGGATCCTCGCCCTGCTCCTGCCGGAAGAGGCGCAGCACCTCCTCCGCGGCGAGGCGGCCGAGGTCGGTGGCGGTGGGCGTCGGCAGGGCGCGCGGGTCGGCGCCCGCGAGGTTGCGGCCGGTCGGCAGCACGTCCCGCCGCCCGCGGTCCGGCGCGCCGGCGGGGCCGGGGGGGACGTGGCGGCCGTCGAGGGCGCGGAGGAGGGCGGTGCATTCGGCCGCGGCGCTCGCGGCGCGTTCCGGGTCGGATTCGCCGGGCACGGGGCGGCCCCAGACGTGGAGGCCGTCCTTGATCCGCAACTCCTTCACGTCGCAGAGCCAGGCGTCGAGGGCACGGAGGCGTTCCGTGGGTTCTTCGGGCAACGGCGGGAGGCCGGGGAGGTCGCGCGCGGCCTCGGCGATGAGCGTCGCGAGGCGGTCGCGGCGGCGGCGGTCCATGCCGTCGGCCGACGCGAACTCGTCCAGCAGCCGTTCGACCCGGGCGAGGGCGGGCGAGAGCGACGGCGCGGTGAGCGGCGGCGGCAGGTGGCCGAGGGTGACGGCGGCGATCCGGCGCTTGGCCTGCGCGGCCTCTCCCGGATTGCTGACGAGGAACGGATAGAAGACCGGCAGCGGGCCAAGCACGGCTTCGGGGAAGCAGCGCTCCGTCAGGGCCACCGCCTTGCCGGGGAGCCATTCGACCGCGCCGTGCGCGCCCATGTGAACCACGGCGTGCACCCGCCGCAGCCAGATCCCGAAGGCGAGGAGGGCGTGGCGCGGCGGCAGGGCGGGGTCGTGCCAATTGGCGCGGCGGTCGGAGGGGCGACCGCGGTCCGGCGCGACGGCGTAGGTCGTGCGGCCGAGGGTGAGGGCGCGGAAATGGAAGGCGCCGTCCGCGGCGTCCCGATCGTCCTCCGGGGCGCCCCAGGCGGCGTTCACGGCCGCGGCGATCCCCGGCGGGAGCGCGGCGCGGTAGTCGGCGATGGCGAAAGACTCCCGCGCGACGTCCAGCGACGCGACGAGGTCGCGCGGCGGGGGCGGCGCGTCGTAGCCCGCGGCGCGCAGATCGTCCGCGAGGGCCAGAAGGCTCGCGGGCACGTCGAGGCCGACGGCCCAGCCGCAGCGCCCGCCGGCGCCGGGATAATCGGGGAGGAGGAGGGCGAGGCGGCGTTCGGCGCGCGGCGTCCGGGCGAGGCGCACGAGCGCCGCGGCGCGCGCCGCCACCATCGCCGCGCGGCCCGGTTCCGCGCCGTTGCGGCGGGGGGTGAAGCCGAGCGCCGCGTCGGCCTCGGCGGGCGTCTTGAAGCCGAGGGCGCCCGCCAGCACGCGGCCATCGAGTTCCGGCAGCACGACGTGCATCGCGAGGTCGGCGGCGTTCAGGCCACGCGGGCCCTCCGCCCAGGCCTCGCGCGCGGTGGTGGCGATGACGGCCTGCAGGACGGGCACGCCGGGGGCGGCGAGGATCGGTTCGCCCTCGCCCTCCCCGAAGGCGGTGGTGGCGATGACGAGGACCGGGTCGAGGGCGGCGAACGCGGCGCGGAGGAAGGCGGCGGCGTCCGGTTCCTTCAGCGAGGCGACGAAGAGCGGGGCTGCGGCGAGGCCTTCCGCCTCCAGCGCCGTGACCAGCGCCTCCACCGGCGCGGTGTCGGCGGCGAGGAGGAGGGAGCGGTAGAACACGACCGGCACCACCGGCCGCCCTGCCGCCCGCGCCAGCAGCGCCGGCACGTCGCAAGTGCCCAGCGCCGGGTGCCACGCGCCCGCGGCGGGAAGCGGCGCGGGTGACGCGGGCGCGGGCGCGTCATGGCCCGCCAACCGCGCCATGCGCCGCAGCACGCCCGCGAGGTTGTCCGGGCCGCCGGCACGGAACAGCGCGAGCATCGCCTCGCACTCCGCGGCCGGCACCGTGGAGAGGGCGGGGAGGCGCGGGTCGGCGCGGTCCTCGCCCGGCAGGACGGCAAGGGCGATGCCGCGGGCGCGGGCGAGTTCGGCGAGTTGCTCCGCCCCGTAGCGCCACCAGTCCAGCCCGCCGAGGAGCCGCAGCACGACGCAGCGCGCCCCCGCCGCCGTGCGGTCGAGCCAGAGGTCCACCGACATCGGGTGCCGCAGGTCGCGCAGCGGCACGAGGCGCAATGGGGGCAGCGCGTCGCGCCCCGCCGCCCAGGCCGCGGCGAGGCCGGCGAGGTCGCTGTCGGTGAAGCTCAGCGCGACGAGCGGCGCGGGGGCTTGGCGGAGGTCGAGCGGCTCCGCCATCTCCTCCAGCGTCGCGGCCGAGGCGTTGAGGAGGTGCATCCTTCCCTAGTCGCCCGCGAGGGCGCCGCGCACCGCGCCCGCCTCGAAGCCGCGGAGGCCGAGCACGACGAGGCGGCCGTTCCGCGCCTCGCCGGGCGCCCAGGCGCGGTCGAAGTGGTGCGCGACGCGGGCGCCGACGGCCTGGATGACGAGACGCATCGGCTTGCCCGCGACGGACGCGAAGCCTTTGGCGCGCAGCACGCCGGGGACGGCGCAGGCGGCGGCGACCCGGGCCGCGAGGGCGGCGGGGTCGGCGGCTTCCGGCAGGGGGAGCGCGACGGAGTCGAAGTCCTCGTGGTCGTGGTCCTCCTCGTCGTCGTGGTGCGTGCGGCGGGCCTCGATCGCATCCTCCGCGGCGAGGCCGAGGCCCAGCAGGGCGGCGGGCGGCACGACGCCGTCGCGCGCCTCGATCACCCGGGCGCCGTGCGGGCCGGCGGCGGCCAGCGCGGCGCGGGCGCGGGCCAGGGCGTCGGCGTCCAGCAGGTCCGCCTTCGTCATCACGACGAGGTCGGCGCAGGCCAGCTGGTCCTCGAACACCTCTTCCACCGGGTCGTCGTGGTCCAGCGCGGGATCGGCCGCGCGCTGGGCGGCCAACGCGCCCATGTCGTGCGCCACCCGCCCCTCGGCGAGCGCGGCGCCGTCGGCCACGGCCACCACCGCGTCCACCGTCACGCGGCCGCGGATGGCGGGCCAGCGGAAGGCCTGCACGAGCGGCTTCGGCAGGGCGAGGCCGGAGGTCTCGATGAGGATGTGCGCGGGCGGCGGGTCGAGGGCCAGCAGCCGCTCCATCGCCGGCACGAAGTCGTCTGCGACCGTGCAGCAGATGCAGCCGTTGGCGAGTTCGACGATGGAATCGTCCTCGCAGCCGGGGATGCCGCAGCCGCGCAGCATCTCCGCGTCCATCCCGATGTCGCCGAACTCGTTGACGAGGACGGCGAGGCGCCGCCCCTCCGCGTTCTGCAGCAGGTGGCGGATGAGGGTGGTCTTGCCGGCGCCGAGGAAGCCGGTGACGACGGTGCAGGGGATCACGCGGCGGTCTCCCGGCCGAGGGCCAGCGGCGGGACGCGCGCCGCCATGTTGCGCTTGAGGATCTCCGGCCGGTCGCGCCAGGGCATGACGCCGTCGGCCGCGCCGGCGAGCATCCGCGCGCCCTCGTGCAACGCGGCGCCCGTGCCGTCCTCCGGCAGGTTGGCGAAGACGTAGCTCCAGCCATCCGCGCGGACGAGCGCGGCGGCGGGGCCGCGGGAGCAGTTGGACAGACACTTCACCGGCCGCACCTCGTGCGCCCCGGGCATCGCGGCGACCGCCCCGTGCAGCCGGGCGCCGGCGCGCGGCGCATCCTCCGGCTCGCCGGCGCGGCGGCAGGTTTCGCAGACGAAGATCACGACCTCGGACGCCACGGCCCCTCCCCGCCCGGGAATCCGGGCGCGCGGGGTGCTCACGCGCGTTGCCGCGCGTTCGCCGGATGGCCCACCGGCCGGGGCACCCCGCCCGGCGGATCGTGTGCGTCCCGGCAGGTCTCCTGGCTCGCGGGTCATCGCGGCGCGCCGTCTTCCCGGGGACAAAACCCCCAGTGACGATGTGGCGCACCGCTCGCCGCTCACAGTTGCGGGGGCAGCCCCGGTTTGGGGTCATCCATCGCGAGATGGGCGACCCGTTCCGGATTCCCTTTTCATCCCCGTTGCCGGGGAACCTGGAAGCCGCGGGACACAGCACCCGGGGCGCCCCGGTGTCAACCGCCGTCGCGGGGTGTAAAGGGCGGCGATGGACCTCACGCTCGTGCTCGGCGGCGCGCGCTCCGGCAAGAGCCGCCGCGCCGAGGCGCTCGTCGCCGCGCTGCCGCCGCCCTGGACCTACGTCGCGACCGCCGAGGCCTTCGACGACGAGATGCGCGCGCGGATCGCGGAGCACCGCGTGCGGCGGGAGGGCGACTGGCGCACGCTCGACGCGCCGCGCGACCTGCCGCGGGCGCTCGCGGCGGCGGAGGGGCCGGTGTTGCTGGACTGCCTCACGCTCTGGCTCTCCAACGCGATGCTGGCGGAAGCGGATCTGGCCGCGGAGACGGCGGCGCTGCTGGCCGCGTTGCGGGCCCGCACCGCGCCGACGGTCGCGGTGAGCAACGAGGTCGGGTCCGGCATCGTCCCCGCCACGTCGCTCGGCCGCCGCTTCCGCGACGCGCAGGGTCGGCTGAACCAGGAGGTGGCGGCGATGGCCGACCGGGTCGAACTCGTGGTGGCGGGCCTGCCGCTGCGCCTGAAATGAGCGCCGCCGACGAGGACCGCCACCGCGAGAAGATGGCACGTCGCAAGGCGGTGCAGGACGCCGAGGTCGCGTCCAAGACGGTCGTCGGAAAGGGCCTGCTGATGGTCCACACCGGCCCCGGCAAGGGCAAGACGACGGCCGCCTTCGGCCTCGCGCTGCGGATGCTCGGCGGCGGGCGGCGTGTCGGCGTGGTGCAGTTCATCAAGGGCGCCTGGGACACGGGGGAGCGCCACGCCTTCGCCGCCTTCGGCGGCCGCGTGCGCTGGCACTCCATGGGCGAGGGCTTCACCTGGGAGACGCAGGATCGCGCCCGCGACGTGGCCGCGGCGACGCGCGCGTGGGAGATGGCGCGGGAGATGCTGCGCCAAGGCGGCCCGGACCTCCTCGTGCTGGACGAACTGAACATCGCGCTCCGCTACGACTACCTGCCGCTGGACGCGGTGCTGGCGGACCTCGCGGCGCGCCCGCCGATGCAGCACGTCGTCGTCACCGGCCGCAACGCCAAGCCCGCACTGATCGAGGCCGCCGACCTCGTCACGGAGATGACCGCCCCGAAGCACCACTTCGCCGCCGGCGTCCGCGCCCAGAAGGGGATCGAGTTCTGATCGCGCGTGCCTTGATGATCCAGGGCACGGGGTCGGACGTAGGAAAGTCCCTCCTCGTCGCCGGCCTCGCGCGCGCCCTGACGCTTCGCGGGCTGCGGGTGCGGCCGTTCAAGCCGCAGAACATGAGCAACAACGCCGCCGTCACGCCCGACGGCGGCGAGATCGGGCGCGCCCAGGCGTTGCAGGCGCTGGCCGCGGGGGTGGCGCCGAGCGTCCACATGAACCCCGTGCTGCTGAAGCCGCAGGGCGGGATGGGCGCGCAGGTCGTGGTGCGCGGGCGCGTCGTCGGCAGCGCCGCGGCGGCGGAATACCAGTCCTGGAAGCCCCGGCTGCTGCCGGACGTGCTGGACAGTTTCGCGCGCCTGCGCGCCGAAGCCGACATGGTGCTGGTAGAGGGCGCGGGCAGCGCCGCCGAGGTCAACCTCCGCGCCAACGACATCGCCAACATGGGCTTCGCGCGCGCCGCCGACGTGCCCGTGGTCATCGTCGGCGACATCGACCGCGGCGGCGTCATCGCCGCCCTCGTCGGCACCCACGCCGTGCTGGATCCGGCGGACGCGGCGATGGTGCGCGGCTTCGTCGTCAACCGCTTCCGCGGCGACCCCGCGTTGTTCGAGGAGGGGATGCGGATCATCGCCGCCCGCACCGGCTGGCGCGCCCTCGGCCTCGTCCCGCACCTGCCGGGCGCCGCGCGGCTGCCGGCGGAGGACGCGCTGGCCCTCGACACCCCCCTCCCCCGCCGCCCCGGCGCGCGGCTGCGGATCGCGGTGCCGGTGCTGCCGCGCATCGCCAACTTCGACGACCTCGACCCCCTCGTCGCGGAACCGGCGGTGGAGGTGATCCGGGTGCGGCCGGGCGAGGCGATCCCGGGCGACGCCCACCTCGTCATCCTGCCGGGATCGAAGGCGACGCTCGCCGACCTCGCGGCGCTGCGGGACGCGGGGTTCGACGTGGACCTGCGCGCCCACGTCCGGCGCGGCGGGCACGTGCTCGGCCTGTGCGGCGGCTACCAGATGCTCGGCCGGGGCGTCGCGGACCCCGACGGCATCGAGGGACCGCCGGGGGAGGCGGAGGGCCTCGGCCTCCTCGACGTGCGAACGGTGCTGACGGGCGACAAGCGCCTCGTCGCCGTCACCGGCACGAGTTTCGACGGCGCGCCTCTGGAAGGCTACGAGATGCACCTCGGCGTCACCACCGGCCCCGACGCGGCGCGCCCCTTCGCGCAACTCGGCGACGCGCCGGACGGGGCGCGCTCCCCCTCCGGGCAGGTGGTCGGCACCTACGTCCACGGCCTGTTCAGCGGCACGGCCCAGCGGGCCGCGTGGCTCGCGCGCTTCGCCGCCGGCGCGCCGCGCGGCGACCACGCGGCGGCGGTCGAGGCGGCGCTCGACGCGCTCGCGGCGCACCTGGAGACGCACCTGGACGTCCCCGCCCTCCTCAGCCTCGCCAGGTGAACAGGACGATCGCCGCCAGCAGCGCGATCCCGATGGCGTCCGCGCGGCGGTAGAGGCGCAGCGCGTCGCGGATGTCGGCCGCCTTCGCCTCGCGCCGCCCGTCGCCCATCGTCGCGTCCTCCACCACCACGCCGCCATAGGCGCGCGCGCCGGCGAGGGAGAGGCCGAGCGCGCCCGCCATCGCCGCCTCCGGCCAGCCGGCGTTCGGGGACCGATGGCGCCGCGCGTCGCGGCGGACGGCGCGGAGGGCGCCGCGCGGATCGGCCCCGGGCGTCACCGCCGCCGCCGCGACGATCAGCGCGGCGGAGAGGCGCGACGCCGGCAGGTTCAGCACGTCGTCCAGCCGCGCCGCGGCCCAGCCGAAGGCCTCGTGGCGCGGCGTGCGGTGGCCGATCATGCTGTCCGCCGTGTTGACGGCCTTGTACGCCGCGCACCCGCCCAGCCCACCCACCGCGAGCCAGAAGGCCGGCGCGACGACGCCATCGGCGAAGTTCTCCGCGAGGCTCTCGATCGCCGCCCGCGCCACCCCCGCCTCGTCGAGCGCCTCCGGGTCGCGCCCGACGATGTGCGACACCGCCTCCCGCCCCGCCGCGAGCCCGCGCGTCTCCAGCGCCGCCGCCACGCGCGCGACGTGGTCGTGGAGGGATCGCTGCGCGAGGAGGGAGGACGCGAGCAGGGCGAGCCCGAAGGGGCCGAAGGGCAGCGCCAGCAGCGCCGACTGGATCGCGTGCCCCGCCCCGCCCGCGGCGGCGACGATCGCGAACAGCGCGGCGACGCCCGCAGCGCGGCGTGCGGCGAATCCGGCCGCCGCACGGTTCCACCGCCGGTCGAGAGTCGCGATCAGCCGTCCGATCCAGATCACCGGATGCCCGACCCGCGCGACGAGCCCCTGCGGATAGCCGAGGGCGGCTTCCGCGAGCAGGGCGAGCAACGCGATCGCCGGCGTCACCGCGTGACAGCCGGCCGCGGGGATGTCGTATCGCCGCCCGCGTGCGGCCCGATCCTCGCGCGTCGTCCCGGGACCGCATCGCGCCCGTGGGGCGCGTCGCCTGCCGGCCCCCCGCCGCCCGCGCGCGACGCGCACCGCGCCCGCGTCATCGCAGCGCGTCCCCCAGCCGTTCGCGCGCCGCCGCGTCGGGAGGCAGGCCGACGCGGATCCAATCCGCCCGCGCCGCGCCCGCCCCGGGCGCGCCCGCCCGTGCCGCGACGGACCGCGCGAGGA
>CAXVWQ010000268.1:0-3843 GCA_964263755.1 Roseomonas sp. | reverse complement strand
GCGGCGCTGAACCGCGACGGGCCCCGCTTGTCCCGGGACGTGGACGTGTTCCACCGGACGGTCGCACTCCTCGACGCCGCGGTGGCCGCCGATCTCGCGACGCTGCGCGCCGCGGGCTACGACCTCCGCCGGGATCGCGAGACGTCCACGTCGCGGGAGTGGACGGTCGCCGGTGCCGCCGGGCGGGCCACGAAGCTGCAGTGGACGCGCGACACCTCCTGGCTGTTCCTGCCGCCGCTCCGCGACGAGACCTTCGGCTACGTCCTCTCCTTCGAGGATCTCGCGACGAACAAGCTCCTGGCGGCGGCCGACCGCGGCCGGGTCCGGGACTTCCACGACCTCGCGGCCCTCGACCTCGCGGGGGTGGACCTCTGGCTGTTGGCGCTCGCGGCCATGGGGAAGGACGCGGATACGGGGCCGGTCGCCGTGCTCGAACGGGCGCGACGGCACCTGTCGCAGGCGGGGGCGGACGACGAGGACCCGGACTACGCCGGTCCCCCGGTCCCCTGGCCCCTCATCCGCGCCCACGTGCGCCGGAGGCTGGAGGACGCCCTCGTGACGCTCGACGCGTTCCGGTGGGTGAACTGGGCCGGTCGCCTGGCGCTGGACCCCGGCACGGGCCGGTTGCCCCTGCGCGTCGCGCCGGCGGACCTCGGACGGTGCCGGCCGCTCGGCGCGACGCCGCAGGGGGCATGGCCGACCTCGCCCGCCGTCGTCACCGACATGCTGCGCCGGGCGCGGCACCCGGGCATCGCGCGGCTTCCCGACGACCTCCGCCCGTTGCTGGATAGGGAAGCGTTCCCGGAGACCTGACGGCGCGGGTCCGCCCTCAGGCCGCCGCGAGCGTCGCCGCCAGTGCCGCGTGGGCCCGCTTCGCCCGTTCGGCGGGCGGCACGGCCAGCAGGCGGCGGTCCGGCGCCTCGACGCTCAGGGGGATGCCCGGCGGCAGGGCGCGGAGCAGGGCGGCGAGGGGGAGTTCGCCCTCCCCCGGCAAGCGGCGGTCCCCGATCGCCTCGGCGCGGCGCTCCGCCATCGGCGGGGCGGCGAGGGGGGCGTCGCAGATCTGGGCGTAGGGGATGAGGGCGGGCGGGACGGCCGCCACCTCCGCCGGCGTGGCGCCCGCGCGGAACAGGTGCAGCGCGTCCACCAGCAGGCCGGCATTCGGCACGCCGGACGACGCGATCAACGCGAGCGCCGCGGCGGGGGTGGCGACGGCGCAGTAGGTGATGGGTTCGAGCATGAGCGTGACGCCGAACGGCCGCGCGAGGGCGCCGAGGCGGGCGAAGTTCTCCCGCAGCCGGGCCGGGTCCGGGTCGTGGCCGACGGTCAGCAGGTGCGGGGCGCCGAGGCGGGCGGCGGTCTCCAGCACGGGGACCAGCGCGTCGGGATCGGTGTCCGGCCGCAGCCACACGGCCTCG
The DNA here is from genome assembly GCA_964263755.1 of Roseomonas sp. GTDB lineage: Bacteria > Pseudomonadota > Alphaproteobacteria > Acetobacterales > Acetobacteraceae > Roseomonas. The sequence goes on along the minus strand of CAXVWQ010000268.1, from coordinate 2,425 downwards.
ACCTCCAGCACGCGGAGCCCGGTGTCGCGCAGGCGGCGCCCGATCTCCCGCAGTTGCGGCTCGTCCCCGACCACGGGCGCGAAGGGGTCGGTCGGCAGCGGCGCGACGATGCGAGGGGAGATATGGGAAAAACCCGCCCCGGCGGCGTGGGTGACGAGGTCGGCGAAGGACTGGTCCAGCATCGTCAGGTGCGCGAGGGAGAGGGAGCGCGTCACGGCACGCCGACCCCGGGCGGGCGCGCGGCCGCCAACGGCAGCCGGTGCCCCATCACCCGCCGTGCCGGAGGCGTGCGGCGGCCCCGGCGCGTCACAGGATCGCCCCCTGCCGCACGAGTTCGGCGCGCACCGTCCCGGGATCGTCGCCGAGCGCCGCCGCGACCCCCGCGGCCTGCCCCGTGGCGAAGCCCGTGCCCATGACGCGGATGGAGCCGTAGGACGGCGCGTCCGCCCCGATGGTGCGCCCGCCGGCCCAGAGGTTGGCGATCCCCGTCGCCCGCAGCGCGTCGAGGGGGATATCGAAGAACCCCTCGCCGCCGATGTTCGTGAAGGTCGGGCGCCCCGCCTCCGCGTGGACCTCCATCGGCCACGCGGCGCGGGCGATGCCGGTGGGATCGCGGCGGCCGGCCAGCGCGTCCTCCGCCGTCAGCACGCGGCGGGTCAGCAGGCGCCGGGTCTCGCGCACGCCGAACTGCGGGCCGGTGGTGACGAGGCGGGTGCGCTCCAGTCCTGGTTCCCCTCGCACCGCCGCGACGCAGGCCCAGGCGATGCGGCGGCCCTCGACCTCGGCGGCGGTGAGGGAGGCGGTGGTGAGGCCATCGGTCGGCAGGTCCACGCACATCCACCAGACCTCGTCGTGCGCCGCCATCGGCATGAAGACGCCGCCGTCGTCGCGCACCCGGGGGGCGTCGTTCGTGCCGTCGGCGGTCAGTGTCGCGTTGATCCGCGCGGCGATGCGGGCGAGCGCGGGCCTGTCCGGCAGCGCCTCCCGCGGCATCCCCGCGAGGCGCATGGGAAGCGACGCGGCCTGGGTGCCGTCGTCGCGCGCGGAATCGAACAGCAGCGGTGCGTCGGCCAGGGCCGCGAGGGTCGCTTCCCCACTCGCGTCCACGAAGGAGGTCGCCGCGATCCGGAAGGTGCCGGCGTGGTCGGCGAGCGTCACGGCCGCGACCCGCCCCGCCGCGGTCTCCGCCCCGGTCATCCGGGCGTGGAGGGCGAGGGTGACGTTCCCCTCCGCCGTCACGGCGCGGTCGAGGACGTGCTTCAGAGCCTCCGGCTCGAAGGTCACGATCCAGTTGCCGGACTTGGAGCGGCGGGGGGATGCGTCCTCCCCAAGGGATCCCAGGCCCCGCAGCACCTCCGCGCCGACGCCGCCGACCGCCGGGACCGGTTCGACGCCCGCCACGAACATCCCGCAGTAGGAGAGGACGTTGGCGTTGGTGGCCGCGCCGCCGAGGAAGCCGTAGCGCTCCACCAGCAGCGCCCGCGCGCCCGACCGGGCGGCGCCGAGGGCGGCGGCGAGGCCGGCCGCGCCGCCACCGATCACGACGACGTCGTAGGTGGCGTCGCGCGTCGTGCTGGCGGCCCTGGGTGCGTTGATCATGCGGCGCGATATGGGGTGGTGACTCGCACCCGGCCAATCGCGGAGGCCGTGGGAGGGGGCGGCCTCAAGGGTCCGTGGCCGAACTGATCAGCGCCTCGCCGGACAGGACGTAATGCACCTTGTCCATCCCCGTCGCGCCCATGCCGTCGTAGAGCGCCCGCGCGGCCCGGTTCCCGGCGGCGGTGGACCACTCGACCCGCGTGATGCCCCGGCCCACGGCGATCCGCGAGACGCCGGCCATGAGCCGCGTCGCGACGCCCAGCCGGCGCGCCGACAGGGCGACGTAGATCTGTTGGACGTGGAGGAACGCGAGCAGTCCGGCGACGGGATAGGTGGTGGTGAAGGTGGCGAAGCCGGTCAGCCGTCCCGCATCCTCCGCCAAGAGGAACCCGACGTGCCGCGCTTGCCGCAGCACGTCCCCGGCCACGTCCAGGTCCGGAGCCAATGCGGCCCCGTAACCCGCGGCCATCTCACGCAGGAGTGCGGCCAGTTCGGGGGCATCCTTCGCTTCGAGGGGACGGACTCCCGTTATCACGCCGTCCTCCGGAGCATCGTGTCGGATGCGGTCACCGCGACGAGCGGTGCGTCGGTCATGGACGCGGCATCAGCCCCGCAGCAGCCCCCGCCCCTCCAGCAGCCCCGACGCCCCGCCGCCGAAGCCCATGGCGCGGCGGGCGAAGAAGCCCTTCAACCCGGGCAGCCGGTCCACCGCCGCGATGCCGAGGCGGCGGGCGAGCCGCACGGGGGGAAGGTCGTTGCCGAACAGGCGCTCCAAGGCGTGGGTGGCGCCGAGGAGGAGGAGGGAGTCCGGGCGGCGGTCCCGGGA
>CAXVWQ010000267.1:0-5536 GCA_964263755.1 Roseomonas sp. | reverse complement strand
TGCGGGCCCTGGCCGGCGAATTGCGGCCGGATGCGGGGACGGTGACCTATCGCGACCCCGCGGGCGCTACCCACGACGTGCACGCGATGACCGAAGCGGCGCGCCGCCGCGTCGCCCGCACCGACTGGGGCTTCGTCCACCAGGACCCGCGCGAGGGGCTGCGCATGGCCGTCTCCGCGGGCGGCACCGTCGGCGAACGCCTCATGGCCGTCGGCGCCCGCCACTACGGCGACATCCGGGAGGAGGCGGCGCGCTGGCTCGAACGGGTGGAGATCCCGCGCGATCGGCTGGACGACGCGCCGCGCACCTTCTCCGGCGGGATGCGGCAGCGCCTGCAGATCGCGCGCACCCTCGTGACCCGTCCCCGCCTCGTCTTCATGGACGAACCCACCGGCGGCCTCGACGTCTCCGTCCAGGCGCGGCTGCTGGACCTGATCCGCGCCCTCGTCGCCGACCTCGGCATCGCCGTGCTGCTCGTGACGCACGACATCGCCGCCGCCCGCCTCCTGGCGCACCGCCTCGTCGTCATGCGTCACGGGCAGGTGGTGGAGGAAGGGCTGACCGACCGCGTGCTGGACGATCCGCGGCATCCCTACACCCAGCTCCTCGTCTCCTCGGTGCTCGCGGCATGAGCTGGACGCTGAAGGCCGAGGGCCTGGACAAGGGCTTCACCCTCCACCTCCGCGGCGGCGTGGCCATCCCCGTCCTGCGCGACGCGGGGCTGGAGGTGGCGCCGGGCGAGTGCGTGGCGCTGTCCGGCCCGTCCGGTGCGGGCAAGTCCACGCTCATGCGCCTGCTGCACGGCAATTACGGCGCCGATTCCGGCTCCATCCTCGTTCGCCGCGCCGATGGCAGCGTGACCGACCTCGCCTCCGCCGCGCCGCGCGCCGTCATCGCGCTGCGCCGGGACACGGTCGGCTACGTGTCCCAGTTCCTCCGCGTCATCCCCCGCGTTCCCGCGCTGGACGTGGCGGCCGAATCCCTCGTCGCCCGCGGCGTGCCGCGCGACGCGGCGCGGGACCGGGCCGCCGCCCTGCTGCGGCGCCTGAACCTGCCGGAACGCCTCCACGCCCTGCCGCCCGCCACCTTCTCCGGCGGCGAGCAGCAGCGCGTGAACCTCGCGCGCGGCTTCGTCGCGGACTACCCGCTGATGCTGCTGGACGAACCGACCGCCTCCCTCGACGCCGCGAACCGGGAGGTGGTGGTCGCCCTCATCGCCGAGGCGAAGTCGCGCGGCGTCGCGCTCGTCGGCATCTTCCACGATACCGAGGTGCGCGACCGCGTCGCCGACCGGGTCTTCGAGGTTCCGCCGATCCGGGATGCCGCGTGACGGGCGTCCTCGTCGCCGTCGTCGGCCCGTCCGGCGCGGGGAAGGACACGCTGATGGACGCGGCGCGCGCGGCGCTGGCGGGCGACCCGCGCATCGTCTTCGTCCGACGCGCCATCACCCGGCCCGCGGAGGCGGGGGGCGAGGACCATCTACCGATGTCGCGCGACGCGTTCACCGCATCGCGTGACGCCGGTGGCTTCGCCCTGTGGTGGGAGGCGCATGGCCTGTTCTACGGCCTGCCGCGCGAGGCGGTGGACGGTCCGCTGTCCGCCGGCCGCACCCTCGTCGCCAACCTGTCCCGCGGCGTGCTGGCGGAGGCGGCGTCGCGCCATCCGCTGCGCGTGCTGGAGATCACCGCGCCGCCCGACATCCTCGCCGCCCGGCTGGCGGCGCGCGGGCGCGAGGAGGCGGCCGACGTCGCCCGCCGCCTCGCCCGCGACGCGCCGCTGCCCGCGGGGCTGGCGGTGGCGACGGTGGTGAACGACGCGTCCGTCGAGGCCGGCGCGGATCGCGTGGTATGCGCGTTGCGGCGCATGGGCGCGCGGACGGCATAGCCGACCGCGGATCACCGCCGCAGCCCCGGCGCCTCCACCGGAAGCCCGTTGGCGCGCCCGGCGAGGAAGAGTTCGAGGGCGAGGTATTCCGGCGACCCCAGCCCGAACTGCACGGCGCGCACGCCGAGCGAGCAGGCCCGCAGGCGCCGGTGCAGCGATCCCACGGCGTTCCATTCCAGGCGATAGGCCGGATATCCGGTGCCCAGCCCGTTGGAGATGACGTCGCCGCGCAGACGTCGCCCCGCGTTGTCGTCGTGGCACTGCCCGCAGGACAGGTTCAACTGGCCCTGGCGCGTTTCGTAGAACGCCCGCCCGGCCGCGGCGAAGGATGCCGCCGGCCCGTCCGTGGCGACCGAGACGGGCATCCCGCGCGACCGCAGCGCCACCGCCGCGGTGAGCGAGAGCAGCGCCTCGCTCTCGTAGCCGAAGGCCGGTTCGCGCTGCTGTTCCGTCCGGCATCGCTCGATCCGCCCTTCGAGGTTCAGCAGCGCCCCGTCCGCCGCCACCGCGGGATATCGCGCCGCCACCCCCGCCATGCCCGCGATGTCGCCGTGGCAGGACGCGCAACTCCGCTCGCCCCGCGCCCATGACGCCTCGCCCTCCTCCACCCACAGCCAACCGGGATGGCGTGAAGGGTCGTCCTGCGCGGTGCGGATCTCGGGGGAGAGGAAGTCGCGGGTCGGCCGCAACTCCGATGCGGCGGCCAGCAGCACGACGGCGAGCGACGACAGGCCGGCGAGCGCCGCCGCGCGCCACCGCATCACACCACGACCAGCCGCGCCTCGCGCCGATACATGGCCCCCCCATCCTCCGTCCACTCGAACACCAAATCGCCCGTCTCCGTCGCGACGGTGGTGAACTCGATGTAGGGGTTCGCGGTGATACCGGAGGACAGGTCCATCCGGAACACCTCCTCGTCCCGGTAGGTCACGCGGAGGGAATGCAGGATCTTCCGCGGCATCGGCGTCAGCCCCGCCGCGGTGATCTCACGCTCCATAGGGTGGCGCACCAGCGCGCGCACCGTCACGACCTCCCCCCGTCGCGCGGAGGGCGGGAGGGTGATGCGCGCGGTGATCGGGCTCGTCCGCATCAGCCGGTCTCCAGGCAGGCGCCGAGCACGACGATGACCTCGCGGTCCGCCCGGTGGACCACGCCGCGGCTCGTCTCGGCGAGGACCAGCACGGTCTGGGTGGTCGCCAGCCGGATGCGCGTCGCCACCTCTGCCCGCCCCGAGCGCGGCGAGAGGCGGAAGGTCGCGACCCGCGGCACCGGGTTCCGCTCCGCCAGCAGGTGGATGGCGGTGACGTGGTCCGCGGCCGTCGTCGGGCTCTCGACCGTCACGGTCAGGTCCACGGAGTTGCCGTTCTCCGACAGCGTGGGGATGTCGAGGACGATGCCCTCCGTCACCGCCGTGCGCCCGGCGAGGATCGCGCGCTCCGCCGCCTCGAAGGTCTCCTCCACGGCCGGCTGGGCCGGCGCGCGGTTCACGGTCGCCGCCGCCAGGGGCAACGCCAGCACGGCACGTCGCGCGACGCGATTCATCGCCTCACTCCTCCAGCGTCGCGAGATAGGCCACGACGTCCTCGATCTCCTGCGCGCCCAGCACAGGCCGCCCGGCGTATCGCAGGTCCACCCGCACCAGCCCCTCGACGCGATGATAGGCCGGCATGATCGCCCGCGGGTTCACGATCGTCGCATCCACGAGCCGCAGCCGCATCTGCCCCTGCGTCAGCCGCGATGCCACCCCCGCGAGCGGCGGCCCCACCTCCCCCATGAAGCGTTCGGTCGTATCGGGGATGGAATGGCAGATGAGGCAGTTCGCCGTCTCCCGGTTCCGCACCACCGCCGCGCCGCGCACCCGATCGCCCATCAGCCCGTCGAGCGGCGCCTCGATGGCGTCGCCCGTCAGCACGAAGGGCGCGACCGTCCCCGCCGCCGGGGCGGCGAGGAGGATCAGCAGGGCCCACCACGCCCCCCGCCGCACTAGGCGCGACGAAGGTCGTTGTTCTTCAGCGGCAGGTCGCGCACCCGCTTGCCGGTCGCCGCGAAGATGGCGTTCAGCACCGCCGGCGCCGCCACCATGATCGTCGGCTCCCCGACCCCGCCCCAGAAGCCGCCGGACGGCATGACGATCGTCTCCACCGGCGGCATCTCGTCCATGCGGACGACGTTGTAGGTGTCGAAGTTCGTCTGCTCGATGGCGCCGTCCTTCACCGTGCATTCGCCGTGGAGCATCGCCGAGAGGCCGTAGGAGAACGACCCCTCCACCTGCATCTCGATCTGCCGCGGGTTCACCGCGAAGCCGCAATCCGTCGCGGCGACGATCCGGTGGATGCGCAACTCGCCCCGGTCGCTCACCGACACCTCGGCGACCGCCGCGACGTAGGAGCCGAACCCCATCTGCTGCGCGATGCCGCGGAACACGCCCGGCGGGGTCGGCGTGCCCCAGCCCGCCCGCTCCGCCACCGCGTTCAGCACCGCGAGGTGCTTCGGGTGGTTCGCCATGAGCGACCGCCGCAGCGCCAGCGGGTCCTGGTTCGTCGCGACCGCCACCTCGTCGAGGAAGCATTCGAGGTAGATGGCATTCTGGTTGTGGTTCACCCCCCGCCAGAAATGCGCGGGCACGTGCGTGTTCCGCATCGCGTGGTCCACCAGCAGGTTCGGGAAGGTGTAGCCGATCGCCCCCTCCGCCCCGCCGGCGTTAAGCCCCTGGAACTGCACGGGATCGCGCCCGTTCTGCAAGCCGCCGGGGAAGGCGGTGGAGAGGATGGACTGCCCGGAGATGCGGAAGTGCAGCCCGGTGATCGCGTTGTTCGCGTCCAGCCCCGCGACGAGGCGGGCCTTGGTGACGGGGTGGTAGCGCCCCTGCACCATGTCCTCCTCGCGCGTCCACATCGTCTTCACCGGCACGCCCGGCACCTGCTTGGCGATGAGAACGGCGTCGGCGAGCCAGTCATGCACCGTCCGCCGCCCGAAGCCGCCGCCGAGGTCCACGCGGTGGACGTCGCACGCCGTCTGCGGCAGTCCGGCCGCCTGGGACATCGCGGCCAGCGCGGCTTCCCCGTTCTGCGTCGGGCACCACGCGTCGCAGCGCGTCGGGGTCCAGACCACCGTCGCGTTCATCGGCTCCATCGGCGCATGGTTCTGGTAGGGGTAGGAGTAGGTCGCCTCGATCCGGCGGACCGCGCCGGCGATCGCCGCGCGGGCGTCGCCGTTGGAGTTGCCGACGAAGGCCTCGCGCGCCGTCAGCCCCTCGTCCAGCATCGCGGAGATGGTGGCAGAGGAGACGCGCGCGTTCTCCCCGGACTCCCACTCCACCGGCAGCGCGTCGAGCGCGACCTTCGCCTGCCAGAACGTGTCCGCCACCACCGCGACGGCCGATTCCCCGACGCGCAGCACGTGCCGCACCCCCGGCATCCCCGACACCGCCGCCGCGTCGAAGGACCTCACCGTCCCCCCGAACACGGGCGACCGCTTCGGCACCGCCACGAGCATCCCCGGCATCCGCAGGTCCGCGCCGTAGACCTGCTTCCCCGTCGTCTGGTCGGCGGTATCGATGCGCGGGATGGACTGCCCGATCACCGTCCAGTCCCGCGGGTCCTTCAGCGGCACGTCCGCCGGCGGCGTCAGCCGCGCCGCCTCCGCCGCGACC
>CAXVWQ010000266.1:0-4287 GCA_964263755.1 Roseomonas sp. | reverse complement strand
GGGCTGGCGGCGGAGGCGGAGCGTGACCCAGTTCGTCAGGAGGGCGAGGGCGAGGATGAGGTAGTAGAGGAACACCACCCGGTGGGTGGGGGAGGGTTCCAGGCCGAACAGGTCAGCGAAGGAGCCGGGGCCTCCACCGGCGGAGAAGGGGTAGCCGAAGAAGGACGGGCGGGGGATGCCGCCGATGCCGTTGGGCCCACCGGTCAAGGAGACCCAGTTCAGCAGGACAATTCGAATAATCTCCCCGAAGGCGAGGGTGACGATGGCGAGGTAGTCGCCGCGCAGCCGCAGCACGGGGAAGCCCAGGAGCACGCCCCAGAAGGCGGCGAGGATGCCGGCGAGCGGGAGGCAGGCCCAGAAGGACAGCCCGAAGGTCGTCGCGAGCAGGGCGTAGGAGTAGGCGCCGACGGCGTAGAAGGCGACGTAGCCGAGGTCGAGCAGCCCGGCGAGGCCGACGACGATGTTCAGGCCCCATCCCAGCATGACGTAGGTGAGGACGAGGATGCCGAGGTCGAGCGTGGAACGGGAGGTGCCGGGCAGGACCGGGAGCAGGATCGCCAGGGCCAGCAGGGCGGGGGCGACGAACAGGCCGACCTTCGACCACGCGACGGGCAGCCGCAGCCCCGGGCGTGCGGTGCGGGCGGCGCCGAAGAGGTTCATCGCGAGGCGCCCGGCGAAGGCGAGGGCGACGAGGATCGCCACGTCGGCCCAGCGGGCGCGGATCATCAGCGCGCCGCCCGTCGGCGCGACGTCCGTGCGCAGGCCGACGAGGGGGATGAACAGGCGGGCTGCGACGGCGGCGGTGATCGCGGCGTCCCGCAGCGCCGCCGTCAGCGGCGGGCGGGCCGGGGGTGGGGCTTCGCCGCGCGGGATGCCGCCGCGTTCGCCCGGCGCCGGGACGCCGTCGTCCAGGTGGCCCGCCGCGCCGCTCATACCTTCTCCACCTCGGCGCGGCCGAGCAGCCCCGTGGGCATGAAGATGAGCACGACGACGAGGATGCCGAAGGTCGCGACGTCCTTGTAGGCGATGGAGAAGTAGGCGGACCAGAAGGTCTCGATCAGCCCGATCAGCAGCCCGCCCAGCACCGCCCCGGGCAGCGAGCCGATGCCGCCGAGGACGGCCGCGGTGAACGCCTTCACGCCGACGAGGAAGCCGGAGAAGAAGTCGATCACCCCGTAGCGCAGGAGCCACATCGTGCCGGCCACCGAGGCGAGGGCGGCCCCGATGACGAAGGTGATGGAGATCGTGCGGTCCGTGTCCACGCCGAGGAGGGAGGCCATCTTGCGGTCCTGCTCCGTCGCCCGCATCGCGCGCCCGAGCGGGGTGCGCGTGACGAGGTAGGTGAAGACCGCCAGCACGACGAGCGTGACGACGATGATGACGATCTGCATCACCGAGATGGAGGCGACGAACCCGTCGCTCTCGAACAGCGCGACGTTGCCGCGGATGATCGGCTCGATCGGCTTGGGGCGGGCGCCCTGGGCCACCTGCACGTAGTTCTGCAGCACGATGGACATGCCGATGGCGGAGATGAGCGGCGCCAGCCGGAAGGACCCGCGCAGCGGCCGGTAGGCGATCCGCTCCACCGACCAGCCGTAGAGCGAGGTGACGGCGATGGAGACGAGGAGGACGAGGAGGATCGCCGCCGGCCCCTCCATCACCCCGCCCATGCCGACGAGCACGAGGACGATGAGCGAGACGAAGGCGCCGACCATGAAGATGTCGCCGTGGGCGAAGTTGATCATCCCGATGATGCCGTAGACCATCGTGTAGCCCACGGCGATCAGCCCGTAGATCATCCCGAGCGCGACGCCGTTGACCAATTGCTGCAACGCGTAACCCAAGCGCGAACCCCTGTTCCTCGGCGTCAGGCTAACCGGATGCGCCCCGCCCCGATAGCGCTACCCGCCGAGTGCGCGCCGCAGCTCGGCCAGGAAGGCCGCGCCGGTCATCGTGTTGCCCGTCCAGATGTCGGCCCGGGTCGGCTCCGCGTCCACGTCGCCCTCCAGCAGGTGCCAGACCAGCACCTTCGGGCGCTTGCGGCGGAAGCCCTCCTCCGACACGGCGCGCAGCAGGGTGCGGTAGGGGCCGACGGGATGGACGAGCCAGGTCAGCCCCACCGGCCGCCGCAGCGCCTCCGACAGTTGCGCGGCGTAGGTGAAGGTGGGCTGCAGGAAGGAGGAGCCGACCACCACCACGTCCGGCGGCTCGTCCCCCTCCGGCGCCAGCAGCGCCGCGACGCCGGAGGGCGCGATGACCCGGCGGGCCTCGACCATCTCCGGCGGCGCCGCCCGGCGTTGCGCCTCGGTCATGATGGCCGAGAGGTCGCCGAGGTTCTGGAGGGGCTGGGGCGGCCCGAGGCGTGCCCCCGGCCGGGCGGAGGCGGGGAGCGGCACGCGCGCCCCGATCGTCTCCGCCATCGCGCGGGCCGCGAGCCCGGCGCCGGTCGGCGTCCAGTGCGAATCCGCCTTGAAGAACAGCAGCGGCGCGTCGGGGAGGGCGCGGCGCGCGGCGAAGATCGCGCCGACGTCCACCACCGGCGCCAGCGGCCCGAGGGTGCGGATCGCCGCGCCGTAGCGCCCCTCCGTCTCGGCCGAGAGGGTGACGCCGGCCGGAAGGCGGTCCCGGTAGGTGCGGGCGCGCAGGGGGGTGATCTGCAGCAGGACCGTCACCTCGGCCCGCCGCAGCACGGCGACCGCCTCGCCGACGAGGCCGGAGACGGCGCGCAGCGCGACGGCGTTCAGCCCGATCCGCGGCTCGTTCGCGCGGAAGAACCAGCCGTCCTGGCCCGTGATCACCTGCGCCCCCTGAAGCACCGGCGCCCCCTGGGCCGCAGCGGGCCCCGCCCCGAGCGCCACGGCCCCGGCCGCGCCGAGGGCGGCGCGGCGTCCGAGACCTACTCCTCCCACGACAGGGCTTCCCCCCGCAGCCACCCCCGCCCCGCGGCGTAGAGCGCCTCCACCTTCTCGCCCTTCAGGCCGGGCATGTCCGTCTTCACGTCGTAGCCGATGCCGGTCTGGAGGTAGGCGAGGTGCCGGTAGCCTTCCGGGAAGCGGGCCAGCAGCGCCGGGTCGAGGGACAGCGTGGCCGAGGGGTCCACCGGGTCCATCCGGTCCTTCTCGTAGATCGGCTGGCGGAGGACGATCTTCCACCTGTTGTCGCCGGGGGCATCGGCCTTCTCCTCCACGAAGTCGTGGAAGCGGCCGGTGCAGACGACGTCCACGAGGACGCCGTGGACCTCGGCCCGCTGCGAGATGGTCATCTTCGTCTGCGCGACGGCGCGCCTGCCCTCCCCATCGTCGGAGATGTCCACGGAGCAGCCGCCGAGGAAGTGGAGGATGGAGACGCCGCGCGCCCAGCCGGCCTTGCTGGCTTCGATGAAGTCGGCGGCGGAGGCTTGGCACCAGGTGGCCATCATCCGGCCCTCCGGCGCCCAGCAGGTGGCGAAGCGGTCCCAGTGGCCGGCATCCCGCCACACCGCCCAGTTCTGCACGAGTTCGGCCACCTGGAGCCGCCGCAGCATCGCGTCCGCCATTCCCCGTCTCCGCGTCGTTCGGCCGGGGGTATCGCCGGGCCGCGCCGGCCGCAAGCGCGGTGCGCGGGGCCGCGGTCGATGGTCCTCATCGCCGCCATCCATCGCGCGGCGTCCGCTGCGGGCGTCCGTCACGACGGAAGATCCCGGGCGGCGATCCGAACCGGGGCGATCCGGGCCGCTACCGCGACCGGGGCTGCCATCCCCCCGGCACGGGGTCCCGCGTCAGGACCGCCCGGGGGCCGTCCGCCCCCGGCAGGAACCACGCGCTGTAGCGCCCCCCGGCTTCCATCCCGTCGAGTTCCAGGGCCGCCGAGCGCTCGCCGCACAGCGCCCGCAGCGTCGCGCGCGCGGGGTTCACCGCCCGCCCGCGCATCTCTCCCGGCGGCACCTCCGCGAGGATCGCGGGGCCGTCGGGATCGAGGAGGAGCGAGGCCGCCGGGCAGTCCGGCAGGGCGTTGTAGAAGGCGAGGTGCGCCCGGGCCTGGTTGAACCCCGCGACGTCCGTCACGACCCGCAGCGCCGGCCCCTCCGCCCCCGCCGAGACGAGGACCGTGACGAAGGCGCCGCCGGCCACGCGCGGGGCGGCCCGCGCCGCGCCGGCGCCCACCCGGGCCTCCAGCGCCAACGCCCGGTCGGCGCGGACGAGGGTGCGATAGACGCCGATGCCCGAGGGCGGGAGGACGAGGGTCGGCAACCCCTCGGCCCGGGCCGTCACCTCGACGCCGGTGGCGTTCACGAAGCGGAGGAAGGCC
>CAXVWQ010000265.1:0-8129 GCA_964263755.1 Roseomonas sp. | reverse complement strand
GTGCACCTCCCGCGAGAAGAACCGCAGTTCCTCCAACGCCCGCCGCAGCCCCGGGTGGTCCGGGTGCCCATCCACGTCGCAGAGGAACTGCACCGCGGTGAAGCGCCCGTCGAGCATGTAGGATTCGAGTTTGGTCATGTTCACGCCGTTCGTCGCGAAGCCGCCGAGCGCCTTGTAGAGGGCGGCGGGGACGGAGCGGACGCGGAAGACGAAGGTGGTGACGGGGTGGGGGAAGTCCGTCGGCGGCGTCACGGGGTCGCGGGACATGACGTAGAAACGGGTGGGGTTGTGGGCCGCGTCCTCCACGTTGCGGCGGAGGATGTCGAGGCCGTAGATCTCGGCGGCGAGGGAGGAGGCGATGGCGGCGTCCTCCACGCCGCCGCGTTCGGCGACGAGGGCGGCGGCGCCGGCGGTGTCGGCCTCGATCACCGCCTGCAGGCCGGTGTCGCGCAGCAGGTTCAGCACCTGCCCGAGGGCGACGGGGTGGGAGCGGGCGCGCTTGAGGGTGGCCATGGTGGCGCCGCGGGGGGCGAGGAGGCAGTGCTCCACGCGCTCGAAATGCTCGCCCACCACGTGCAGCCCGGATTCCGGCAGCAGCCGGTGGATGTCGGGCACCCGTCCCGCGAGCGAGTTCTCGCAGGGCAGCATCGCGAGGTCGGCGCGCCCGTCCCGCACCGCCGCCATGGCGGCCTCGAACGAGGGGGACGGCAGGGTCGCCCAGCCCGGGTAGGCGGCGCGGCAGGCGAGGTCCGAATAGGCCCCCGGCACGCCCTGGAAGGCGATGGTTCCGGTCACGTGTTCCCTCCGAAGATCGCTGCCGCCCGCGCGAGATCGGCGGGCGTGTCCACCCCGAAGGGGCCGTGCTCCACGCGGGCGACGGCGATCCGCATCCCCGCCTCCAGCGCGCGGAGTTGTTCGAGGCGTTCGCGCTCCTCCAGCCCGCTCGGCGGCAGGGACACGAAGCGGTCCAGCGCGGCGCGGCGGAAGGCGTAGACGCCGATGTGGTGCCACAGCGGGCCGTCGCCCCAGGGGATGGCGGCGCGGGAGAAGGTAAGCGCGGGGGCGACCGCCGCGCCGTCGGCGAAGTGGCAGTGGCATTTCACCACCTGGGGGGCCGTGGCCTCCGCCGCGTCGTGGATCGGGGTGACGAGGGAGCCGATGTCCATCGCCGGGTCCGCCAGCGGCAGCAGCACCGCGCGCAGCGCCGCGGGGTCGAGCGTCGGGAAGTCGCCCTGCAGGTTCACGACCACGTCGTGCCGCCCGCCGGGATCGAGGATGTCGAGCGCGGCCCGCACCCGGTCGGTCCCGCTCGGCAGGTCCGCCTCGACCAGCGCCGCCTCCACCCCCGCGGCCCGGACGGCGTCGAGGATGGCGCGGTCCCCCGCCGCGACGGCCACGGGGCCGATCCCCGCCTCCCGCGCCCGGTCGGCCACCCGCAGCACCATCGCCCGGCCGCCGAGGACGGCGAGCGGCTTGCCCGGCAGCCGGGTCGCGGCGAGGCGCGCGGGGATGACGATGATGGGGTTCAGGGGAGCGGCTCGCGCGGGTTGTCGGCAGGGGCGACGGCCCCTAATGAGGGCGGCGGGCCTTAGCCGAGGCGACGCGGTGGCGCAAACGCGCGCGGCCGTGCTGCGTTGACGGAGTGCCGCGTCGGCGGCGTGACGCGAACCTGAGTGGGACCGGATGAGCCTCGAAGCCAACAAGGCCTTCGCCGCGGTGCTGACGGCGGGCGTGGTGTTCATGATCTCCGGCGTGGTCGGGGGTCTGGCGGTGCACCCGCACCGGCTCTCCGCGCCGGCCATCGCCATCCCGGAACTGCCGGGGCAGGCCGCGGCGCCGGCCGCCGCCGCGCCCGTCGCGCTGGACCCGATCGCGCCGCTGCTGGCCGCGGCCAACGTGGACAACGGGCGCACCATCGCCCAGCGGCAGTGCGCGGCGTGTCATTCCTTCAACGAGGGCGGGCGGAACGCGGTGGGGCCGAACCTCTACGGCGTGGTCGGGGCGCCGCACGCGCGGGCGGCGGGGTTCGGGTATTCGCCGGCGATGCAGTCGCTGAACGCCAAGCCCTGGACCTATGACGACCTCAACGCCTTCCTCGCGGCGCCGGCGCGGGCGATCGTCGGCACGCGGATGGCCTTCGCGGGGCTGAACCAGGGTGCGCAGCGAGCGGACGTGATCGCCTATCTCCGCACGCTGGCGGGCACCCCGCAGCCGCTGCCCTAGCGCGTCGCGCCGTCGGAGCGTGATGGGCCGTGGATGACCTGATCGCCACGGCCGAGGCCGCCGCCGACCTCGCGGGGGCCGCCATCCGGCCGCTGTTCCGCTCGGCGCTGCTGGTGGAGGCCAAGGGGGATGCGTCCCCCGTCACCGAGGCCGACCGGGCGGCGGAGCGGGCGATCCGCGACCACCTGTCGCACCACCACCCCGACCACGGCGTGATCGGGGAGGAATACGGGTCCGACCGGCCGGACGCCGAATGGGTGTGGGTGCTGGACCCGATCGACGGCACCCGCGCCTTCGTCACGGGGCGGCCCCTGTTCGGGACGCTCATCGCCGTCCTGCACCGCGGCCGTCCGGTGCTCGGCATCATCGACCAGCCCGCGACGGGGGAGCGCTGGATCGGCGCCGAGGGCCGGCTCACCACCTTCCGCGGGCCCTTCGGCGGCACCGTCGGCTGCCGGCCCTGCCGCGACGTGGCGGGGGCCGAACTCGCCTCCACCGCCCCGGACATCTTCCCGGCGGGGTCCGATGCCGGGTTCCTCGCGCTGCGCGGCTCCGTCCGCCGCGTCACCTGGGGCGGCGACTGCTACATCTACGGCCTCGTCGCCCTCGGCCTCGTGGACGTCGTGGTGGACGCCACGATGAAGCCCTGGGACTGGGCCGCCCTCGTCCCCGTGGTGGAGGGCGCGGGCGGACGGGTGACCGACCACCGCGGCCGGACCCTCACCCTGGACTCCCCCGGCGACGTGCTGGCGGTCGGCGACCCCGCCCTGCTGCCCGCCGTCACGCGGCTGCTTGGCGGTTAGGGCGCGAGGCCCCATCCTCCCCCCATGCGCCGTCGCACCCTGTTCGCCGCGAGCCTCGCCGCGGGCCTTCCTCTCCCTCACGGCGCGCGCGCCCAGGCGCCGGCCGCGCGCCGCGTGCAGGGCCTGTCCCTCCTCGGCGACCCCGCCCTGCCCGACGGCTTCACCCATTTCCCCTGGGTAAACCCGGACGCCCCGAAGGGCGGGGAGGTCACCCTCCACGCCCTCGGCTCCTTCGATTCCTTCAACCCCTTCATCCTCCGCGGCACGCCCGCGAACGGCGCCGCCTCGATCTACGACGCCCTGCTGAAGGTGAACCCGGACGAGCCGAGCGGGGAATACGCCCACCTCGCGGAATGGGTGGAACTGCCGGAGGACCGCCGCTCCGTCACCTTCGTGCTGCGGGAGGGCGCGCGCTGGCACGACGGCCGGCCGATCACCGCCGCCGACGTGAAGTGGACCTTCGACACGCTGCGCTCCTCCGGCCGCCCGATCTACCGCGCCTACTGGGGCGACGTGACGGAGGTGGTGGCGGAGGATGCCCGCCGCGTCCTGTTCCGTTTCAAGGACGACGGCAACCGCGAACTCTCCGTCATCCTCGGCCAGGTGATGGTCATGCCGCGCCACTGGTGGGAGGGCCGCGACTTCGCCCGCCCCCTGCAGGAGGCGCCGCTGGGGTCCGGCCCCTACCGCGTGGAGCGGTTCGAGGCGGGGCGGTCCGTCACCTACCGCCGCGTCGCCGACTACTGGGGCGGCGACCTACCGACTGCGCGCGGCCTGAACAACTGGGACGTGCTGAAATACGACTACTACCGCGACGCGACCGTGGCGCTGGAGGCCTTCAAGGCCGGCGCCTACGACCTGCGGACGGAGAACGTCGCGCGCGAATGGGCCACGGGCTACGACTTCCCCGCGGTGCGCCGCGGCCTGGTGAAGCGCGACGAGATCCGCCACGAGCTGCCGACGGGGATGCAGGGCTGGGCGATGAACCAGCGCCGGCCGCTGTTCACCGACCGCCGCGTGCGGGAGGCGCTGGGGCTGGTCTTCGACTTCGAGTGGCTCAACGCCAACCTGTTCTACAACTCCTACGCCCGGTCCACGTCGTACTTCTCCAACTCGCAGTTCGCGTCGTCGGGACTGCCGACGGGCGCGGAACTGGCGCTGCTGGAACCCTTCCGTGCGCAGCTCCCGCCGGACCTCTTCACCCGCGAGTTCCGCGTTCCCGTCACCGACGGCTCCGGCAACAACCGGGAGGGCGCGCGCCGCGCCCTCGAGTTGCTGCGCGAGGCCGGCTGGACCGTCCGCGACCGCCGCCTGACCAACGCCGCGGGACAGCGCTTCGAGTTCGAGATCCTCCTGAACGGCGCGACCTTCGAGCGGCTGGCGCTGCCCTACATCCAGAACCTCGAACGCCTCGGCATCGCCGCCCGCGTCCGCACGGTGGACCCGCCACAATACCAGGTGCGGATGGACGCCTTCGACTACGACATGACCGTCGAGTTGTTCGGCCAGTCCGATTCCCCCGGCAACGAGCAGCGGGACTACTGGGGATCGTCCCGGGCCGCCGACAACGGATCGCAGAACACCATCGGCATCCGCGACCCCGCCGTGGACGCGCTGGTGGAGAAGATCATCGTCGCGCCGGACCTCGACGCCCTGCGCTACGCCTGCCGCGCGCTGGACCGCGTGCTGCTGTGGGGCCACCACGTCATCCCCCACTACCATTCCCGCACCTTCCGGCTGGCGTGGTGGGACCGCTTCGGCAAGCCCGAGCGCAACCCGCGCCGCGGCCTCGGGCTGGATTCCTGGTGGGTGGACGCCGCCCGCGACCGCGCACTGACCGAAGCGCGCCGGGCGGGCTGAGGGGGAGTTGGCCGCCTACGTCCTCCGCCGCGCGCTGCTGCTCGTGCCGACGCTGCTCGGCATCATCCTCATCAACTTCGCCATCGTGCAGTTCGCGCCCGGCGGGCCGGTGGAGCAGCTGATCCAAGAGATGCGCGGCGAGGGCAACGCCACCCTCGGCCGCATCACCGGGGAGGCCGGCGGCGAGACCCGCGGCCCCCGCCCGACCGACGCCGCCGACGGCCCCCGCTCCACCTACCGCGGCGCCCGCGGCCTCGACCCCGCCATCGTCGCGGAGATCGAACGGACCTTCGGCTTCGACAAGCCGGCGCATGTCCGCTTCGGGGAGATGCTGTGGGGCTATCTGCGCTTCGACTTCGGGCGATCGCTGTTCCAGGACCGCCCGGTGGTGGAGCTGATCCTCCAGAAGATGCCCGTCTCCATCTCCCTCGGCCTGTGGTCCACCCTCATCATCTATCTCGTCTCCATCCCGCTGGGCATCCGCAAGGCGGTGCGGGACGGGACGCGCTTCGACGCCTGGACCTCCGGCGCCGTGCTGCTGGGCTACGCCATCCCCGGCTTCCTCTTCGCGATCCTGCTGGTGGTGCTGTTCGCCGGCGGCTCCTTTCTCCAGATCTTCCCCCTGCGCGGGCTGGCATCCTCGGGCGCCGAGAACCTGTCGTGGTTCGCGCGGGCGGCCGACTACGCGTGGCACATGGCCCTGCCGACGCTCGCCCTCGTGGTCGGCGGCTTCGCCGGGCTCGTCCTGCTGACGAAGAACGCCTTCCTCGACGAGATCGCGAAGCAGTACGTGCTGACGGCGCGCGCCAAGGGCGCCGACGAGGGGCGCGTCCTCTACGGCCACGTCTTCCGCAACGCGATGCTGCTGATCATCGCCGGCTTCCCCGCCGCCTTCATCGGCATCCTCTTCACCGGCGCGCTGCTGGTGGAGATCGTCTTCTCCCTCGACGGCCTCGGGCTGCTCGGCTTCGAATCCGCCATCCGCCGCGACTACCCCGTGATGTTCGCCACCCTCTACATTTTCACCCTCCTGGGCCTCGTCATGCAGATCGTCGGCGACGTGACCTACACGCTCGTGGACCCGCGCATCGATTTCGCGGCGCGTCGATGACGCCGCTCAACCAGCGCCGCCTCGCCAACTTCCGCGCCAACCGCCGCGGCTACTGGTCCCTCTGGATCTTCGGGGCGCTGTTCATCGTCACCCTCGCCGCCGAACTCGTCTCGAACGACAAGCCGTTGCTGGCCCGCGTGGACGGCCGCCTGTTCTTCCCCGTCGCGGTCGAATACGCCGAGAGCGACATCATCCCCGACGGCTTCCCCACCGCCGCAGACTGGTCCGACCCGGAACTGACCCGCGCGGTCGAGGAACGCGGCTGGGCGATTTGGCCGCCCGTCCCGTTCAACCACCGCACGGTGGTGCGCGACCTCGGCCGCCCCGCGCCCTCCCCGCCCTCCGCCCGCAACCCTCTCGGCACGGACGACCAGGCGCGCGACGTGCTGGCGCGGGTCATCCACGGCTTCCGCATCTCCGTCCTGTTCGGCTTCACGCTGACGATCCTCTCCTCCGTCGTCGGCGTGGTCGCGGGGGCGGTGCAGGGCTACTACGGCGGCTGGGTGGACCTGATCTTCCAGCGGGTCATCGAGATCTGGTCCGGCCTGCCGCAGCTCCTCCTTCTCATCATCCTCGCCTCCGTGATCGAGCCCTCCTTCGTGAGCCTCCTCCTCTTCCTCCTCCTCTTCTCCTGGATGACGCTGACGGGCGTGGTGCGCGCCGAGTTCCTGCGCGGCCGCAACTTCGACTACGTGCGCGCCGCGAAGGCGCTCGGCGTGTCGGATGCCCGCCTCATGGCCCGCCACATCCTGCCCAACGCGATGGTCGCGACGCTGACGATGCTGCCCTTCATCCTCGCCGGCTCCGTGACGGTGCTCGCCTCGCTCGACTTCCTCGGCTTCGGCCTGCCGCCCGGCTCCCCCTCCCTCGGGGAACTCGTGGCCCAGGCGAAGAACAACCTCCGCGCGCCCTGGCTCGGCATCACCGCCTTCGTGGTGCTGGGCGGGACGCTGACCCTCCTCGCCTTCGTCGGCGAGGCGGTGCGCGACGCCTTCGACCCCCGCAAACTCCCCGGCGGTGCCCGATGACCGACCCCAAGACCCCCGTGCCGCGCCGCGAGGACTCCCTCTTCCTCGGCCCGCCCCCCACCCTCTCCGGCCCGCCATCCGCCGCGCCGCGAAGCTCGCCCACGCCAGTCGCCCCGGCGGTCGCGCCCGTCCCGACGCCGACGGAGAATCGGGCCCCGCCCCCCCGCGGGGCCGGATCCACGGGTGTCCCGTGGTGGTCCGCGGCCGCCGGGACGGAGCGCGGGCCGCGCCCGGCACCGCGGCTCGCGTCACGCCCGGCAACCCCACCGGCGCGGCCGGCCCCCGCCCGGTCCACGCCTGCCCGGTCCATCCCCGTCCGGGCCATACCCACCCCGGCCGGGCAGGCCGCATCCACGCCCGCCCCGTCCGTGCCGGCATCGACGCCGCACCCACCGTCCGCCCCCGTTCCGCCCGCGCCGGCCCCATCCATGTCCGCGCCCGTCGCCCCGACGGGGCCCGCGCCGATCCCGCCCGTGGCGCACGCCCCGGACGCACCGACCCGGCCGGCCGAGCCCCCGCGTGCCCCGTGGTGGTCGGCGGCGGCGCAAGCCATCCCCACAGGGCCCACCCGCACCCCGGCTCCCCCCGCACCCACCATGCGCGTCCCGGCATCGGGGGCGCCGGTGGCGGACGCGCCGCCCGAACCCGCCCCGACCGGATCCCCGTTGATCGGGGCCGCGCCGATCGTACTCGCATCCACGGAACCTCCTCCCATCGAGGCCGCATCGGCCCGGCCGGCATCGGCCCCGCC
The DNA here is from genome assembly GCA_964263755.1 of Roseomonas sp. GTDB lineage: Bacteria > Pseudomonadota > Alphaproteobacteria > Acetobacterales > Acetobacteraceae > Roseomonas. Next base: position 353 of record CAXVWQ010000265.1, on the reverse strand, counting down.
CGCACCGGCCGAACCCGCACCGGCCGAGCCCGCAGCGGCCGAGCCCGCATCGGCCGACCCCGCAAGGACCGAGACCCCGGCCCCCGAACCCGCCTCGGGCGCGTCGTCAGTGCCCGGGCCGGGACTCGCCAGGATCGGGTCCGGGGGGGTTGCGACGCGCGATGCGCCGGCGGCCCCCGAAGCCGCATCGTCCGAAACCGCGGCGGTCGCCAGGTCCGCCCCCCCACCTTCCGCGGCGCCCCCGACGCGGCCGGCGGCGACGCTCCGCGCGCCCTGGTGGTCCGCCGGCGCCGAGGCCGAGCGCGAGGCGCGCCTCGCGAGCCGGAAAGCCCCCCCGCGCCCCGCCCCGGCCC
>CAXVWQ010000264.1:0-5742 GCA_964263755.1 Roseomonas sp. | reverse complement strand
CGCGGCCGCCGCGTTCGCCGCCGCGCTCGCCCCCGCCGCGTCCGCGGTCACGGCCGCCGCGCGATTCGCCGGCGCCGCTGCGCCCGTAGCGGCCGCGGGTGGCCTTCATGCCCTCCTGGATCTCCTCCGGCGTCGGGGCCGTCAGGCCTTCGACGAGCATCGGGGGGATGGGGCGGCCGGTCAGGCGCTCCACCGCGGAGACGAGCTTCGCATCGTAGGGGGCAGCGAGGGTGTAGGCATGGCCTTCGCGACCCGCCCGCCCCGTGCGGCCGATGCGGTGGACGTAGTCCTCCGCGTGGTAGGGCACGTCGAAGTTGAAGACGTGCGAGAGGCCGCCGATGTCGATGCCGCGGGCCGCGACGTCGGAGCAGACGAGCAGCTGGAGGTTGCCCGCCTTGAAGGATTCCAGCGTCGCGAAGCGCACGGGCTGCGGCAGGTCCCCGTGCAGGGCGCCGACGGAGAAGCCGTGCTTCTTGAGCGACTTGTAGAGGATGTCCACGTCAACCTTGCGGTTGCAGAAGATGAGTGCGTTCGACACCTCCCGCGACTTGATGAGGCGGCGCAGCGCCTCCCGCTTGTCCATGTCGTGCACCCAGGCGAGGCCTGCGACGATGGTGGTCGCGACGGTCGCGGAGGCGGAGACCGCGATCTCCTTCGGGTTCGACAGGAAGGCGTCGGCGAGGCGGCGGATCTCCGGCGCCATGGTGGCGGAGAAGAACATCGTCTGCCGCAGCTTCGGCAGCATCGACACGATCCGCTCGACGTCGGGGATGAACCCCATGTCGAGCATGCGATCCGCCTCGTCGATCACGAGGACCTTGCAGTCCGCCAGGAGGATGCGGCCGCGGTCGAACAGGTCGAGCAGGCGGCCGGGGGTGGCGATGAGGACGTCCACGCCCTTCTCCAACACCGCCTTCTGCTCGTCCATGCTCTCGCCGCCGATCAGCAGGGCGTGGGTGAGCGACAGGTGCTTGCCGTACTTCACGAAGTTCTCGGCGACCTGGAGGGCCAGTTCGCGGGTCGGCTCCAGGATGAGGCTCCGCGGCATCCGGGCCTTGGCGCGGGAGCCCGCGAGGATGTCGAGCATCGGCAGCGTGAAGCCGGCGGTCTTGCCCGTGCCGGTCTGGGCGACGCCGAGCACGTCGCGGCCCATGAGGACGACGGGGATCGCCTGTTCCTGGATGGGCGTGGGGTGCAGGTAGCCGGACTCCGCCACGGCGCGAAGGATGGGTTCGGAGAGGCCGAGATCGGCGAAGGTGGGGCGGGGCGGGGCGGCGTCGGCCTCGGCGTAGCCCTCCTCCTCCGCGGCGTCCTCCTCCGGGTCCTCGGTCTCCGGGTCGTCCCGGTCGATCAGCGGCTCCTCGCCGAGCGCGTCGTCGCCCGCCACGTCGTCCTCGGAGGCGGCGTTCGCCTCGACGGGCTCGGCGGCTTCGAACGCAGCGGGGCGGTCGGCGAAGCCGTCGGAGGAGCCTTCGCCGACGGGATCGCCGTCCGCGGCGCCGGCGACGATGGTGCCGGCCGGGGCGGCGATGGTGGCGTCGTGCGCGTCGTCGTGGGCGAGGCCGGCGTGGCGGCCGGCGGGGACGTCTGAGTCGGTCAAGCGGTTCGTGTCCTGTGCGCATTGCCCGGCGCGGCCGGGGCGCGAGGGGAGGCCGGACCGGGTCCGGCGGGGTGTGCCCTCAGGGTGTCTCCTGGGCGGGCGGGGGTCGGGCGGCGGCGGCGCGGCGTGCGCGCGGCGGTCGGAAGCGATCGGTGCTCACTGGGCCGGTGCTCACTGGGCCGGTGCCCGCCCGAGCGCGATATGCTCCCGCAACGGCCGGGTTGCAAGGATTCGTGCACGCGGTCCAAGGGGAGTGCATGACCACGCCGCTCCTCCTCCTGCCCGGGCTGCTCTGCGACGCGCGGTTGTGGCGCGACCCGCTGGCGATGCTCGGCGACGCGGTGGACGCGACCGTCGCGGACCTGACGCTCGACGACACGATCGGGGCGATGGCGGAGCGGGCGCTGGCGGCGGCGCCGTCGCGCTTCGCGCTCGCGGGGTTGTCCATGGGCGGCTACGTGGCGCTGGAGGTGATGCGGCAGGCGCCGGGGCGGGTCACGCGGCTGGCGCTGTTCGACACCTCGGCGCGGCCGGACACGCCGGAGGCGTCACGGCGGCGGCGCGGGCTGCTGTCACTCGCGCGGACGGGGCAGTTCCGCGGTGTGACGCCGCGGCTGCTGCCGCAGTTGGTGCACCCGTCGCGGCTGGGGACGCCGCTCGCGGAGGAGGTGATGGCGATGGCGGACCGGGTGGGGCGGGACGCGTTCCTGCGGCAGCAGGCGGCGATCCTCGCGCGGGTGGATTCGCGGCCGGACCTGCCGGGGATCGGGGTGCCGACGCTCGTCGCGGTGGGGGAGGCGGACATCCTCACGCCGCCCGATCTGGCGGAGGAGATGGCGGCGGCGATCCCCGGGGCCGTGCTGCGGCCGGTCGCGGGGGCGGGGCACCTGACGACGATGGAGGAGCCGGAGGCGTCGGCGGCGCTGCTGCGGGAATGGCTCGCGGCCTGAGGGGGCACGCAACGCGAGGAGTCCATCGCCGTTCCAACCGCCGAGGATGACGCCCGCATGACCGATCCCAGAAGCAACGAAACCGGTGCCGTCGTCGAGCCGCGCGAGGCGGCGCAGGCTGCCGGTCTGCGCTACGTCCACGACGACCGGCCGGGGATCACGCGGCATCCCATCGGGAAGTCCTTCGCCTACCGGAACGCCGATGGGACGAAGGTGCGGGACGAGGCGGTGCTGGCGCGCATCCGGTCGCTCGCGATCCCGCCGGCCTACACGGAGGTGTGGATCTGCCCGCGGCCGGACGGGCACATCCAGGCGACGGGGCGGGATGCCAAGGGGCGGAAGCAATACCGGTATCACCCGCGCTGGCACGCGGTGCGGGACGCCACGAAATACGAGCGGATGGAAGCCTTCGCCGACGCGCTGCCGGGGATCCGGGCGCGGGTGGCGGCGGACCTGCGGCGGGCGGGTTTGCCGCGGGAGAAGGTGCTGGCGACGGTGGTGCGGCTGCTGGAGACGACGCTCATCCGGGTCGGGAACGACGAGTATGCCGCGACCAACGAGTCCTTCGGGCTGACGACGGTGCGGAACGAGCACGCGGAGGTCGAGGGCGGACGCGTCGCGTTCCGGTTCAGGGGGAAGAGCGGGCGCGACTGGGAGGTGGACGTGGCCGACCCCCGCGTCGCGAAGGTGGTGCTGGCGTGCCAGGAGCTGCCGGGGCAGGAGTTGTTCGCGTATCGCGACGAGGAGGGGGCGGTGCACGACGTGGGGTCGGCGGACGTCAACGCCTACCTGCGGGAGATCAGTGGGCAGGACATCACGGCGAAGGACTTCCGCACCTGGGCGGGGACGGTGCTGGCGGCGCTGGCGCTGCGGGAGTTCGAGGCCTTCGATTCCGTGACGGCGGCGAAGAAGAACGTGCGGGCGGCGATCGAGGCCGTGGCCGCCCGGCTCGGGAACACGCCGACGGTGTGCCGCAAGGCCTACGTCCATCCCGGGTTGCTGGAGGGCTACCTGTCCGGCGGGATCGCGCTGGAGATCGCGGAGGAGGCGCGGCGGGAGCTGCGGGACGACGTGGCGACGCTGCGGCCGGAGGAGGCGGCGGTGCTGGCGCTGCTGGCGCGGTTGAAGAAGGCGCCGGCGGGGAAACGGGCGTCGCCGCGGCGGGCCACCCCGCAGCGTGCGACGACGGCGGCCCCCACGAGGCGGGCCGCCTGACGCGTCAGGCGTCCACCTCCGCCTCGTCCAGCTTCGAGGCGTTCTCCTGGATGAACTTGAAGCGGAGTTCGGGCTTGCGGCCCATCAGCGCCTCGATGAGTTCGGCGGTCGCCGCGCGCTCCTCGGGCGGCAGGATGACGCGGAGGAGGGTGCGCTTGCGCGGGTCCATCGTCGTCTCCTTCAGCGACATCGGCGGCATCTCGCCGAGGCCCTTGAAGCGGGAGACCTCCACCTTCTGGTTCGCCTTGAACTCGCGCTTGAGGATGCGCTCGCGGTCCACGTCGTCGCGGGCGTAGATGGACTTGGCGCCGTGCTGCAGGCGGAACAGCGGGGGCTGGGCGAGGAAGACGTGGCCTTCGCGGACGAGGGCGGGGAGTTCCTTGTAGAAGAAGGTCATCAGGAGGGCGGCGATGTGGGCGCCGTCCACGTCGGCGTCGGTCATGATGATGACGCGGCCGTAGCGGAGGCGGGCGAGGTCGAAGCGGTCGCCGACGCCGCAGCCCAGCGCCTCGATGAGGTCCTTCAATTCCTGGTTGGCGCGGAGCTTCTCCGTCGTGGCGGAGGCGACGTTGAGGATCTTGCCGCGGAGGGGGAGGACGGCCTGGGTGACGCGGTCGCGGGCCTGCTTCGCGGAGCCGCCGGCGGAATCGCCCTCGACGAGGAAGATCTCGGTGTCCCGCGCGTTCTCGGAGGAGCAATCGGTGAGCTTGCCGGGAAGGCGGAGTTTCCGGGTCGCGGTCTTGCGCGGGGTGTCCTTCGCCTCCTTGCGTCGGATGCGGTCCTCCGCGCGCTCGATGGCCCAGGCGAGGAGGTTGTCGGCGCGGGCGAAGTCGCCCGTGAGCCAATGGTCGAAGTGGTCGCGCAGCCCGTTCTCGACGAGGCGGGCGGCCTCGGGAGAGGTGAGCCTGTCCTTCGTCTGGCCCTGGAACTGGGGTTCGCGGACGAAGACGGAGAGCATGCCCGCGAGGCCGCCGAACACGTCGTCGGCCGTGACGGTGGCGGCGCGCTTCTCCTTCCGCAGGTCGCCGTAGGCGCGGAGACCCTTCACCAGCGCGTTGCGGAATCCCGCCTCGTGCGTGCCGCCCTGGGGGGTGGGGATGGTGTTGGCGTAGGTGTTGACGAAGCCCTCGCCGCCCTCCAGCCACGTTGCGGCCCATTCGGCGCGGCCGGCGCCGCCGGGGAAGGTCGCGTCGCCGGCCCAGGGCGCCGGCACCACGGTGGGGGAGCCGTTCACGGCGGCGGCGAGGTAGTCGGACAGGCCGCCGGGGAAGTGGAGGGTGGCGGTGGGCGGCGTCGCGTCATCCTTCACGAGGGACGGATCGCAGGTCCAGCGGATCTCGACGCCGCGGTAGAGGTAGGCCTTCGAGCGGCAGAACTTGTAGAGGCGCGCCGCGACGAAGTGCAGCTTGCCGAAGATCTCGGGGTCCGGCTTGAAGCGGATGGTGGTGCCGCGGCGGTTGTGGACGCCGCCGGCGTTCTTCAGTTTCGTCAGCGGCTTGCCGCGGGAATAGTCCTGCGTGAACAGGGTGCGGTCGCGGGCGACCTCGACCTCCATCCGCTCGGACAGGGCGTTGACGACGGAGGAGCCGACGCCGTGCAGGCCGCCCGACGTGTCGTAGGCCTTGCCGGAGAACTTGCCGCCGGAATGGAGCGTGGTGAGGATCACCTCCAGCGCCGACAGCTTCGGAAACTTGGGGTGCGGGTCCACGGGGATGCCGCGCCCGTTGTCGCGCACCGTGAGCCAGTTGTCCGGCTCCAGCGTCACCTCGATGCGGTCGGCGTGGCCGGCCACCGCCTCGTCCATCGCGTTGTCGATGACCTCGGAGGCGAGGTGGTGGATGGCGTTCTCGTCGGTGCCGCCGATGTACATGCCGGGGCGGCGGCGGACGGGCTCCAGCCCTTCGAGCACCTCGATCGAGGAGGCGTCATAGACGGGGGTCGTAGCGGCGGTGGGGGAAGCGAAAAGGTCTGATGCCA
>CAXVWQ010000263.1:0-12622 GCA_964263755.1 Roseomonas sp. | reverse complement strand
TGGTTGGTTTGTTCCCCTACGGGCCCCTGCGCGTCGGTACACCACCCCTCCGACGACGGCATTGCTTTTACGGAAGGGGGTCCAGGGGCCCTGTTTAGACGGGGGAGATGGTTGACGGGTGTTCGGGGACATCCCTGACGTCTGAGTGACCGTTTGAGAATGGCTTGGCGAGGCGCGGGCGAGGTGATTCAAGCTCGGGATGTGGACCCGAGAGACGCGCCGCCGGATGGCCGAGGTTGGCCGCAAGACGAAGCGCTACCCGTCTGACCTGACGGATGAGGAGTGGGCGCGGGTCGAGCCGCTGATGCCGCCCGCCCCGCGTCGGGGCCGCAGGCCGTCGGTGGACCTGCGCGAGGTGCTGAACGCGATCCGCTATCTGGCGCGCTCGGGCGGCGGCTGGCGCATGCTCCCGATCCACTTCGGGCCGTGGCAGACGACCTACTGGTGGTTCCGTCGCCTCGTCCGGCGCCTGCTGTTCCGCACCATCCACGATGTCACCCTCATGCTGGACCGCGAGGCGGCGGGGAAGTGACCCTTGAAGTCCATCTGCCACAGCTCGTTCGGTGCAGCACGCTCGAAGCGCAGGAAGGGCCGGTGCCGCGCCGCCTCGGTCGGGTCGAGCCGGCCGTGCCGGCGCAGCACCTCGGTCACCGTCGAGGGCGACGGCACGCCCTCCGTCCCGAGATCGCGAAGACGGCGAGCGATCTTGCGCCCGCCCCGGGCCGGATGCTCCCCGCGCAGCGCGAGGATCCGCCCCTCCATCCCCGGCGTGGTTCGGCCCGGGCTCGCGTGCGGCCGTCGCGAGCGGTCCAGCAGCCCCGCCTCGCCCGCCTCCCGGTGCCGCCGCAGCATCGAGAAGCCCGTCTGGCGGCTGATCCCGAAGCGTCGGCACAACTCCGCCACGCTCACCCCCCCATTGCCAGGCGCACGAACTCGCTCCGCCTCTCCATGATCGACACAGCCTTCCAGGGCATCGCTCCGCTCCGCGAAGAATCAGCCCATCAAGCGTCAACCATCTCCCCGAACACCCGTCAGGGATGTGTCCAGTCTAAACAGGGCCCCTGGCTCCTGGCGGATGGAGGTCTGGAGGAAGGCAGCCCCTTCCTCCAGGGCCACCCGCGCCACCCCTACGACTCCGGCCGGATGCCCTGGCGGCGCACGAGGCCGCCCCAGCGTTCGTGTTCCGCGGCCATGTAGGCGCCGAAGGCTTCGGGGGTTCGGGGGTCGGGCAGGGCGCCCTCGTCGGCGAGGCGGCGCAGCACCTCGGGCGCCGTCAGGGCGGCGTTCGTCGCGGCGTTGAGGCGGGCGACGATCTCCGGCGGCGTGCCGCGGGGGGCGAGGATGCCGAACCACTGCATCGCCTCGAAGCCCGGCTTGATCGTCTCCGACACGGTGGGGACGTCGGGGAGGATGTCGAGGCGGTTGGGGGCGGTGGTGACGAGGCAGAGCAGCGTCCCGGCCTTGGCGAAGGGGGCGCCCGCGGGCGTGCCGGTGATGGCGGAGGCGATGTTGTTGGCGACGAGGTCGGTCATCACCGGGCCGGAGCCGCGGTAGGGCACGTGGGTGAGGCGGATCTCCGCCGCCTCCATGAAGGCGGCCATGGTGATGTGGGTGGCGGAGCCGGTGCCGGCGGAGCCGTAGGTGATGCCGTCCGGATCGGCCTTCGCCTTCGCGACGAACTCCTGGACGGTCCGCGTGCCGAGGCGCGGGTTGACGACGAGGATGTTCGGCACCTGCCCGACGAGGGCGACGGGGATGAGGTCGCGCAGGGGGTCGAAGCGCAGCCGGGGGAAGATGTGCGGGTTGACCGCGACGGTGCCGAGCTGGCCGAGGGTGAGGACGTGGCCGTCGGGGGCGGCGGCGGCGCCGGCTTCCGTCGCGATGGAGCCGCCGGCGCCCGCGCGGTTCTCCGCGACGACGGAGGTGCCGAGGATCTCCGTCAGCTTCTGGGCGATGATGCGGCCGACGGTGTCGGTGGCGCCGCCGGGGGCGGAGGGGATGAGGAGCGAGATGGTGCGACGCGGCCATGCGGGCTGTGCCAGCGCCGGGAGGGGCAGCAAGGGCGCGGCGCCGGCCGCGAGCAGGGTGCGTCTGTGCATCGTCTTTCCCTCCATGTCGCGCCCGGTCTGCCGCCGGGCGTCGTCGTGCGTCAGGCCGCGCGGGTGATCTCCTCGGCCACCGCGCGCCCGAAGGCGGCGGTGCCGAGAGTGCCGCCGGGCAGGTCGCGGGTGCGGCGCGGCGGGTCGGCGAGGATGCGGTCCACCGCCGTTTCCATCGCCTTCGCCGCCGCGTTCGCCGCGGGCACCCCGCGCCGCGTCCCGATCCAGTCGAGCATCATCGCGGCGGACAGGATGAGGGAGGTCGGGTTGGCGCGATCCTGCCCCGCGATGTCCGGCGCGGAGCCGTGCTGCGCCTGCGCCTGGCACATCGCATCCCCCGCGTTCACCGCGCCGGCGAGGCCGAGGGAGCCGGAGAGTTCCGACGCCTCGTCCGACAGGATGTCGCCGAACATGTTGGTGGTGACGATCACGTCGAAGCGCGCGGCGTCCCGCACGAGCATCGCGGCCGTCGCATCGATGATGAGTTCGTCGTAGGCGACGTCCGGGAAGCCCTTCGCCACGTCGCGCACGCAGGAGAGGAAGAAGGAATCGGACACCTTCATCACGTTGGCCTTGTGGACCGCCGTGACCTTGTTCCGCCGCCCGCGCGCGAGGTCGAAGGCGGTGCGGGCGATGCGGGTGGAGGCGTGGCGGGTGATCTTGCGGACGGCGAGCGCCATGTCCGGCGTCGGCATGAACTCGCCGATGCCGAGGTGCATGTTGCGGTCGGCGTAGAACCCCTCCGTGCATTCGCGAACGATGACGAGGTCCATCGCCGTGCGCCCGTAATGCGGCAGGCCGGGGCGGGAGCGGGCCGGGCGGATGTTGGCGTAGAGGTCGGCCTTCACGCGGAACTCGGCGGACTGGTTGATCCCGCCCTCCGCGCGCGGCGGGTAGTCGAGGTGGGAGACGGGGCCGAGGATCGTGCCGTCGGCGCGGCACGCCCGCTCGAAGACCTCCGGGCGCAGGGTGCTGCCGTGGGAGCGCAGCGTCTCGAAGCCGATGGCGTGGGTCTCGAAGGCCAGGCCGAGGCCGTGGCGGGCATCGGCGGCGCGCAGCACGTCGAGGGTGGCGGCGGTGATCTCCGGGCCGATCCCGTCCCCCGGCATGACGACGATGTCCACGCGCGTTCTCCCCCGTTGCGTCTGAGGATGGCATGGCGGATTGTTCGATGCAACGCGAAATACAATCAACGGGCGGGGATGACGGCCACCACCCCGTCCCGCAGCTTCAGGTGCCGCACCGCCTCCAGGTGGCGGCGGAGGAAGGCCGCTGCCTCCTCCCGTCGTCCGGCCTCCAGCAGGTCCAGCAGCGCCAGGTGTTCCTCGCCCTGGGTCCGCAGCCGGTCGTTGTCGAGGAATTTTCGATACTCGATCAGCCGACGCAGCCGGTTCACCCGGCGGATGCCGTCGGCGAAGAAGGCGTTGCCGGAGAGGTCCATCAGCGTCTCGTGGAACCCTGCGTTGAGGCGGAAGACCTCGGTGCGGGGGAGACGGGCGAGGCCGCCCTCCAGCAGCCCGCGCTGCTCCTCCCGCAGCCGTGCCAGGGCGGCGGGATCGGGGATGAAGCCGGGGGAGAGGATGGCGGCGGGCTCGATCGCCATGCGGAAGCGGTAGCCGTCCTCGTAGGCCGCGGCGTCCGTCAGCATCGGCCCGAAGCGCCAGCCGCGGCCGGGGAGGCGTTCCGCCCAGCCCTCCTGCGCCATCCGCCCGAACAGCGTGAGGATGCGGGCGCGGGAGAGGGCGTAGCGGCGAACCATCTCCGCCTCGCTCACCCGGTCCGGCAACAGGCCGCGCAGGCGGTCCTCGGCGATGCGCGCGTAGTCCGCGTCGTCGTCCACGCGCATCCGCGGGGCGCCGCGGGTGGGCGGGCGGGCGAGGAAGGCGCCGCGGTTGCGTTCGAGGCGGACGGCGCCGCGCGTCTCCAGCAGCCGCAGCGCCTCCCGCACGGGGGAGCGGGAAACGCGGAAGCGGTCGGCCAGCGCCTGTTCGGGGAGGCGCGCGCCGGCGGCCAGACCCTCCGCCCGGGCGTGGTCGAGGATGCGCTCCGCGAGGTCGGCCGCGAGGTCCGGCATGGGGGGAAGGTCGCACGGGGCGGGGCCCGGCGGAACCCGGATGACCTCGACGGATCGCACGACGCAGCGCAAAGGACAGCATGATCGTCGCGCCGGACGCCCTCTCCGACCTCGTCGCCGCCCTCTACCGGGCCGCGGGGCTGCCGGGGGAGGACGCGGCGCTCGTCGCCGACACCCTCGTCCGCGCCGACCTGCAGGGCCATTCCTCCCACGGGGTGATGCGCGCGCCCTGGTATCTCGACCGCCTCCGCGCGGGCACGATGACGCCGGTGACGGCGCCGGAGACCCTCGTGGACCTCGGCGCCATCGCCGTGATCCACGCGCATGACGGCGTCGGGCAGGTGGTCGCGAAGCAGGCGATGGAGGACGCGATGGCGCGCGCCCGGCGCCACGGCGTCGGCATCGTCTCCGTGCGGGAGAGCAACCACCACGGCGCGCTCGGCTACTTCACGCGGCTGGCGGCGGAGGCGGGGTTCGTCGGCATGCTGATCGCCAACGGCTCGCCCGCCATGGCGCCCTGGGGCGGCCGGGGGCGGATGGTGGTCGGGACGAACCCCTGGTCCATCGCGGCGCCGGCGGGGCGGCACGCGCCGCTCATGCTCGACATCGCGAACACCGCGGTGGCGCGAGGGAAGATATTCCTGGCACGGCAGAAGGGGGAGCCGATCCTCGATTCCTGGGCGATGGATGCGGCGGGGCGGCGGACCACCGACCCCGTCGCGGCGCTGGCGGGCGTCATCCTGCCGATGGCGGAGCACAAGGGCTACGCGATCTCCGTGATGATGGACGTCCTCGCGGGCGGGCTCTCCGGCTCGGGCATGCTGACGGAGGTGAACGGGCCCTACCAGGCGGAGAAGCGGTCGCGGTCCGGGCACTTCGTCATGGCGCTGGACGTCGCGGCCTTCGGCCCGCGGGAGGCCTTCGACGCGCGGATGGAGGGAATGATCGCGGAACTCAAGTCCGCGCCGCTGATGGAGGGGGCGGAGGAGGTGTTCTACCCCGGCGAGATCGAGGCGCGGACGGAGGCGCGGCACCGCCGTGACGGGCTGGACCTGCCGGCGAAGAGCCTCGCCGACCTCGCCGCGGAGGCGCGGCGCTGGGGCGTGCCGGTGCCCGCGGGATGGCCAGCGGGGTGAGAAGGGCAGCGCGGTGCGGGGCGTCGCCCGGTCCGGATCGCGGCCGTGGTCCGGGCGGGCGCCGGTCCCGACCGCCGTGCCACCGGCCGGCCCCTACGCGATGACCTGGATGTCGCCCGCGCCGATGGTGGGGATGCCGGCGAGGGTGAGGAGGATGACGCGCGCCCCCGCCCCCGTCCCGTCCGCGTCCCACCACAGCCGCCCCGTATCCGTCTCGTAGGCGAACTGTCCGTTCGCCGCCGTCGCCGCCCCCGTGCCGTTCGCGACGAACTGCCCCGCCGAGAGCGCGCCGACCGCGAGGCCGCCCCCGAACCCCGCCGCCGAGACCTCGATCACGTCGTGCACGGCGACGAAGACGCTGATGGTGTCCCGCGCCTCCGCCGCCGAGCCGTAGCGGAACGTGTCCGCCCCGTCGTCGCCGCGCAGGAGGTCGCTCCCTTCACCCCCGACGAGGGTATCGTCCCCCGCTGCCCCGTAGAGCGTGTCGTTCCCCTCGCCGCCGGAGATCAGGTTCGCCCCCGCATGGCCGGAGACGCGGTTCGCGAGTCCGTTGCCCGTCCCCGTCAGCCCCGCCACCCCCGTGAGCGTGAGGTTCTCCACCCCGTCGGTCAGCGCGTACGAACGGGCGGACGACACGCCGTCCGTCCCGCTTCCTCCCGCCTCGTCCACCACGTCGCCCGCGTCCTCGACGAAGTAGGTGTCGTTCCCCGCGCCCCCGCGCATCGTGTCGTCGCCCACGCCGCCCGTGAGGCGGTCGTTCCCGTCGCGCCCGAGCAGCAGGTCGGCCCCGTTCCCGCCCGACAGCGTGTCCGCCGCCGCCCCGCCGTCGAGGGTGTCGTCGCCGTTGAAGCCGTAGAGCAGGTTCGAGAACCCGTTCCCCGTCACCCGGTTCGCGAGGGTATTGCCCGAGCCGGTCAGCGCCGACCCGGCGAGGGCGAGGTTCTCGATCGTCGCGCCGAGGGTGTAGGCGAGCGAGGCGGTCACGGTGTCCGTGCCGCTGCTCCCCGTGTCGAACACCACGTCGCCCGTCGTGTCCACGATGAAGGTGTCGCTCCCCTCGTCGCCGCTTAGCCCGTCGTCGCCGCCGCCGCCGTCGAGCGTGTCGTCGCCCGCGCCCCCGAGGAGCGTGTCGTCGTCGCGGCCACCGAGGAGCGAGTCCGACCCGTCCCCCCCGTTCAGCGCGTCGTTCCCGTTGCCGCCGTCGAGGGTGTCGTCCCCGCCCAGTCCCGCGAGGGAGTTCGCCGTCGCGTTCCCCGTGATGCGGTTCGCCTCCCCGTTCCCCGTCCCGTTCGTCGTGGCCGAGCCGAGGAGGATGAGGTTCTCGACGTTCGCCGCGAGCGTGAAGGTGACGAGCGACGACACCGTGTCCGTCCCGTCACCCGCCGCCTCGACGACGATGTCGGAGGGGCTGTCCACGGTGTAGGCATCGTCGCCCAGGCCGCCGACCATGCTGTCGATCCCCACGCCGCCGTTCAGCGTGTCCGCCCCGTCGCCCCCCAGCAGCGTATCCTCGCGCCCGCCGCCGATGAGCGAATCATTCCCGTCGAGTCCCGACAGGCTGTCGGCGAAGGAAGCGCCGGTGATGACGTTGGCCAGCGCGTTCCCCGTCCCGACCAGCCCCGACGCGGAGGCGCTGATGAGGACGAGGTTCTCGAAGTTGTCGAGGAGGGTGTAGTCCCTCGTGGAGCGCACCGTGTCCGTGCCCTCGTTCGCCGCCTCCGCCACGTCGGCGCCGTTCGGGCTCAGGTGATACGTGTCGTTCCCCGCGCCGCCCCGCATCGTGTCGTAGCCCGGGCCGCTCCGGAGCACGTCGTTCCCGCCGTTCCCCGTGAGGACGTCGTCGCCGCCTCGGCCGTCGAGCACGTCGTTCCCGTCGAGCCCGGTGAGGGTGTCGTTCCCCGTGTCGCCGTTGACGCCGTCGTAGCGGGTGCCGGTCGCGTTGCCCGTGAAGTTCAGCGCCTCGGCGTTGGAGAACCGGACGAGCCGGGTGAGGTCGTCGAGGTAGAGGTAGCCCGAGATGGCGCCCGCGTAGCCCGAGGCGTCCACGACCACCACGTCCGTGCCGGCGCCGCCCTCGAGGGTATCCCCGTCAACGGCGCCGCGCAGCGTGTCGTTGCCCATCCCCCCGTCGAGCGAGTCGCTCCCCGTCCCGCCGTCCAGATCGTCGTCCCCGCCGTAGCCGTGGAGGAGGTCGTCACCACCCAGGCCGTTCAGCGTGTCGTTCCCGGTATCGGTCGAAGGGTTCGAGGATGGGCCGCCGTAGATGGTGTCGCCGTCCGCGGTGCCGTTGCTCAGGTCCGCGCCATCGGTGCCGTAGATCGTGGCCATGGGTTTCTCCGGGCCGGGGATCGCCGTTGGGACAGGCCCCGACCCGTGTCAAGTTTTACAGGGGCCGGGCGCCGGCGAGGACGCCCTGCGCGGGTCGCCACAACCATCCGGCAGGGGAGCCGGGAGTCGTGGTGCGAAGGAATCGCTCTACGTCAGGTCCGCCCGGTGGCGAGGGACGGGTCGGCGCCCGCACCGCAGAGCCGGCGCACCGCGGCGAGCATCTCCGGCGAATCCCATTCCGCCGCGCCCTCCAGCCGCGCCCGTTCCCGCCCGTCGCGGCCGATCAGCACCGTCGTCGGCAGGCCGTGCACCCCGAGGGCCCGCGTGACCGCGGCGCGCGGGTCGAGCCAGATGCCGAGGGTCTTCAGCCCGACCCGCGCGTAGAACGGGTCCACCTGGGCCTTGCCGCCGCGGTCGGAGGAGAGGGCGACGACGGTGATCCCCTCCCCCGCCAGGGCCGCGGCGGCGCGGTCGAGCGCGGGCATCTCGGCCACGCAGGGGGCGCACCACGTCGCCCAGAGGTTCAGGACCACGCCGCGGCCGGCGAAGGCGGCGGGGCCGGTCTCGCGGCCCTCGGCGTCCGTCCAGGTCAGGGCGGGCAGGTCGCGGGGGTCGGATTCCCGGAGGCGCGAGGGGGCTGCGGAAGCGACCCCCTTCCCGACGACCGCCGGGGCGGCGTAGGGGACCGTCAGGCCCGCCGCCGCGCCCAGCAGGGGACGGCGGCCGATCACCCGGAACCCGCCCGTGCCCGATACGCTCATCCCGCCCGATCCCGACCGCGACGCCAACGCCATGTGGGGCGGGCGCTTCGCCGGCGGGCCGTCGGCCGTCATGGGCGCGATCAACGCCTCCATCGGCTTCGACCGGAAGATGTGGCGCCAGGACATCCGGGGCTCCCTCGCGCACGCCGCGATGCTCGCGCATGTAGGGGTGATCACGGCGGAGGACGAGGCGGCGATCCGTGCGGGCCTGCACGCCATCGCCGGGGAGATCGAGGAGGGCCGCTTCGAGTTCCGGGAGGACCTGGAGGAAACCCACTCCAACGGCGAGGCGCGGCGGACGGAGCGGATCGGCTAGGCGGGCAAGCGCCTGCACACCGCGCGGTCCCGCAACGACCAGGTGGCGCTCGACGTCCGGATGTGGGTGCGGGACGCGCTCGACGGGCTGGACGCCCAGGTCGCCGATGTGATGCGCGCGATGGTGGCGCGCGCGGAGGAGCATGCGGGCACGGTCATGCCGGGCTTCACCCACCTGCAGCCCGCGCAGCCCACGACCTTCGGGCATCACATGCTGGCTTACGTCGAGATGCTGGCGCGTGACCGCGGCCGGCTGGCGGATTGCCGCCGCCGCCTGAACGAGAGCCCGCTCGGCGCCGCGGCGCTCTGCGGCACGGGCTTCCCGATCGACCGCCACATGACCGCCGCGGCGCTCGGCTTCGACGCGCCGATGCGGAACTCCCTCGACGCCGTGGCCTCCCGCGACTTCGCCCTGGAATTCCTCTCCGCCTGCGCCATCCTCGCCACCCACCTGTCGCGGCTGGCGGAGGAGGTGGTTCTCTGGACGAACCCCTATTTCGGCTTCGTGACGCTGTCGGATGCCTTCACCACCGGCTCCTCCATCATGCCGCAGAAGCGCAACCCCGACGCGGCGGAACTCGTGCGCGCCAAGCCCGGGCGTATCACCGGCGCGCTGGTGGGGCTGCTGACGGTGATGAAGGGACTGCCGCTGACCTACGGGAAGGACATGCAGGAGGACAAGGAAGGCCTGTTCGACGCGGCGGAGAACCTCGCCCTCGCGCTCGCCGCGACGGCGGGGATGGTGCGGGACATGCAGCCGGTCATCGGGCGGCTGGCGGAAGCGGCGGGGGCAGGGTTCTCGACCGCCACCGACCTCGCGGACTGGCTCGTGCGATCCTTGAAAATGCCGTTCCGGGAGGCGCACCACGTCACCGGCCGGCTCGTCGCCAAGGCCGAGGCGAACGGGTCCGACCTGTCGGCGTTGACGATCGGGGAGATGCGCGAGGTGGAGCCGCGCATCACGGAGGACGTGTTCGGCGTGCTGTCCGTCGCCGCCTCGGTCCGCTCCCGCACCTCCTACGGTGGCACGGCGCCCGCGAACGTCGCGGCGATGGCGGCGGAATGGCGGGAGCGGCTGGCATGACCCGCGCCGTCCTCCTCGTCCTGGCGCTCGCCACCCTGGCGGGCTCCCTCGCCGCTTGCGGCCGTCCCGGCCCGATCCGCCCGCCCGGCCCGCCGGAGGAGATCATCTACCCCCGGACCTACCCGACGCGATGAGGGTGCTGGCCATCGCCCTGTTCGCGGCCGGGGCGGCGGGGGTGGTCGCGACCTTCGTCCTCGCCCTCGGCGGCGACACCGGCGGGGCGCAGAGGGCGGCCGCCGCCGGCATGTCCGCGATCATCCTCGGCGCGATCCTGTTTCGCCGCTGATCCCGCCGGGGCGTGGAAGCCCCGGCCGTATGTCGGGCGAGGGACGCCGTCCGCCGGTCGCCCGGCCCGGCGGGCCGCGCGGTCGCCCCGCGTCAGCCGATGGTTACGCGCTCCACGTTCGTCATCTGGAACGTCTCGCCGCCGACCTGGACGTGGCCGGAATAGCTCGCCGGCCGGCCGTTCGCGTCGGTGAAGGAGATCTGGCCGTTCGCGACCTGGAGGTTGAGGCCGTTGTAGTTGGAACCCGGGGCCGAGAGGGCGGCCTGCACGTCCGCGAGGGTCATGCCGGTGATCCGCACGGAGTCCTGGGAGCCGTCGTTGCGGCCGGTGGAGTCGTCGCCGTTGAAGTAGTCGTTGCCGCTGCCGGGCGACCAGGAGAAGGTGTCGGCGCCGTCGCCGCCATGGGCCGTGTCCACCGCGCCGTCGCGGGCGCCGCCGACGATCGCGTCGTTGCCGGCGCCGCCCTCGAGGTTGTCGCTCCCCGTGCCGCCGTCGAGCTTGTCGTTCCCCTCGCCGCCGAGGAGGTTGTCCTGGCCCGCGCCGCCGAGGAGCACGTCGTTGCCGCGCTCGCCCTGGGCCACGTCGTTGCCGTCGCCGAGCACGAGGATGTCGTCCCCGTCGCCGCCGAGGACGGAGTCGTTGCCGGCGCCGGTGGAGACCCGGTCGTCGCCCGCCCCGGCGTTCACCCCGTCATGGCCGCCCCCGGTGGTGACCGCGTCGTTGCCCGCGAAGGCGTCCACGTAGTGGGAGCCGCCGTCGGTGCTGGTGAGGCGGTCGGCCCCCGCGGTGCCGGGGACGTAGGTGCCGCCGGTCACCTTCTTCAGGTCGCTCTCGCTCAGCGGGGTCTTCGTGCTGGACATGGGGGTCGTTCCCTCTCGATGGTGGCGATGGAGGGAAGCTGATCGGCGCCGCGATCCGTCGGAAGGCGGATCGATGCAGTCACGCCGATAGGTGGCCTCTATGAAGGTCGGTTGTCCGGCGGGTCGGCCACGAGGAAGTCGAAGTCGCAGCCCTTGTCGGCCTGCAGCACCGTCTCGTGGAACAGCCGGGCGTAGCCGCGCTTCGGGGGCGGCGCGGGCGGCGGGGCGGCCGCGGCGCGGCGGGCCAGTTCGGCGTCGTCGACGAGGAGGGTGAGGGACCGCGCCTCCACGTCCAGCGCGATCCGGTCCCCCGTGCGGACGAGGCCGAGCGGGCCGCCGATGGCGGATTCCGGGGTGACGTGGAGGACGATGGTGCCGAAGGCGGTGCCGGACATGCGGGCGTCGGAAATGCGGACCATGTCGCGCACCCCGGCCTGGGCGAGCTTCCTCGGGATGGGGAGGTAGCCGGCCTCCGGCATGCCCGGCGCGCCCTTCGGGCCGGCGTTGCGGAGGCCGAGGACGGCCTCCGCGGTCACGTCGAGGTCAGGGTCGTCCACGCGGTTCGTCATGTCCTCGACGGAGTCGAACACCACCGCACGGCCCTCGTGCCGCAGCAGGGCGGGGGTGGCGGCGGCGTGCTTGATGACGGCGCCGCCGGGGCAGAGGTTGCCGCGCAGCACCGCCATGCCGCCGGTGGATTTCAGGGGGGCGGAGCGCGGGCGGATGACGGTCTGGCCCGGCACCTCCTCCGCCGCGTCGGCATAGTCGCGCAGCGTGCCGCCGACGACCGTCGGCGCATCGAGGTCGAGATGCGGCGCGAGTTCCCGCAGCAGCCGCGGCATGCCGCCGGCGTGGTGGAAGTGTTCCATGTAGTGGTCGCCGGAGGGCTTGAGGTCCACGAGGACCGGCACCTCCCGCCCGATCGCGTCGAACGCGTCGAGGTCGAGGGCGATCCCGACCCGTCCGTAGATCGCGGCGAGGTGGATGAGGCCGTTGGTGGAGCCGCCGATGGCCTGGAGGACGACCATGGCGTTGCGGAGGGAGGCCCGCGTCAGCAGCGTCTCCGGCTTCGGCGTGCCGTTCCGCGCCAGGGCGACGGCGGCGTGGCCGGACGCCTCGCCGATCCGCAGCCGGTCCGCGTGCGGCGCGGGGATGGCGGCGGACCAGGGCAGGGCCAACCCCATCGCCTCGATCATGCAGGCCATCGTGGACGCCGTGCCCATCACCATGCAGGTGCCGACGGAGGGCGCGAGGCGTCCGGAGATGACCTCGATCTCCGCCTCCCCGATCTTGCCGGCCCGGTGCTGGCCCCAGAGGCGGCGGCAGTCCGTGCAGGCGCCCAGCACCTCCCCGCGGTGGTGGCCGACGACCATCGGGCCGACGGGGACGACGATGGCCGGAACGCCCGCCGAGGCCGCGCCCATGATCGCCGCGGGAAGCGTCTTGTCGCAGCCGCCGACGAGCACGACCGCGTCCATCGGCTGGGCGCGAACCATCTCCTCCGTGTCCATCGCCATGAGGTTGCGGAGATACATGGAGGTCGGGTTGGCGAAGGATTCGTGGATCGAGATCGTCGGAAACCGCATCGGCATCCCGCCCGCGAGCATGACGCCGCGCGAGATCGCCTCGATGAGCGGCCCCGCGTTGCCGTGGCAGGGGTTGTAGTCCGAAGCCGTGTC
>CAXVWQ010000262.1:0-6431 GCA_964263755.1 Roseomonas sp. | reverse complement strand
TGATCGTGGGGCGGATGGCGGCGGGGTAGGCGGTGAGGGAGGGGGTGGCGAGGGCAGTCACGCGCATCCGGTGGGCGCCGAGCGGGATGTCGGCGTGGGTTTCGGCGACGGGGGCGCCGGTGGCGGCGTCGCGGATGTTGGAGAGGACGAGGATGTCGAGGGCCCGGGCGCGGGCGACCACCGCGGCCATCGGCGCGAAGTCCGGCTCGTGGTTGCCGAGGTTGAGGAGGACGGGGGCGCGGCGGCGCAGCGCGGCGAGGAAGGCCCAGTCGGCGGCGCCGGCGCCGCGGAGGGCGACGGCGTTGCCGCGTTCGAACACGTCGCCGTTGACGAGGATGAGGGCGGGGGTGCCGCGGCGGGCGGCGAGGGCGGCGTCCACGATGGCGAGGACGCCCGCGGATTCCTCCATCGCCGAGTGCTGGTCGGACATCATGATGAGGAGGGCGTCGCCGGGCGGGGGCGTGTCGGCGCGGGCGCGGAGCAGGGGGAGGGCGAGCAGGCCGGCGAGGGCGGCGCGGCGGGAGAGGATCATGGTGGGGTCCGGGCCTCGGGGGCGTGGCGGCGAGCGATCCTGGCGCCGCGGCGTGGCGGGCGTCCAGGGACGGGTCTATGACGGGCCCCTCCCCTGCCCGAGTGCCCGCATGACCGACCCGACCGCCTGCCTTCTCATCATCGGCAACGAGGTGCTGTCGGGGCGGACCCGCGACGCCAACCTCCAGCACCTCGCGACCGTGCTGGGGGAGCGGGGGATCCCGTTGCGGGAGGCGCGGGTGATCCCGGACGTGCCGGGGACGATCGTGGAGGCGGTGAACGAGGTGCGAGGGCGCTTCACCTACGTGTTCACCACCGGCGGGATCGGGCCGACGCATGACGACATCACGAGCGAATGCGTGGCGCGCGCCTTCGGGGTGCCGTGGGAGGTGCACGAGCCGAGCCGGGCGATCATGGCGGCGGATTACGCGCGGCGCGACCCGCCCGTGTCCATGAACCCGGCGCGGCTGCGGATGGCGACCCTGCCGCGGGGGGCGGAGCCGGTTCTTTGCCGCGAGACCTCGGCGCCGGGGTTCCGGATGGGGAACGTGTTCGTCATGGCCGGCGTGCCGCGGATCATGCGGTCCATGCTGGAGGTGATCGCGCCGACGCTGGAGGGGGGGCGGCCGGTGATGATGCGGGCGGTCCATGCGGACGGGCTGCTGGAGGGGAACATCGCGGCGGAACTGGAGGCGATCCAGGGGCGGTTCCCGGCGCTGGATGTCGGGTCGTACCCGTATTACCGGGCGGGGGGGAACGGGGTGGCGCTCGTCGCGAAGGGCACGGATGCGGCGGCGCTGGGCGCGGCGGCGGGCGAGATCAGCGCGATGATCCGGGGGTTCGGGATGGTACCGGTGGAGGGGGAGCCGCCGACGGCGGCGTAGCCCCCTCTCCGCCGTGCATCAGGCCGCCGCGCCGCTGCCGGTGAAGTCCGCCACGAGGTGGAGCGTGGCGCGAAGGCCCGTCATCAGCCCCGCCTCGTCCACCCGGAAGCGCGGGGAGTGGTTCGGGGCGGCGTTGCGCGTGCCCGGGGCGTTGATGCCGACGAAGAAGAACATCCCCGGGGCCTTCTGCGCGAAGTAGGAGAAGTCCTCGCCGGCGGAGGATCGCTCGGCGACGCGCGCGTTCTCCCCCGCCACGCGGACGAGGCTCGGCGCCATGCGCTCCACGAGCGCGGCATCGGCCATGATCGGGGGGTAGCCGTTGGCTTCCCAGATCACCTCGGCCGTCGCGTTCATGCTCCGGGCGATCCCCTCCGCGATCTCGCGCACGCGCACCATGATCCGCTGGCGCGTCTCCTCGTCGTAGGTGCGGAGGGTGCCGGAGAGTTCGGCCTTGTCGGGGATGACGTTGTAGCGGACGCCCGCGTGGAAGGTCGCGACCGTGAGCACGGCGGCCTGCCTCGTCACGTCGGTCTCGCGGGAGACGATGGTCTGCAGCGCCGTGACGATCTGGGAGGCGACGGCGACGGGATCCACGCCGGCCCAGGGCATCGCGCCGTGGGTCTGGCGGCCGTTCACGGTCATGCGGAAGCCGTCGGAGGAGGCCGTGACCGCGCCGGCGCGGTAGCCGATGGCGCCGACCGGCGCGGCGCTCGTCACGTGCAGGCCGAAGACGGCGTCGGGCTTCGGGTCCTCCATCGCGCCCTGCTCGACCATGAGGCGGGCGCCGCCGATCTCGCCGTTCGGCAGCTTCTCCTCGGCGGGCTGGAACAGGAGCTTGATCGTGCCGCGGATCTCGTCGCGGTGGCGCGCCAGCACCTCCGCGGCGGCCATGAGGATGGCGACGTGGCAGTCGTGGCCGCAGGCGTGCATCACGCCGACCTCGTGCCCCTCCCAGGTCGTGCGGACCTTCGAGGCGAAGGGGAGGTCCACCTCCTCCGCGACCGGCAGGGCGTCCATGTCGGCGCGGAGCGCGACGACGGGGCCGGGGCCGGCGCCGCCGCGCAGCACCGCGACGACGCCGGTGACCGCGACGCCCTCCCGCACCTCGTAGCCGAGCGAGCGGAGATGGGCGGCGACGAGGGCGGCGGTGCGGCGCTCCATGTTGCCGAGTTCGGGGTGCTGATGGATGTCGCGGCGCCAGGCGATCATGCGGGGTTCGACCGTGGCGGCGGCCGCGTCGAGGCGGGCATGGATGGGGCGGGCCGGGATGGAGCGGGCCGGAGCGGCGGCCACGCCCTGCGCGGCGGTGGGGCGGACGGGAAGGGCGAGGCAGCAGGCGCAGGCGAGGCCGAGGAGGCCGCGGCGGGAGGGCGCCGGGGTCACCGCCTCGGCGATGAGGGAGGTCGTGGTCCGGTGGGGAGGGAAGAGGGGCATCGGGGCCTCGCGCGGTGGGCGTGAGAGAGGGTGCGGCACGGCGGGCGGCGGCGGCAAGCCGGGCCTGAACACGTCCGCGGGATGCGCGGTCCCGTGCCGCCGCGACCCGGCGGAATGCCGGACGGCCTACGCCCCCTCCCCCGCCCGCCGGGCCAGCCGCACCGCGACGTGGCCGCGCAGGATGCGGGGGGTGGGCATCACGAGCATGCAGTCGTCGTGCGGCGTGCGGATCTCGGCGGGGCCGTCGCGGGCGATGAGGGTGCCGGCGGCGGGGATGACGGTGCCGCCGCGGAAGGGGGCGACGAAGGCGAAGGCGCGGGTGGTGGCGAGGACGGCGCGCGTCACGTCCCAGATGGCGGGGGGCGTGGGCGCCCCGTCGTCCCTGGGGGCGGGCGCGGCGGGGGGTTCGGCCACGCCGGTCGCGCGGAGGAGGGCGGCGGCGGCGGCCTCCAGCGTCGCGACGGTGGCGTCCTCCCAGTGCTCGCCGCCCTCCACCAGGAGGGCGGTGCGGTGGCCGAAGGGTTCGGCGAAGGGGGCGTGGTCCAGCAGGCGCCCGCCTTCGGGGTGGCCGGCCTCCGCCACCACCACGGCGGGGGTGCCGAGGGTGGCGGCGAGGGCGCGGGCGCGGGGGGGGCCGCCGCTCAGGACGAGGGGGTCGGAGGGCCAGAGCATGGAGTGGAGGTCGAGCAGGACGTCGGCGGATTCGATCACGGGGCGGAGTTCGCGGGCGCGGCGCGCCTCGGCGCTGTCGCGGGCCCCGTCCAGGCGGTCGGCGCGCCAGAGGCGGTTCAGGTCCTCGTCGAGGTAGCGGGACAGGGTGGGGTCCACGGGGTCGAAGCGGGCGAAGGCCCCGAGGTTGGCGAAGACGAGGGTGAGGCGGCCGCGGGAGGGGCGCAGACCGGCGCGGAGCCAGCGGGCGAGGACGACGGCGCCGGCGAACTCGTTGCCGTGGACGAGGGAGACGAGGACGACGTGCGGGCCGGGCGCGCCGGAGGCGAAGGTCCAGACGCCGGGGAGGGCGTTGCCGGCGGCGACGGGCCGCAGGTCGGGGACCGCGGTCCGCACCGCGAGGCTTGGCGACGGGCCGATCACGCGGGGCCTTCCCGCCGGCGGGCCCGTGGCGTCGCTCGCACCATCCCCCGTCGCCCGCCCCCTCGCCCGCCCTCTCGACCGCGGACCCGGCGCCGCGCGCGGCAGCCTACACGGCTTCACGCGGCGCGGGAGGGTCGCCGCGGCGGCGGGCGCCGCGCCTCGATACGGCGGCGGAGGGACCGGTTTCCACCCTGGACGGACGCGCCGCGAGGGACGACCCTGCGGGATGGACCTGCGTCCCCACTTCTCCCGCTTCCTGTCGGCCGAGCCGGGCCGGCTGCACTTCGCCGCGCATTCCCACCATCCGTGGCCCGACGTGACGCGGGAGGCGCAGCTGCTGGCCTGGGACGAGGCGGCGCGGTTGCAGGACGGGAAGTGGGACGCGGTGCTCGGGCCGCTGACGGCGGCGTGCCAGGGGCATGTCGCACGGCACCTGCGGCTGCCGGACCCCCGCACCATCGCCTTCGCGCCGAACACGCACGACTTCGTCCGGCGCATCCTGTCGGCGCTGCCGACGGGCAGGCCGGCGCGGGTGCTGACGACGGACGGCGAGTTCCACTCCTTGGCGCGGCAGGTCGCGCGGCTGGAGGAGGAGGGGCTGGTCGAGGTGACGCGGATCGCGTCGGAGCCGGCGGCGGAGTGCCTCCCGCGGCTGTGCGACGCGGCGCGGGCGGGGTTCGACCTCATCTGGGTGAGCGAGGTGTTCTTCGGCTCCGGCGGCGGGCTGGTCGGGCTGGAGGATCTCGCGGCCTCCGCCGGCGAGGCGACGCTCGTGGTGGATGGCTACCACGCCTTCATGGCGCGGCCGGTGGACCTGTCCCGGATCGCGGGGCGGGCGTTCTACGTCTCCGGGGGCTACAAATACGCGATGGCGGGGGAAGGGTGCTGCTTCCTGCACTGCCCGCCGGGGCGGCTGGCGCGGCCACGGGACACCGGCTGGTTCGCGGCCTTCGGGGCGCTGGCGCGGTCCGACGGGCGGGTGGAATACGCGACCGACGGGGGGCGGTTCCTCGGGGCGACCTTCGACCCGTCCGGGCTCTACCGGCTGGATGCGGCGATGCGGTGGTTCGAGGGGGTGGGGCTGACGGCCGCGGCGGTGCACGCCCACGCGATGGACCTGGCGGAGCGGTTCTGCGCGGGGCTGCGGGGGACGGCCTTCGATTCCTGGCGGCTCGTCACGCCGCTGGGGGAGCCGGGTCGCGGCAACTTCCTCGCCTTCGAGACGCCGGAGGCCGAGGCGTGGCAGTCGCGGCTGGCGGCGGCGGGGGTGGTGACGGACCGGCGGGGGTGGCGGCTGCGCTTCGGGTTCGGGCCGTATCAGACGACGGAGGAGGTGGATTCGCTGCTCGACCGCCTGGAGGGGCTGGCGCGGTCCGGGGCTGGCGGGACCGCGGGGGCAGCCCCGGCGACCCGCCCCGGCATGCCGGGGCGGGAGGTGCCGGGGATGGACGCGGCCCGGCCGGTGGTCCCCCTCGTGGACGCGCCCCGCCGGACTGCGTCCCATCCGGAAGAGACCGTCGCCGAGAGGCCCGTCGGGGTCCGGCCCGAGCGGGCGCTTCAGCGCATGGCGGGCGAGTAGATCAGGCCGCCGCGGTTCCACAGGCGGTTGACGCCGCGGTCGATGCCCATGGGGGTGAGGGTGCGCTCGAACACCTCGCCGTAGTTCCCGACGGCGCGCAGCGCGTTGTAGGCCCAGCGGTCGGTGAGGCCGAGCATCGTGCCGAAGCCGCCGGTGACGCCGAGGAGGCGCTGCACCTGCGGGTCCGGCGACCGCAGCATCTCGTCGAGGTTGGCCTGCGTGACGTTGTTCTCCTCCGCCTCGATGAGGGCGAAGAGGGTCCAGCGGACGATCTCCAGCCAGCGGCCGTCGCCGCCGGCGACGACGGGGGAGTAGGGCTCCTTGCTCAGCACCTCCGGCAGCAGCACCCAGTCGTTCGGGTTGGGCGCGCGGAGGCGGAGGCCGGCGAGGGCGGCGCGGTCCCAGTTCATCGCGTCGCAGCGGCCGGCCCAGAGGGCCTGGATGAGTTCCTCGAAGTTCTGGAAGACGAGGGGGTTGAGGCGGATGCGGTTGGCGCGGGCGAAGTCGCCGACGATGAGTTCGTTCGTCGAGCCGGTCTGGACGCAGACGGTGGCGCCGTCGAGTTGCACCGACCGTTCGACGCCGGGCTGGCGGCGGGCGAGGAAGCCGGCGCCGTCGTAGAAGGCGATGCCCGCGAATTCGAGGCCGAGCTGGATGTCGCGCTGGAAGGTGTAGGTGGTGTTGCGGGAGAGGACGTCGATCTCGCCGCTCTGGAGCGCCGTGAAGCGCTGCTGGGTGGAGTAGGGGGTGTAGCGGACCTTGTTGGGGTCGCCGAGGACGGCGGCGGCCAGCGCCCGGCAGAACTCCACGTCGAAGCCGGACCATTGCCCCTGGCCGCTCGGGACGGAGAAGCCCGGGGTGCCCTGGGAGACGCCGCAGCGGACGTGGTCGCGCTGGCGGACGCCGTCGAG
>CAXVWQ010000261.1:0-17983 GCA_964263755.1 Roseomonas sp. | reverse complement strand
AGGCCCGCGCGGGCACCGCAATGCAGCCGGCCGAGAAAACGAGGAGCGTGCGTCGGCCGGTTCGCATCGCGCGTGTCCTCCACCCCGAGCGCCACGCTCCGATGATCACAAGTGGCCTCTCAGCCGCATGATGATCGACTTTTTAGTTTTGTCCAGCGAAACACCGATTATGCTAGCGATCCACGTCCCTTACGTCCCGGTGGGTGGACGCCTCACTAGGCGAAGCGCCGAAGGTCGGATCGGAGAGCGCATGCACCGCAGCGAAGAGACCGTCGTCCTCATCGTCGGTGGCGGCCCCGTCGGGCTTTCCGCCGCGATCGAACTCGGCGCGCGCCGCGTCCCGGCGATCCTCGTCACCGAGAACGAGGCGACGGCACGGCATCCCAAGTGCAACAACACCAACGCGCGCTCGATGGAGCACTTCCGCCGGCTCGGCCTTGCCGACGAGATCCGCCGCAGCGGCCTGCCGCCGAACCTCGCGGCGGCGAGCGACTACGTCACCCGCTTCTGCGGCCACGAACTCGGCCGCTCCGTGCGGCCCTGGGCCGGCGGGACCGACGCGGCCTCCGCGAACGCCCCGTGGCCGACGCCGGAACTCCCGCAGACCATCTCGCAGATCCGCCTGGAGCCGCTCCTGAAGGCGGCCGCGGAGCGTCAGGCCACGGTGGCGACGCGCTTCGGGTGCCGTCTCGTCTCCTTCGAGGCCGACGCGGACGGCGTCCTTGCCCTCGTCGAGGACGTCGCGGCGGGCGAGCGGCAACACATCCGTGCCCGCTTCCTCCTCGCCGCGGACGGGGCGCGCAGTCCCGTGCGGCGTGCCCTCGGCATCGGCATGACGGGCGAGGACGGGAAGACCGATCGTGCCTTCATGGGCGGCACGATGCTGTCCTACTTCATCCGCGCGCCCGACCTCATCGAGCGGAGCGGCCGCTCGCCCGCGCGGGTGAACTGGATCGTCAATCACGAGGTCCGCGGCTTCTTCTACGCGCAGGACGGCGAGGCGCTGTGGATCATGCACTACCAGGTCCCGGCCGCCGTGGACCCGCGGGATCTCGACCCCCGGGCCGTCATCCGCGCCATGATCGGCGCGGACGTGCCGTTCGAGATCCTGTCGGGCGGTTCCTGGGCCGGCGGCCTCGCGCTCGTCGCGGACGGGTACCGGAGCGGGCCCGTCTTCCTCGCGGGCGATGCGGCGCATCTCTTCACGCCGCTCGGCGGACTCGGGATGAACACGGGCATCGGCGACGTGATGAACCTCTGCTGGAAGCTTGCGGCGCTGCACGAGGGCTGGGGCGGCCCCGCGCTGCTGGACAGCTACGACGTCGAGCGGCGCCCGATCGGCCGCCGGAACTCCGCGCTCGGCGTCTTCATCGCGAAGCGCATGAGCGCCTGGAAGATTCCGGACGACGTCGAGGAACCCGGGGCGGAGGCCGAAGCGGCGCGCCGGGCCTTCGGGGCCTTCATCGTGGAGGATGACCGGCCGCAGTATCAGACCGCCGGCCTCCAACTCGGCGAACGCTACGAGGACAGCCCGATCGTCTGCCCGGACGGCACCGAGGCGCCCCCCGACGACTGGGCGGCGTACCAACCCCTCGACCGTCCCGGCGCCCGCGCGCCGCATGCCTGGCTGGGGGAGGGACGGTCGCTCCACGACCTCTTCGGCGCGGGCTTCACGCTCCTGGACCTGGCGGGCGACGCGGGGACGGTGGCCCTGGAGGCGGCCGCCAGGGATCGGAACATGCCGCTCTCGGTGATCCGGCCCCGGCTGCCGCCCGATTCGCCCTACCGGGCCCGCCTCGTGCTCGTGCGCCCGGACGGGCACGTTGCGTGGCGCGGCGACGCCGTCCCGGCGGACCCCGGCGCGATCCTCGACCAGGTGCGGGGCGCCGGGGCGTAGCCCTCCGCCCGCCGGCTCTCCGCCGACCGGCCCGCTACAGGAGGGCGGGGTAGGACCCGCCGTCGAGGTGGATGTTCATCCCGGAGATGAAGCCGGCATGGGCGCTGCACAGGAAGGCGCAGGTCGCCCCGAACTCCCGCGGGTCGCCGAGGCGCCCGGCCGCGATGGATTTCACCTGCTCCACCCGCGCCTCCTCGTAGGAGATGCCCAGGCGCGCCGACGTCTCCTGCGCCATGAAGTGCTGGCGGTCCGTGTCGATCCGCTCCGGCAGGAGATTGTTGATCGTGACGTTGAACGGCGCGACCTCGAAGGACAGCCCCTTCATCGCCGCCGTCAGCCCGGCCCGCGCGCCGGAGGACAGGACCATGTGCGGCCGCGGCGTCGTCACCATGGCCGAGGTGACGTTGATGATCCGGCCGAAGCGGCGCTCCTTCATCGCCGGCAGCACCGCCGCGGTCAGCAGCAGCGGCGCGACCATGTTGGCGTCGAGCGCCTCCACCCAGTTCTCGCGGCTCACGTCGAGGAAGGCGCGCGGCGTCGGCCCGGCGTTGTTGTTGACGAGGATGTCGGGGTCCGGACAGGCGGCCAGCAGCGCCGCACGTCCCGCCTCGGTCGTCACGTCGCCCGCCACCGCCGTCACCTCCGCCCCGGGGCGGGCCCGGAGTTCCGCGGCCGTGTCCTCCAGGCGGGCGGGGTCGCGGCCGTTCAGGACCACGACCACGCCCTCCGCCACGAGGGCCTCGGCGCAAGCGCGGCCGAGGCCACGGCTGGAGGCGCAGACGATCGCGCGGCGTCCCTTGATCCCTAGGTCCATGCTGATCTCGGCCTGTCGTTGAAGGAGGGTGCGCCGCCACGCGGAACGGCGGGACGCGGGATGTCAGCGATCGAAGCGTAGTCCGGCGCGGGCGGCGACGTCGCGCCACAGCGCCGTCTCCTCCACGATCCTGCGCCCGAAGGTCTCGGGGGTCGCGCCGTCCGGCTCGATCGAGAGGGCGGCCATGCGCTCGCGGATCGTCGGGTCGCGCGACGCCGCCGCGACGGCGTCCGCGAGGCGCGACAGGATCGCGGGGGGCGTGCCGGCCGGTGCGGCGAGCCCGCACCAGAAAGACGCCTCGAAGCCCGGGAACCCCGCCTCGGCCATCGTCGGCACCGCGGGATGGGCGGCCAGCCGGCCGGGCGTCAGCACCGCGAGCGCGCGGACGCGCCCGGCCGCGAGCGGACCCGCCGCCGGCCCGGAATCCACGAGGGCCATCGTCAGCTCGCCCGCCGCGAGGGCCGTCGTCACGTCGGCGTTGCCGCGATAACCGACGCACTCGAAATCCGTGCCGCTCCTCTGCTTGAAGAGCTCGGTCGCGAGCTGGAAGGCGGCGTTGACGGCGCCGTAGGTGCCGCGCCCCGGATGGGCCTTCGCCCAGGCGATCAGGTCGCCGAGCGACCGCATCGGGGCGTCCGCCCCGACAAGAAGGAGGAGCGGGTAGGAGCCGAGGACCGCGATGGGGGCAAGGTCCCGCGCCGGGTCGTGCGGCAGACTCGGGAAGGTGATCGGGTTGAAGACGAGAGGACCGCTGGCGCCGACGAGCAGCGTGTGGCCGTCCGGGCGCGCCTTCGCGACGACATCGGTGCCGACGATGCCCTGGGCACCGCTGCGGTTCTCCACGACGAAGGGCTGGCGGAACCGTTCCGCGAGCACCGCGCAGAACAGGCGGCCGAGGATGTCGTTCGCGCCGCCGGGCGCGAAGGGGACGACCACGCGCACCGGGCGGTCGGGATAGGTGGTTTCCCCTTGCGCGAAAGCGGACGGGCAGAGACCTCCGATGGCTCCAGTCACGACGAGCCGGCGGGAAAGGCGGGCGGGTCCGGCATCCTGGCCCGGCGCGGGGAGGGTCCCGATCGTTGCTCGGCGCGTCATCGTCCCCCCCATCGGCCGAACGCTTCACGTTCGATTATGCGTTGCAAGACGGCTTATGATCGATCATTCATCGCCCGGTCAACGCCGCCGCGCAGCTCGTCCCACGTGGCGGCCCCTCTCGAGCGCACCGATGCCCCTGCCGCCGACCGTCTTCGACCCGCCCTTCAATCTCACGCGGGCGAGCCACGTCGTCCTCACCGTGAAGGACCCGGGGGTCAGCCGGGATTTCTACGTGGAGGTCGTCGGGCTGGTGGTGAGCGACGAGGACGCGGAGGCCGTCCGCCTCCGCGGCGTCGAGGAGGCGTGCCATCACTCGCTCGTCCTCCGGAAGGCCGCGGGCGCCCCGTCCTGCACCCGGCTCGGGATGCGGGCGGTGAACGAGGATCACCTGTCGCGCGCCCACGACGCCTTCGCCGCTGCCGGCCTTCCGGTGGCGTGGGCGGAGGTGCCGCATCAGGGACGCACGCTGCACGTCACCGACCCCGTGGGCGTGCCGCTGGAGATCTGCGCCCGCATGGACGCGATGCCGCGCGGCATCACCCGCTTCGGCGCCCATCGCGGCGGGGCGGCGGGGCGGCTGGACCACTACCAGATCCTCACGCCGGAGGTCGGACGCGCCCTGGACTTCTACGCGTCCCTCGGCTTCCGCATCTCCGAATACATCTCGCCCGCCGAGGACGGGCCGCTCTTCGGCGTCTTCCTCCAGCGGAAGGGAAACCCGCACGACATCGTCTTCTTCAACGGGGCCGGGCCGCGCCTGCACCACTTCGCCTTCACGACGCCGGACGGCGCCTCCCTCCTCCGCGCCTGCGACGTGGCGGGGGAGATGGGGTTCGGCCGCCACGTGGAGCGCGGCCCCGGCCGCCATGGTCCGGGCCATGCCCTGTTCGTCTACCTCCGCGATCCCGACGGGCACCGGGTCGAGTTGTTCAACACGCATTATCAGGTGATGGACTTGGAGAACGAGCCGATCCGCTGGGACCCGGCGGACCCCAACATCTCCTTCCCCTGGGGACTCCCCGCCCAGCGCCGTTGGTTCGAGGACGCGACGGCGTTCGAGGGAGTCACCGTCGCCGAGCCGGCGGTGACGCCGAACCCCATGAGCCTGGAACGCTACCTCGCGGCGCTCGCGGCGGGCTGACGCCGGTTGCCCGGCAGGCCCGCGCCGCTCGGCCCCTTCAAGGGGCGGGACCGAACACGCTGTCGAACAACCGGCCCGGGCGATGGCAGATCTCCCACCAGTTCCCGTCGAGGTCGCAGATGAGGAACCCGGTCTGGTCGCCGGCCCGGGTGACGGGCCGGACCTCCTGCATGCCGTAATCCTCCCGCAGCCGCACGGCCGCGTCATGGGCGACCAGCACCGCCTCCGCGGTCTCCATGTCGAGGCACCAGCGCACGTCGGGAGGGAGCGGCAGCATGGAGTCGCCCGTCTTCACGCAGGCGACCATCCAGCCGCCGCCGCAGCGCAGCCACAGGGCCATCTCGCCCCGCTTCACCGTCTCGAGCCCGAGGAACTCGTCGTAGAACCGTCGCGCCGCGGCGAGGTCGCGCGTCTCGAGCGTCCCGTGCGAGAGCGACAGGGTCCACGAGGCGCGCCGCGCCGGCTTCGTCATCTCGTTCATCGCCAACCTCCCATCGTGATCCCGTCCGGCCGGTGCCGGGATGCGGCCGTCAGTTGAAGGCGGCGTCGCCCCGGGCGAAGACGTCGTCGGTGGCCTCGCCTTCCGGACGGCACTCGACCTCCCACCAGTTCGAATCGAAGTCCTGCAGGTAGAACGAGTAGGTGCCGTGCTGCAGGCGCGGCTTGCGCACGGCGCGGAGCCCGAAGCGCTCCTTGCTCGCCGCCGCGATGGCGTGGACGCGGTCCACCTCCGCCGCGGAGGCCACGTCGATGCCCCAGTGCTTCAGGAGGTTCGTCGTCACGCCCTCCTCCACCTGCTTCACGTCCATGACCCAGTAGGGCCCGTCGCCGCGATGCCGCAGGTGGCCCGGATCGGTGTCGCGCACGAGCATCCGGCCATCGCCGACTTCCTTGCACTCCAGGCCGAGGAACTCCTCGTAGAACAGGCGGGCGCGCGCGAGGTCGCCGGTGAGGAGCGTGCCCCGCGACAGGATGAGGGGCCGGAGGACGGGATCCTTCGCGGACCGGGCGATGTCGGGGCCGGGATCGGGCATGATGTTCTCCTCCGTGCTTCGGGCTATCGGTCGAGTACGAGCCGCTCGCCGGGCAGGGCGCGCGAGACGCAGACGTAGATCGTGTCCTGCGCGTCCTTCTCGTCGTCTTCCATCACGTCGTCCCGGTGGTCGGCGAGGCCGCGCAGCAGGCCGGTGCGGCAGTTGCCGCAATGGCCCTCCCGGCAGACGTAGGGCGCCTTCACGCCCGCGGCCAGCAGGACGTCGAGGATGGAGCGGTCCGCGGGGATGTGGAGGATCGCGCCGTCGCGCGCCAGTTCCACGTCGAACGCCTCGTCCGGGCCGTGCGATCTCGGCTTCGCGGCGGAGGAGGCGAAGACCTCGACGTGCACCGCATCCGCCGGCCAGAACATCGTGGCCAGCCGGGCCGCGTCGATCATCCGCCGCGGGCCGCAGATGTAGGCGTGTGCCCCATCCGGCCGCTCGGCGAACAGCGTCTCGAGGTCGAGGCTCCGCGCCGGGTCGCCGTGATCGTGATGCAGCCGCAGCGAGGGACCGAAGGTCGCGATCAGGTCGTCGTGGAACGCCGCGTCCTCCGGGGTTCGCGTGCAGTAGATCAGGCTGAACCGTGCCCCGATGGCCTTCAGCCGGAGCGCCATGGACCGGATCGGGGTGATCCCGACGCCGCCGGCGACGAGGATGTGTTCGGACGCGGCCTCGTCCAGCGGAAAGGCATTGCGCGGCCCCGAAACCGTCAACCGGTCACCGATCCCGACGCAGTCGTGCATCCACGCCGATCCGCGGCCGTCCGGCTCGCGCAGGACGGCGAGGACGTAGCGGTGGCGCTCCGCCGGATCGTTCGCGATGGAGTAGTGCCGCGTCACCCCGGCCCCCGTCAGCACCTCCAGGTGCGCTCCGGCCTCGAACGGCGGCAGCGGCTCCCCTTCGCCCACAAGTTCGATCATCCGGATGCGCGGGGTGAGTTCGGCGGCCGCCGCGACGCGCACGGTGAAGGAACCTGCGCCGTGATCCGTGTCCGTCATCGTCATCGGCTTCCCGCTTCCGGCCCTTGCCGATGAAACCGGGACCGATCGGCGCAATCCCCCCGCATCGGTCAGGCGTTCACGCCGCCCACGTCCGGGACGGGCTGACCGGCTTGTCGCCGCAGCTCCATCCGGCAGTGCGTGGCCGTGTCCGTGAAGTGTTCCCGCAGCAAGCGGGTGGCGAGGTCGGCATCGCGCGCGAGAGCCGCCTCCATGATCGCCTGGTGCTGCTCCACCCGCCCGTGACGCACGACCGAGACGCGGGACAGGGAGCGGTAGCGGGTGGCGGAATCGAACAATCCCTCGCACATCGCCTTGATCCGGGGCGAGGAGCAGGCGGCGAGGAGGGCGCCGTGGAACAGGCGATGCGCCGCCTCCCATTCGGCACTCGCCGCGCGTGGGTCGAACGGGAGGCGTCGCAGGCGGTGATGCGCCAGCACGAGGGCCTCCTCCCAAGCCAGGTCGCCCAACGCGATCGCATCCCGCAACGCGAAGTCGTTCAGCAGCACCCGCGTGCGCAGCAGGTCGTCCAGATCGGCTTCCGTGAGCGGTGCCACGACGAACCCGCGCTGGTCGCTGTAGTTGACGAGTCCTTCCTGGGCGACACGGTTCAACGCCTCGCGAAGCGGGGCGGAACCGATGTTGTAACGCTCGTTCAGGTGCCGGATCTTGAGTTGCCCGCCGAAGAGGAAGACGCCCGCGATCAGATCCTGCCGAAGGCGCTGGTAGGCGATGCTGACGAGGGTCTCGCTCGAATCCGCGACCAAAGCGCCCTCCTCGATCGGCATCCGCCCGCGGATGGCGTCAGCCCGCCAATATCGGTGATTATCTTGGAGAGCAAGGGATTTCGACTTTCAGGCCCGGTCACGGCCATTTACGCCTCAACCGAACCGATGGTCGTCGTGAGGCGACCCAGGCCTTCGATCTCGATCCGGATGACCTCGCCTCCCCGCAACGCTTCACCGGTTTCCGCCCCGACGCCCATCGGCGTCCCGGTCAGGATCACGTCGCCGGGATGGAGGGTCAGGCGCGACGACAGGTGGGCGATCTGTTCGGCGACGGTGAAGATCATCCGGCTCGTGCTGGAGTCCTGACGCAGCGCACCGTCCACCCACAGCTTGATCCAGAGGGCCTGGGGATCCGCGATCTCCCCCGCCGGCACGAGGGCGGGACCGAGGGGGCAGCATCCGTCGAAGCACTTCTGCCCGACCCAGTCGAACTTGAACGGCGACACGTCGCTGATGTGCGGCCGTCGGGAGAGGTCCCGGGCGGAGAGGTCGTTCGCGATGGTGTAGCCCGCGACCACGTCGAGTGCGGACCCCACCGGCACGTCGCGCGCGGTTCGTCCGATCACGACGGCGAGTTCCGCTTCCCAGTCCAGCCCCTTGGAACGGGTCGAGACGACCGCGCCATCGCCGACCGCCGTGCGGGACGGCTTGAGGAAGTGCCAGGGGTTGAGGCCGAGTTCGTGAGGATCCGGGTCGGGGGCGATCCCGAGCTTCTTCGCCATCCGCGCGACGTGGTCGCTGTAGTTCGCGCCGGCGCAGTAGATCGTCACGGGACGGTGCACGGGCGGGAGCAGCGTCACGCCGGCGAGCGGGCGCCAGTCCCTCGCTTCATCGGCGATCCGGGTCAGTCGCGGCCAGGCGCTGTCCCAGTTCTCGAGGATGGTCAGCACGGCGGCATCCTCCGCCCGACCCGTCGCGTCCGCGGCATCGAAGAAGCGGTCGTCGCGTGCGATGCCGGCTCTCGGGCCCGTGGCGGCCTGGAAGGTGATGAGGCGAAGCGATGTCATGGGGTGTCTCCTTCGGCGGACGGGGAAGCCGCCGCACGGTGCGGCGGGCCGGCATGGGGCGAGGCTCGCGAGGGCCGCGCCTCGGACCCGCGGCGGATGTGGGAAGGGCGGTGGCTGCGCCCCCGGGTCACCGTCCCACGGATCCCTGCAGCGTCCTCACCCCGGAACCAGGGTGATCTGGAAGGTCTCGAACCGCCACGCAGTCCCTTCCCGGCGAAGGACCTGCGTCACCAGACCGCGCATGACCCGATCCGTCGCACCGTCCACGACGACCCGGCTGACCTGCTCGCCAAAGACGACCGCGACGTCCCCCCCCACCAGAACGGACAGGTCGCCGCGCGCGATCGCGCGCGGCGCGGCGCGGAGGCGATCCAGCGTTCCGGCCTTGTCCGTCACGGCACCGTTGGCATGGACGTGCCGGTAACCCCCGGCGAGCAGGACACCGACCGCGTCGATGCGCCCCGCATTGATGAGGTCGCAGCGGCGCCTCTCGACGTCCCGGACCGAGTCATCGTCCGTCATCGCCCGGACACGCCGCATCGCCTGACGCGCGGGCGCCTCGCGATCCTCGGGGGAACCCGCGTCATGCACGGCGCCCCGCGCCGCGCGCGTGGTCCAGCACGGCGCCCGGATCGGCCGGGGACCCGCTCCCGTGCCAGGCGATGTGCCCGTCGGGCCGGATGAGCGCGATGCCCGACGCGTACAGCCCCGTCGGCGGGGATGCGACGCTGACCGAGAGCGGCATACCGCGCTCCCGCGCCGCCGCCTCCCAGTCGTCGAACCGCTCGCCGGTCCCGAAATCCGCGAGGACGAAGGCCTTGCCCAACGTGTCGTGGAACGTCCCCCCTCCACCCACGGGAAAGTCCGGGGCGCGGGCGCCGGGACGGTCGCGCGGCTCGTAGGTGACCCAGTCGTCATCGGGAGGGGGCGTGCCGTCGGCCCACACGATCGGCGATCCCTCGTAGATCTCGCCGAGCTGCAGCCCCACGGTGGCGAACTCCTCAAGGTCGTCGACGACGACGAACTCGCCGAACGCCTTGCGGTTCGCATCCGCCTCCTCGCCTTCCGCCTCGATGTCCGGCGGGATCGTCCACGCGCCCTTGCGCCTGGAACACTTCACGCCGAGGCGCGTGTTGCGGAACCCGATCGGGCGACGCTCGGCATCGTAGCTCGCGAGCAGCGCATCGCCGCCCCAGCCCTGATGGAGGGCGGCGAGCTTCCAGCCGAGGTTCACCGCGTCGCCGATGCCGGTGTTCATCCCGAACCCTCCCAGCGGCGTGAACAGGTGGGCCGCGTCCCCGGCGAGGAAGATCCGCGCGGACTGGTAGCGGTCGGCGTTCAGCGCGAGCCCTCCCGTCCAGGGGCCGAAGTTGATGACCTCGAACGGCACGTCGCGCCCGAACACGGACCGGAGCAGCGCGTCATGGTCCACGTCCCCCCAGCTCAGGCCCTCGGGAACCTGGCAATGGACGATCCACCGGTCCTTCCCATCCTGCGCGAAGACGAAGGCCTTCAGGTCATGGTTGATGATCCAGGTGAGCACCGACGGCCGGCGGCGGCTCTCGGTCAGGAGGGTCGGCGCGCGGAGGAAGTAGGTCAGCATCGCACCCGAGACGAACGCCCCGCGGTCATCGACCGCGGCGCGCTCGCCCGTCATCACCGCACCGATGGTCTTCCGGCCGAGGCTGCGGGCGCCGTCTGCCGCGACGAGGTAGTCCGCGGTGATCTCCATCACCTCGTCGCCACCGACCTGCTGCACGCGGACGACGACCCGATCCGCGTGCTCGGCCATGTCGAGGACGCGCCAGCCGAACCGGACATCGACGCTGGCCTGGCGTTCCGCGGCGCGCTTCAGGATCGGTTCCAGGAAGAGCTGCGAGATCGTCACGCTGCCTTCGGCCGAGAGGAAGGTCCCGCCGGGGCGCATCGGGCCCGTGCCGGCGCGGGCCGATGTCAGGTCGATCCGTCCGAACTCGTGCCCGCAGAAGCGCGTGGCGTAGGCGACGTGCGGCGGCGTGTCGATCAGGGGCGCGCCCGCGCGCACCGCGTCCGCGATGCCCAGTCGCCGGAAATGCTCCATCGAACGGGCGTTCGTGGTGTTGCATCGCGGATGCGTCGCCGTCTCGAGGTTCTCGGTGACGAGGATGGCCGGCACGCCGCGCCAGCCGAGTTCGAGGGCCGCCGCGAGCCCGACCGGGCCGCCACCCACGATGAGCACGAAGGTTCGTTCGCTTCTCATGCCAGTCGTTCGACCTTGTCCATGCCCCGACGCGCCCCGTCGCCGCGCTCATCAAGGCACCTTGCAGGAAACGATTATTCTCGATAATTCCAGCAAAACACAATAGGTATCGGTGTTGAGGCGCGAACGAGCTGGATATCACGATACCCATTAGCGTTCCGAACGGCGCTCTGCGGCCTCGTCCGCGTCAGCGACACACCTCTGACGGTTAGAAGCTACACCGGTCCCCAACGGCGCCGAGGGCGCGAGAGGTCACGATGAGCATTCCCCCACCGGTCTTCGACCCGCCCTTCGACATCACCCGCGCCAGCCATGTCGTGCTCCGCGTCAAGGATCTCGGCGCGAGCCGGGCCTTCTACGTCGATACCCTTGGCTTCATCGTCAGCGACGATGAGCCGGGACGGCTGTCGCTCCGCGGGCTGGAGGAAGGCTGCCATCACAGCCTCGTGCTCCTGGAGGAGGGGGTGCCGTCCTGCGCCCGCGTCGGCCTTCGCGTGCGGACGCCGGACGACCTGGACCGGGTGCTGACCCATTTCAGGGCCGCGGGCCTCGACGCGCGGGAGGTGCCGGTTCCGCATCAGGGACGAACGGTCCACGTCACCGACGCGGTGGGGACGCCGCTGGAGATCTGCGCGACGATGGAGACCCGTCCGCGGATGATCCTCGCCGTCTCCGCCGCCAAGGGGGCCTGTCCGCAACGGCTCGACCACGTGCAGATCATCACGCCGCACGTCCGACGGTCGCTCGACTTCTACACGGCGATGGGGTTCCGTCTTTCGGAGTACATCGTCGCGGACGGCACCGACGACCCGGCCATCGTGTTCCTGCAGCGCAAGGGCAACCCGCACGACATCGTCTTCGCCCATGGGCCAGGCCCGCGGCTGCATCACGCGGCGTTCATGGTGCCGGAGAGCCACCATCTCCTCTTCGCCTGCGACCAGCTCGCGGAGAACGGGTTCGGGCGGTCCATCGAATTCGGTCCCGGCCGGCACTACGGGCCGGGCTACGCGCGGTTCGTCTACATCCGCGACCCCGACGGCCATCGCATCGAGCTGTTCACGACGCATTACCAGACGATGGATTACGAGGACGAGCCCGTCCGATGGGAGTTCTCGGCGCTCGCCGCGATGGGTTGGGGGGCCGCACCGCCGGCATCGTGGTTCAACGAGGCCGCGCCCTTCGCGGGAGTCGACGTATCGGCTCCACCGGACGGGCTCGGTCTCGGCGACATGCTCACGCAGGCCTGACGGGATGATCCGCCGTGGCGCCGATGGCGCGCGAGCCCGCCGGTCCGGCATCCCGGACCGGGCAGGCGTTCGCGGTCCCGAAATCGGGGTCGGTCCGTCCTGCCCACCTCGGAGGCGCGGTCCGCCATGAGGATCAAGGCCGCCGTGCTGCGTCGCATGGGCGCCGAACCGCCCTACGCCGTCAGCCGACCGCTCTCGATCGAGACCCTGGACCTTGAAGGCCCCGGGAGGGGCGAGGTGCTCGTGCGGATCGCCGCGGCGGGGCTCTGCCACTCCGACCTGTCCGTCATCAACGGCGACCGGCCCCGCCCGCTCCCGATGGCCCTCGGCCACGAGGCGGCCGGCGTGGTCGAGGAGGTGGGCGAGGACGTGCCCGACCTCGCGCGCGGCGACCACGTCGTCATGGTCTTCATGCCAAGCTGCGGCCACTGCCTCCCGTGCGGCGAAGGTCGGCCCGCGTTGTGCGAGCCGGGTGCGGCGGCGAACGGCGCGGGCACCCTTCTCTCGGGGCGGAAGCGGCTGCGCTGCGACGGCGCGGCCGTGAACCACCACCTCGGCGTGTCCGCCTTCGCGGAATACGCGGTGGTCTCGCGCCGCTCCCTCGTCCGGATCGACCCCGAGCTTCCGTTGGCGGAGGCGGCGCTGTTCGGCTGCGCCGTGCTCACGGGCGTCGGCGCCGTGGTCAATACGGCCCGGCTTCGGCCGGGGCAGACCGCCGCCGTGGTCGGTCTCGGCGGCGTGGGCCTCGCGGCGCTGCTCGGCGCCCTGGCCGCCGGGGCGGAGACGGTCGTGGCGATCGATCTCGTGGAGGAGAAGCTCGAACTGGCCCGGCAACTCGGCGCGACCCATGCCATGAACGCCGCGGATCCCGACGTGGCGGAGGCGGTCCGGGCGGCAACGCGGGGCGGCATGGACATCGCCTTCGAGATGGCCGGCGCCGCGCGCGCCATGGAGCTGGCCTGCCGCATCACCCGCCGCGGCGGAACCACGGTCACGGCCGGGCTGCCCCCGCCGGACGCCACCCTCGCCCTGTCGCTCGTGAACCTCGTCGCGGAGGAGCGCACCGTGCGGGGCAGCTACATCGGTGCCTGCGTGCCGGCGCGCGACATACCGCGCTACATCGGGCTGTATCGGCGCGGGCGCCTGCCGGTCGATCGCCTCATGACCGGGCGGCTATCGCTCGACACGATCAACGAGGGCTTCGATCAGCTTCGGGAAGGCAAGGTCGTCAGGCAGGCGATCGAGTTCTGAGGCATTGTCCCGTGGGCGGGCCATAGCCGGAACGGGATGGTCGGGCGAAGCCGGCGAGGTGACGAGGCCCCGATTCCCGATCGCGCCGCGCCTCCCTTCACCTCGCGCACCACGCCGCTACACTCCCCGGGAACCCGCCCCCATGGCCCAGAGCGGGCCGGGAACGTCCAGAGAGGTCCGAACGATGACCCACCCTACCCTCGCGCGTCGGGCCGTCCTGCCCCTGCTGGCCGCCCCCGCGATCCTTCCCCGCCGCGCGCTCGGCCAGGGCCGGGCCCTGTGGCCGTCCGACAAGCCCGTTCGCATCGTCGTCCCGCTCGCCGCGGGCGGCACCTCGGATTTCCTCGCCCGGAGCCTCGCCAACCGCATGCAGGAGGCCACGGGCCAGTCCTTCGTCGTGGAGAACCGCACGGGCGGCGCGGGTGCCGTCGGGTGGCAGGCCGGGGTTCGCGCCGCCCCGGACGGCACCACGCTCACGGTCGTGGACAACGCCCTCGCCATCTCCGCCGCCGCGGGCCGCGACCTCGGCTTCGACGTGCGAACGGACCTCGAGCCGCTCTGGCTGCTCGCCCTCTTCGCCCCGATCATCGTCGTCGCCCCGAACGCGCCCGGCCGCGACCTCCGGGGTTTCGTGGACCACGTGAAGTCCCGCCCGGACGCCTTGTTCTACGGCTCCAACGGCATCGGCAGCGCCGTCCATCTCAAGACCGAGGTCCTCCTGGGCGTCACCGGCATGCGGATGGGCCACGTTCCCTACCGCGGCATGGCCCCCGCCACGACCGACCTCATCGCGGGCCAGATCCAGATGATCCTGCCGGTGTTTCCCACCGTTTCCGGCCAGATCCGCAGCGGCGCCCTCCGGCCCCTCGCCGTCAGCGCGACGGAACGCGTCCCCGCCCTCCCGGACGTCCCGACCGCGCGCGAGGCGGGCGTGGACTTCGCCGAGCAGACCTGGTTCGGCCTCGTGCTCCCCCGCGGCACGCCCCCGGAGATGCGCGCCGCGATGCACGCATCCCTCACCGCCGCGACGACCGAGGAGACGTTCCGGCGCCGCCTGGAGGAGTTGGGCGCCACCGTCCCCGCGAACGCCCCCGACACCTTCCGCACGACCTTCACCCGCGAACTCGACCACTGGCCCCGGGTCATGCGGGATCGGGGCATCCGCATCGAGTAGGGCCGGGCGCGGCTGCCTGCCGCCCCAACCCGCGCCTATGACTGCGCAAGCCCGCGCCGACTGGTCCCGGCCCCCCGCCGGGCCCATCTTCCGGTCCAAGAACCTCCGGAGGAAACGCCGTGCGCTACGTGGACGCCTTCAACCACTTCTTCCCGAAGCCCCTCTGGGACCGGATCCTCACGCTGGAGGGTGCCGCGGCGGGCATCGGGGCGCGGATGCGCGGCATCCCCGCGATCTACGACCTCGACGCGCGGTTGCGGGTCATGGATCAGTTCGGGCAGCACGACTACACCCAGGTCATCTCCCTCGGCATGCCGCCGCTGGAGCAGCTCGGCACGCCCGCGATATCGACGGAGCTGGCGAAGCTCGGGAACGACGGGATGGCGGAGCTCGTGCGGAAGCACCCCG
This sequence comes from Roseomonas sp., assembly GCA_964263755.1. Lineage (GTDB taxonomy): Bacteria > Pseudomonadota > Alphaproteobacteria > Acetobacterales > Acetobacteraceae > Roseomonas. The sequence goes on along the minus strand of CAXVWQ010000261.1, from coordinate 2,887 downwards.
ACCGTTTCGCGGGCTTCCTCGCTTCCCTCCCGATGAACGATCCGGACGCGGCGGTGCAGGAAGCGGAGCGGGCCTTCCGCGACCTCGGTGCCAACGCGCTGCAGATCCATTCCAACATCAACGGCGCGCCGCTCGACGAGGAGCGGTTCTTCCCGGTCTTCGAGATGGCGGCGCGCCACGGGAAGGCCGTGTTCCTCCACCCCTCCCGCGGCAACGAGGTGACGGACTACGTCACCGAGCCGAAGTCGCGCTACGAGATCTGGTGGACCTTCGGCTGGCCGTACGAGACCTCCGCCGCGATGGCGCGGCTGGTGTTCGGCGGGGTGATGGACCGCCTGCCGGAGCTGAAGGTGCTGGCGCATCACCTCGGCGCGATGGTGCCCTACTTCGAAGGCCGGGTCGGGCCGGGCTGGGACCAGCTGGGCAAGCGCACCACCGACGAGGACCTGAGCGGCGTGCTCGCGGGCCTGAAGCGGCGCCCCATCGAGTACTTCAAGGACATGTACGCGGACAGCGCGGTGTTCGGCTCCCGCGCCGCGACGGTGTGCGGGCTGGAGTTCTACGGGCCCGACCGCGTGCTGTTCGCTTCCGACTGCCCCTTCGACCCGGAACGCGGCCCCGGCTACATCCGCGACACGATCCGGGTGCTGGAGAGCATCGAGATGCCGGACGCCGACCGGGAGAAGATCAACTTCCGCAACGCGGAAGCCCTGTTCGGGCTCACGCCGCGGTAAGGGGCGGCCTCGGACGCCGCGGGCGGTCGCGCCCGCGGACGCTCGCGTGGTGCCCTGCCAGGCCCAAGAGGCGGCCGGACGAAGCCGGCCCGGAGGAGATGGTATGACGACGCGCAGGACGGTGACGGGAGGGCTCGCGGCGTTGGCCGCTGCGGGTCCTGCGTGGGCTCAGGGGGGAGCGCGGGGACCGGATGGATCCGTGACCCTCGTCGTCGGCTCCACCGCGGGTACGGGCAACGACATCCTCGCCCGCCTGATGCAGCCCGTGCTGACGGCGCGGCTCGGCCAGCCCGTCGTGGTGGACAACCGCACCGGGGCGAGCGGGGTGATCGCGGCGCAGACGGTGAACCGCGCGGCACCGGACGGGCGCACGCTCCTCGTGCTCGGCGATCCCTTCGTCACCACGCCGACGCTCCTGCCGAGCCTGCCCTACGATCCGCTGACGGGCTTCACCTTCGTCGCGAACCTCGCCTACGGCGCCATCGTGCTCGCGGTGCGGTCCGACCTGCCCGCGACGGACGTGCGGGGCTTCGTGGAGATGGCGCGCGCCCGGCCGGGGCGGCTGAACTACGCCACCCCCGGCAACGGCACGCCGCACCACATGATCATGGAACTGTTCCGCCTCAACACGGGGACCGAGTTGACGCACGTGCCCTATCGCGGCGCGGCGGGAGCGATCCAGGACCTCGTCGGGAAGCGCGTGGAAGCGATGATGCTGCCGTTCCACGTCGCGCTGCCCCTCGCGCGTGACGGGCAACTGCGCCTCCTCGCGGTCGGGACGGAGCGGCGAATGCCGGAGGCGCCGGACGTGCCCACGCTCGCGGAGGCGGGGTTCCCGATGACGAACGTGACCCTGTGGTTCGGCCTGTTCGGCCCGCCGGGGATGCCGCCGGACCTGACCGCACGGCTCAACGCCGAGGTGAACGCTTGGCTCGCGATGCCCGAGACGGTCGAGCGCCTTCGCGCCCAGGGCATGATGCCGGGCGGCGGCACGCCGGATGCCTTCCGGCAGCAGATCACGAACGACATGCGCCACTGGGCGCGCGTGATCCGCGACGGCGGCATCCGGGCGGACTGAACATGGCCACGCGACGCACCCTCCTCGCCGCGGCGCTCGCGGCCCCCGCGACCCGCCCCGCCGGGGCGCAGCCGCGGCTTCCCGACGGCCCCGTGACGCTCGTCGTGCCCTACACGCCGGGAACGTCGCAGGACCTCCTCGCCCGGCTGCTCGCGCCCTCGCTCGGCGCGCGGCTCGGGCAGGCCGTGATCGTGGACAACCGCGCGGGGGCCAGCGGCGTGATCGGCACCGGCGCCGTGGCGCGCGCCGCGCCGGACGGGCGGATGCTCATGATCAACGGCGTGCCCTTCGTGATGAACCCGCCGTTCATGCGGAACTTGCCCTACGACCCCGCGCGGTCCTTCACGCCGGTCGTCAGGCTGGCTTCCGGGAACGTCATGCTCGTCGTGCAGCCCGACGTGCCAGCGCGGAGCGTGGCGGAGTTCGTCGCCCTCGCCCGCGCGCGGCCGGGCGCGCTCGACTACGCCTCCCCTGGCAATGGCACGGCGCAGCACATGACGATGGAGCTGTTCCGCCTGACGACGGGGATCACGCTGAACCACGTGCCCTACCGCGCCACGGCGCCCGCGGTGCAGGACCTCATCGGACGCCGGCTGGCGGTGATGATGCTGCCCGTGCCCGTGGCGCTGCCGCTGATGCGGGCGGGGCAGGTGCACGGGCTCGCGATCGGCGCGGAGACGCGCTCGCCCGAGGCGCCGGAGGTGCCGACGCTCGCCGAGGCCGGCGTCCGCACGGGCGACCTGACGCTCTGGTACGGCTTGTTCGGTCCGGCGGGCATGCCACCGGATCTCGTCGCGTGGCTGAACGATGCGGCGAACGCGTGGCTGGCGGAGCCCGCGACGCGCGGGGCCCTGAGCGCCGGCGGCCTCATCCCCGCCGGTGGCACGGCGGAGGCCTTCCGCGACCTCGTGGCCGCCGAACTGCCGCGCTGGGCGCGCGTGGTGCGGGAGTCCGGGATCACGCCGGACTGACGCGCGACGGCCCCGGACGGCATGGCCCCGGGCCGGATCGGCGCGGGCGCGATCCGCGCGCCCGGACGGTCGAGGTGACCGGCGCGGGCCGGCGCGTCGCCGGG
>CAXVWQ010000260.1:0-11267 GCA_964263755.1 Roseomonas sp. | reverse complement strand
CCGGCCCCCCCCGTCGTTCAAAGCGGGGCGGGGGGGGGGGGGTGGGCCCCCCCCCGCCGCCCGCCGGGGGCGACCCCCACCCCGCCGACGACGGCGTCTCTCTTACGAAGGCGGGTCCAGGGGCCTCAGGCTCCTGGTGGGTGGAGGTCCGGAGGAGGGCAAAGCCCTTCTCCGGGGCCACCGGCGCCGCCCCCCGGAGGGGCCGGCCCGTCGCTACAGCGGCGCGATGCGGACCGTCAGCACCGCCGAGCGGCCGCCGTCCACCGCGTCGAGGCAGCGGCGGAGCGCGGCGTCGAGGTCGGACGCGGCGGTGATGCGTTCGCCGTGGGCGCCGAAGGCGCGGGCCACGTCCTCGAAACGGCGCTCCGAGTCGTTCCTGCGGTCATCGAGGCGGGAGAGGAAGGCGTCGGCGGCGCGGGCGGCGCCGTCGGGGTGGACGCGGAGCGTGGCCGACTTCACGGCCTGCCAGCCGCGGTTGTCGAGGACGACGACGAGGATGGGCAGACCTCCCGACTGGGCGACGGCGAAGACGCTGTCGGGGTTGGCGAAGTGGAAGGTGCCGTCGCCCATGACCGCGACGACGCGGCGGTCCGGCCGGGCGAGCTTGGCGCCGAGGGCCATGCCGCCGGAGAAGCCGAGGCCGCCGCCGGCGAGGCCGATGTAGGTGCCGGGGACGGTGCGGGGGATCTGGTCCTGCACGTTGGGGATGTTGCGGACGGCTTCGTTGACGAGGATGTCGTCCGGCGACAGGGCGGCGCCGAGGCGGGCGAGGACCCAGGCGGGGTCGAGGGCATCGTCGGGGCCGGGCTTCCCCGCGGCGGCGGCGACCGCGCGGGCGCGTTCCTCCCGCGCGGGGGCCCAGGACGCGATGCGGGCGGCGACGCGGGCGCGGAAGGCATCGTCGGCGCGGGATTCGACGATCCCCAGCACCTGGGCCAGCACCGTCGCGCAGTCCGCGGCGACGCGGTGGTGGGCGGGGAAGGACCACATCGGCAGGTCGCGCTTGAGGGGGTCCACGTCCACCTGGATGAAGGTGGCGTCCGGGTTCTCCCGCGTCGTCAGCGGCACCCAGGGGACGTCCACGTCGAGGATGAGGCCGAGGTCGGTTTCGGCGGCGAGGGCGCGCGGGTCGAAGCCGGCGTGGCAGGGGGAGTCGCGGGGGAGGCAGAGGGAGACGGGCATGTGCTCCACCACGCGCATCCCGACGGCGCGGGCGAGGGCGTCGAGGATCGGCGGCGCCTCGGGGTTGCGGCCGAGGTAGCCGGTGAAGGCGACGGGGTTCGCCGCGGCCATGAGGGACTCGGCGATCAGCGTCGCGGTCGCGGGGTCGGTGCCGCGGGGGGGCAGGGTGGCGTAGCGGTCGGCGGGGTAGGCGTGGACCTTAGCCCGGTCCACCTCCTCCGCCAGCACCTCCCGCGGCAGGGTCATGAACACCGGCGACCGCGGTTCGGCCTGCATCATCGCGTGGCCCCGCGCGAAGGCTTCCTTCGCGACGACGGGGGAAGGGAGGCAGTATTCCCACCGCACGTAGGGGCGGACGAGGGAGCCGATGTCGTAGGGGTCCTGGATGAAGTGCACGTAGCCGTCCCGCCCGCCCGGGAGTTCCCCGCGGGACGAGAAGGGCGCGCGCCCCGCCATGAGAAACACCGGCAGGCGGGAGCGGCAGAGGTTGTGCATCGCCATCGCGGCGTTCGCCGTGCCGGCGTCCACGTGGACCAGCACCGCCTGACCGCGACCCGTCATCGCCGCGTAGCCGCCGGCCCTGTGAACCGCGAGGTTCTCGTGCGGGCAGAGGATCGTCGTCGGGCTCGACGTGCCGTCGGCGTCGCGGCGGGCCAGTTCCTCGATGATCGTCGCGTGGTCGGTGCCGAGGTTGCAGAACAGGTACTCGACCCCCGCCTCCACCATGGCGTCGAGGAGGTGGGCGGAGGCGGTGTTCGCGGTCGTCATTCGGCGGTGATCCTGGCGTCGCGGATGACGGTGGCCCAGCGCGCGAAGTCGCGGGCGATGAGGGCGGCGAAGGCCTCCGGCGTCGCGGGGGTCGGCGTCATGCCCTGGGCGCGGAGGGAGTCCGCCGTGGCGGGCTCGGCGAGCCAGGCGTTGATCTCGGCGTTGAGGCGGCGCAGCAGCGGGTCCGGCAGGCCGGTGGGGGCCAGCAGGCCGAACCACAGGTCGGCCTGGGCGCCGGGGAATCCCGCCTCGATGAGGGTCGGCACGTCGGGGACGACGGGGGATCGCGCCTCGCTCCCCACCGCCAGCATCCGCACGCGGCCGGACTGCACGAGCGGCAGCGCGGTGTGCACCGGCAGGAACGCCGCGGCGACGCGCTTGCCGATGAGGTCGGCCACGGCCGGCGCGGCCCCGCGATAGGGGATGTGGGTGAGTTCCACCCCCGCGGTCAGCGCGAACAGCGCCATGCCGAGATGCTGCGGCGTGCCGTTGCCGGGGGAGGCGTAGTCCAGCGCGCCCGGCCGCGCCCTGGCCAGTTCGGCGAAGGCGCGGACGTCGGCCGCCGGCACGTCGGGATTGACGACGAGGCCGAGGTCGCCGCGCGCCAGCAGCGCGACGGGGGCGAAGGCGCGCACCGCATCGTAGGGCACGGTGCGGAACAGCGAGGGGTTCATGACGAAGGTGTTGGGCTGGACCATGAAGGTCCGCCCGTCCGGCGCGGCGCGCGCCACCCCGGCGGTGCCGATGTTGCCCGACGCGCCGGGACGGTTGTCCACCACCGCGGGCTGGCCGAGGCGTCCCGTGAGGAACGGCGCGAGGAGGCGGGCGAGGAAGTCGGGCCCGGTGCCGGGGGTGTAGGGGACGACGAGGGTGATCGGGCCGTCCGGCGCCTGCGCCAGGGCGGGCGTCGCGGCGAGGGCGAGGGCCGCGGCGGCGAGGGGGCGGCGTCCGACGTGATCGTGGCGCATGGTCGTTCTCCCAGGTCTCGCCGGCCCTCTCGCGGGGCCGGTCATGCGGCGGCGCGGACGTCCGGGCCGGTGATGTCGCGTCCCGCGGCACGGGCGAGGATCGCGGCCGGATCGGCGCCCGTATCCCCGGCCCAGGCGACGGTGGCGTCGGGGCGGACGAGGACGAGCCCGGCCTCGTAGCGTTCGCGCCCGCCGTCGCGGGTGTCGCGGAGGATCGTCAGCGGCACGCCGAGCGCGCGGGCGGCGTCCGCGAAGCCGTCGGGATCGGCGCCGAGGGCGAGGAGGGTGAAGCCGTCGCCCAGCGCGTCGTAGGTCGTGCGGCCGTCCGACAGCGGCGCGGGGGAGAGGTGGTGGCCGGCGCGCGCGGCGTGGCGGTGGCTGCCCACCGCGCTGGTCCGCGCCCCCGGCGGGCCGTGGACGACGGGGGAGCCCTCGTAATGCGGCTCGAAGGCATTGATCTCGTCGCGGGCGCCCGATCCCCGCGCGGCCCACTCCGCCTCGAAGGCCGCCCGGTCGCGGGCGGGGTCGAAGGCTTCGAGGAAGGCGCGGTCGGCGTTGATCGCCCGCTCGATGAAGTCGCTCGCGGTGGAGGCGAAGACCGGGCGACGTTCGAGGTCGTAGGAATCCAGCAGCCCCGGCCCGGCCCAGCCCCGCAGCGCCGCGGCGAGCTTCCAGCCGAGGTTCGCCGCGTCCTCCAGCCCCGTGTTCACGCCGTAGCCGCCGTAGGGCGGGTGGGAGTGCGCGGCGTCGCCGGCCACGAACATCCGCCCGGCGCGATAGGAATCGGCGATGGCGAAGCGCAGTTCCCAGAAGCCGACGTGCTGGAGTTCCACGTCGAAGGTCGCGCCGGCGGCGCGGTGCATGAAGGCGGTGAAGTCGGTGTTGTCCACTGTCGTGCCGAGCGGGACGGGGCAGTGGAAGAACCAGGTGGAGCCGAGGTCCACGCGGCCGAAGAACTGCCAGTAGCCGCCGAGATCCGGATGGAGGACGGAGAAGAACGACTTGCCGGGGAAGCGCTTCAGGTGCTCGTGCAGCCCGGTGGAGCGGAACACCAGCAGGACCATCAGCCGGTCGTGGTCCGATCGCGTCTGGGTGATCCCCGCGGCCTCCCGCACGGTGGAGCGGGCGCCGTCGCAGCCCACGGCGTAGGCGGCGTGGATGGTGCGGCGCGTGCCGTCCTCGCGCGATGCCGCGACGATGCGGACGCCGTCCCCCTCCTCCGCCACCTCCTCGACGTTCCGGCCGAACAGGGTGGTGACGGTCGGCGTCGCCGCGACGCGGGCGCGCAGGGCCGCTTCCGTCGCGTATTGCGGCAGGCGCTCGTTCTCCGCGGCGTAGAAGGGGCGGACGAGTTCGCGGGGCAGCCAGTCGTACTGGTAGGGGCCGAGCAGCGTGCCGTAGGAGGTGAGGCCGCCCATCCCGTAATCCCTCGGGATGGTGCGGGCGGCGCGCACCGCCTCCTCCGCGCCCCAGCGGCGGAAGATCTCCATCGTGCGTCCCGTGAGGTTCTGGCCACGCGGGATGGGGGAAGGCTGCGCGTATCGCTCCACCACGACGCAGCGCACGCCGTGCCGGCCGAGTTCGAGCGCGAGGCCGAGGCCGACGGGGCCGCCGCCGACGATCGCGACCTCCGTGTCAAGGGCCGCGTCCGTCCCGCCGCTCAACGGGCAGCTCCGCGCGACGACGGGCGGGTGCCCCGGGTGTGCCTCATGCCGTCCTTCGTTCCCTCGCCAAGAGGGCGGTGTATCGCATCGGTGCCGAAGCCTCCAAGGCCGCGCCGGGCGACGTCCTCCCCGTGGCCGGCGCCCGGTCATCGGGTCCGCGCCGCGGGGGCATTAGGCGGTGCGGGCATCCCCGCCTAGGGTCCCGCTCCCAGCCGCCCTCCGGACCGGAATCCCCATGCGCCCCGCCCTCGCCGCCCTCCTCGGCTGCGCCCTCGCCCTCGGACCGGGCGCCGCCCTCGCGCAGGGCACCCACGGCGCCGGCGCCGCGCCCGCCGCCGACACCCGCACGCCGGAGGAACGTGCCCGCGCCCGCTGGCCGCAGCCCGTCCGCGTCGGCGACCTCGTCGGCCGTCCGCTCCTCCGCAACGCGCCGCAGCAGACCGTCCTCGGCCGCGTCGCCGGCGTGGTGCGCGGCGTGGACGGGGCGGAGGCGATCCTCGTGGACGCCGGCGGCGCCCTCGGCCTCGGTACCCGCCGCGTCGCCGTGCCGGTCTTCGCGGTGGCGCTGCTCGGCCAGTTCGTCGTGCTGATGGATCTCGACCCCGCCGCCCTCGCCGCGCTGCCGGCCGCCCCCGCCGGCGCGACGCTGGCGCCGACCGACGTGATCCGCGTCGGTCTCACCCGCAACTGACGCCGCAGGAACCCGCCATGGCCACCGCACCGCCGGCGCCGCCGGCCGTTCCCCTGGCCGGCCGCCGCCTGCACCCGCTGCCCGTGCGGATCATGCACTGGCTCAACGCCGTCGCGATGATCATCCTCATCATGTCGGGCTGGGGCATCTACAACGACGAGGCGATCTTCGGCTGGCTGTTCTTCCCGCACGCCATCGTCCTCGGCAACTGGGCCGCCGACCACCTCATGTGGCACTTCGCCGCGATGTGGCTCCTCGTGCTCAACGGCCTCGCCTACCTCGTCTACGGCGTCGCCACCGGCCGCTTCCGCGAACGCCTCCTGCCGATCTCCGTGCGCGAGGCCTTCGGCAACGTGCGGGACACCCTGCGCTTCAAGCTCGCGCACGAGGACCTGACGATCTACAACTCCGTGCAGAAGATCCTCTACATCCTCGTCATGCTCGCGGGCGTGCTGCAGGTCGTCTCCGGCCTCGCGATCTGGAAGCCCGTGCAGTTCGACGGGCTCGTGGCGCTGTTCGGCGGCTTCCAGGGCGCGCGGCTCGCGCATTTCCTCGGGATGGCGGGGATCGTCGGGTTCCTCGTGGTCCACGTCGCGCTCGCGTTCCTCGTCCCGAGGACCCTCTGGGCGATGCTCGCCGGCGGGCCGCGCGTGCGGTCCCGCCGCGAACGCGCCACCCCTACGCAGCCGGCGGAGTGACCCGGATGATCCGCTCCCCGTCCCGCTCCCTCTTCCGCCCGCGCAAGGGCCCGAACCAGGACGTGTTCGAGGAGCACCGCGACCTCGTCCGCTCCATCGAACGTCGAAATCTCCTCCGCGGCTCCCTCTCCCTCGGCGCCGTCGCCATGCTCGGCGGCTGCGCGCCGACCGATTCCGTCGCCGTCCAGCGCGTGCTCCGCGCCATCTCCCGCTTCAACGACGGCGTCCAGGCCTGGATGTTCGACCCCACGAAGCTCGCCCGCACCTACCCGGAATCGATGGTCCTCAAGCCCCCGCGCTTCAACGCCTTCTACGGCGTGGAGGAGGTGAGGCCCGTCAACGGCCAGACCTGGCGCGTGGACCTCGCGGGACGCATCGGCGACCGCACGCCCTGGACGCTGCCGCAGGTCATGGAATTGCCGGAGGAGGAGATGATCATCCGCCACATCTGCGTGGAGGGATGGGACTACATCGGCCAGTGGTCCGGCGTGCGGCTCAAGACCTTCCTCGAACGCGTGAACGCCGACCTGTCCTGCCGCTACGTCGCCTTCCGCTGCGCCGACGACTACTGGGGCTCCATCGACATGGCGACCGCCCTGCACCCGCAGACGCTGCTGGCGACGAAATACGCGCGGGAGGCGATCGCCGATCCCTTCGGCTACCCGCTCCGCCTCCGCACCGCGACGAAGCTCGGCTTCAAGAACCCGAAATGGATCACCGCCATCGAGGTGACGAACGAGTACCGGGGCGGCTACTGGGAGGACAAGGGCTTCAACTGGTTCTCGGGGCTGTAGTTTTGTCTGGCTGCCGCGGGAGGCTGCGAGGTGGGGCGTCCCACCCCGCAGCATCCCGCGGCAGCCGGGAAGAACTAAGCGGCCTCGGACTCGGCGCGCCGGGCGTGCTTCTTGCGCTCGTGGGGGTCGAGGTAGCGTTTGCGGAGGCGAATGGCGCCGGGCGTCACCTCCACGAGTTCGTCGTCCTCGATGTAGGCGATGGCCTGCTCCAGCGACATCCGGCGCGGCGGGGTGAGGAGTAGGGCCTCGTCCTTCCCGGCGGCGCGGATGTTCGTGAGCTTCTTCTCCTTGATGGGATTCACGTCGAGGTCGTTGTCGCGCGAATGCTCGCCGAGGATGAGCCCGACATAGACCTTCGCGCCGGGGTCCACGAACAGCGCCCCGCGCTCCTGGAGGGCGAACAGCGCGTACTGCACGGCCTCGCCGTCGGAGTTGGAGATGAGGGAGCCGTTGCGGCGGCCATCGATGGACCCGGCCCAGGGGAGGTAGCCGAGGAACAGGCGCGTCAGCATGCCCGTGCCGCGCGTGTCCGTCATGAACTCGCCGTGGTAGCCGATGAGGCCGCGCGACGGGATGTGGAAGGTCAGGCGCACCTTGCCGCCGCCGGAGGGGCGCATGTCCTGCATCATGCCCTTGCGCTGCGACATCTTCTCCACGACGACGCCGGAGAAGGCCTCGTCCACGTCGATCAGCGCCTCCTCGAACGGCTCCTCGCGCTCGCGGGTCTCCGGGTTGTCGCGGGTCAGCACGCGGGGGCGGCCGATGGTGAGTTCGAAGCCCTCGCGCCGCATCTGCTCGATCAGCACGCCGAGCTGGAGTTCGCCGCGGCCGGCGACCTCGAAGGCATCTACCTCCTCTGACAGCTTCACCTTGATGGCGACGTTGCCCTCCGTCTCCTTCAGGAGGCGGTCGCGGATCTGGCGGGAGGTGACCTTCTTGCCCTCGCGGCCGCCGAGCGGGCCGTCGTTGATGCGGAAGGTCATCGCGAGCGTCGGCGGGTCCACCGGGATGGCGTGCAGGGGTTCGGTGACCTCGGGCGAGGCGACGGTGTCGGGGATCGTCGCCTCCGACAGGCCGGCGATGGCGATGATGTCGCCGGCGTAGACCTCCTCCGCCGGCACCCGCTCCAGGCCGGAGAAGGTCATGAGCTTCGTGAGCCGCCCGGACTCCACCACCGTGCCGTCCTGGCGCAGCACGCGCACCGGCATGTTCACCCGCGCCACGCCCTGCTCCACGCGCCCCGTGAGGATGCGGCCGAGGAAGTTGTCGCTCTCGAGGATGCTCGCGTTCATCGCGAAGGGCTTGTCGAGGTCCACCTTCGGCGGCGGCACGTGGGAGAGGATGAGGTCGAACATCGCCGACAGGTCGCGGCGGGGACCGTCCATCACGGCATCGGCCCAGCCCTGGCGGCCGGAGGCGTAGAGGATCGGGAAGTCCAGCTGCTCGTCCGTCGCGCCCAGGGCGGCGAACAGGTCGAAGCACTCGTTCAGCACCTCGTCCGCGCGCGCGTCCTGGCGGTCCACCTTGTTGATGACGACGATCGGGCGGAGGCCGCGGGCGAGCGCCTTCGTCAGCACGAACTTCGTCTGCGGCAGCGGCCCCTCGGCCGCGTCGCACAGCACCACGGCGCCGTCCACCATCGACAGGATGCGCTCCACCTCGCCGCCGAAATCGGCGTGGCCAGGGGTGTCCACGATGTTGATCTTCGTGCCCTTCCAGGCGACGGCGGTGGACTTGGCGAGGATGGTGATGCCCCGCTCCCGCTCCAGGTCGTTGCGGTCCATGGCGCGCCCGGCCACCACCTGGTTCAGCCGGAAGGCGCCGGCCTGCTTCAGGAGGTTGTCCACCAGCGTGGTCTTGCCGTGGTCGACGTGCGCGATGATCGCGACGTTGCGGATGTCAGAGGTGCTCATGCGGCCCGTGCCCGTTTCGCCGAGGCCCCGCCCCCCGGATAGGGGCAGGCCGAGCCGACGCGGCGGCGCCGCCCGTATCGGGCGGCCCCGAAACCCACGTCGGCCAGTCGGCTTTGCTGCGCCGCACATAGCGCCGGCGGCGACGGATTGCGAGTGTTTCCGGTCGCATCGCGACCCGCGCCGCCCCATTTCCGCCGGACCCCCGCGCGAAACCCCCGCCGCGGCCCGGCGATAAGGCCCCGTCCCACACCTTCAGCGGAAGCGACGCCCGTCCTCACCCTCTCCCGCCTGCGCCGCCGCCCCGCGCGGGCGGTCCCGGCCTCCCCCCTCCGTCCCGATCCGGGCCTCCTCAAGCCGGGTCTCCTCAAGCCGGGCCGCAACGTCTGGCGCGCGACCGCGGCGAACCGCGCCGCCGTGCTGTCCGACGGCGCCGCCTACTTCGGCGCCCTGCGGGAGACGATGCTGAACGCCCGCCGCTCGATCCACGTCGCGGGCTGGGACATCGATTCCCGCATGCCCCTGATGGGCGAGGCCCCCCCGACCGACGGCCTGCCCGATACCCTCGGCCCCTTCCTCTCCGCCCTGACGGAGCGGAACCCGGACCTCACGATCCGCCTCCTCCTCTGGGACTACTCCGTCCTCTACGCGATGGAGAGGGAGCTCCTCCCGATCCTGGCGCTCCGCTGGAACACCCCGTCGCGGGTCGAACTCTGCCTCGACGGCGAGACCCCCTTCGGCGCCTCCCACCACCAGAAGTTCGCGGTGGTGGACGACCGCGTGGCCTTCTGCGGCGGCCTGGACCTGACGATCCGGCGCTGGGACACGAAGGACCACGCCCCCGACGACCCCCGCCGCGTGGACCCCGCCGGCACCCCCTACCCCCCCTTCCACGACGTGCAGATGGCGGTGGACGGGGAAGCGGCCGCGACGCTCGCCGCCCTGTTCCGCGCCCGCTGGCTCCGCGCCTCCGGCGAGACGCTGCCGCCGATGGAAGCCGCCGCGTCGCCCGCCCCGCACGACCCCTGGCCCGCCTCCGTCCCCCCCGACCTGCGCGACGTCGCGGTCGGCATCGCCCGCACCCGCCCGGAACGCCGCGGCCCCTTCGGCCACCAATCCGCCCGGCGGGAGGTGGAGGCCCTCGTCCTCGACATGATCGCCCGCGCCGAACGCACGATCTACCTCGAGAACCAGTTCCTCACCTGCGGCCGCGTCGCCCGCGCCATCGTCCGCCGCATGAGGCGCCGGCCGGGCCTGGAGGCGGTGCTGATCGCTCCGAAGACGCACCATTCCTGGCTGGAGCACCGCACGATGCTCGCCGGCCGCATCCGCTTCGCCCGGCGCTTCGCGAAGGCGGGCCTGGGCGACCGCGTCCGCCTGCTCCACCCCCAGGTCACGGGGGCGACCTCGGAGTCGGAGGTCATGGTCCACGCCAAGGTCCTGGCGGTGGACGACCGCTGGCTTCGCGTCGGCTCCTCCAACCTCTGCAACCGCTCCATGGGCCTCGACACCGAGTGCGACCTCGTCATCGAGGCGCGCACGGCGGAGGACCGCGCCGCCCTCGCCCGGATGCGCGACCGGCTGGTGGGCGAACACCTCGGCCTGACCGCGGCGGCGGTGGGCGAGCGGGTCGCCCGCACCGGCTCCCTCATCGCCGCGATCGCGGAGGGCGGCGCCGACGGCCACGCCCTCCACCCCATCGACGACGGGCGCGGCTACGGGCGCGACCTCCTGTCGCGCATGGAGACCGCCGCCGACCCCGTCCGCCCGATGGCCGCCGCCGAATACCTCGCCGACTTCCTCGGCCACCCCGACGCGCCCCCGCGCTCCGGCCGCATGGCCGCCTTCCTGCTGCGGGCGGCGGTGATGATCCTGCCGATCGCCCTCCTCATCCTCCTCTGGCGCGTCGCCTCCCTCGACGCGCTCCTCGACCCCGGCGCGCTGGGCGACCTGCTGGAAACCGGGGCCGGCTGGGGACCGCTCGGGGCGCTGGCGCTGTTCCTCCTCCTGGGCTTCGTCGCCTTCCCGGTGAACCTCCTCATCCTCGGCACCGCCGCGGCCTTCGGCACCTGGCCCGGCCTGCTCTACGCCGGGCTCGGCGCCATGGCCTCGGCGGTCGCCACCTACTGGGTCGGCCGCCGCCTGGGAACCGAGGCGCTGCGCCGCTGGCTCGGCCCCCGCACCAACCGCGTCGCCGCCGCGGTGAACCGCGGCGGCATCCTCGCCGTCACCACCATCCGGCTGCTGCCGATCGCGCCCTTCACCCTCGTCAACCTCGTCGCCGGCGCGCTGCGGGTGCGCTTCATCGACTACGTCGCTGGCACCGCCCTCGGGCTGCTGCCGGGCATCGCCCTCCTCTCCCTCGCGGGCGACGGGGTCGCCCGCATCGTCGCGGACCCCACCCCCCGCAACCTCGGCCTCCTCGCCGCCTTCGTCGCCGCCTGGGCGGGCGCCACCTGGGGCCTCCAACGCCTCCTCTCCCGCCGCCGCGACGCGACACGCCCGCCCCGCGCCACCACCGCCGCCGGCACGCGCCCCGTGCCGGCGGGCCTCCTCCCGATCCCTTCGGGGAGGCACCTGTGAGGGGGGGGG
>CAXVWQ010000259.1:0-5404 GCA_964263755.1 Roseomonas sp. | reverse complement strand
CCCCCATCGAGGCCCTCCAGTCGGCGCCGGCGGATGCCGGCAGCGCGCAGGTGGCGCGGGAGGCCGCGCGGCGGCGGGCCTTCGCCATCATCGCCCACCCCGATGCCGGCAAGACGACGCTGACGGAGAAGCTGCTGCTGCGCGGCGGCGCCATCCAATTGGCAGGGCAGGTGCGGGCGAAGGGCGACCGGCGGCGGACGCGGTCCGACTGGATGAAGATCGAGCAGGACCGCGGCATCTCCGTCGCCACCTCGGTGATGACCTTCGAGCGGGACGGGGTGGTGTTCAACCTCCTCGATACGCCGGGGCACGAGGACTTCTCGGAGGACACCTACCGGACGCTCACGGCGGTGGACGCGGCGGTGATGGTGATCGACGCCGCGAAAGGGATCGAAGCCCAGACGCGGAAGCTGTTCGAGGTGTGCCGGATGCGGGACATCCCCATCGTCACCTTCATCAACAAGATGGACCGGGAGTCGCGGGATCCTTTCGAACTGCTGGAGGAGATCGAGAAGACCCACGCGCTCGACGTGGCGCCGGTGGCGTGGCCGGTGGGCTACGGGCGCGACTTCCTCGGCACCTACGACCTGCTGGACCCCGCGCTGCACCTGATGGCGGAGGGGCGCGGGCCGGAACGGCTGTCCGGGCTGGACGATCCGCGGCTGGACGAGCTGGTCCCCGCGGCGCAGGCGGAGACGCTGCGGGAGGGAGCGGAACTGGCCGGGGCGCTCTCCACCTTCGATCCCGACCGCTTCCTCGAAGGGACGATGACGCCGGTCTATTTCGGCTCCGCGCTGCGCGACTTCGGGACGGGGCACCTGCTGGAGGGGCTGGCCCGCTTCGCCCCGCCGCCGCGCCCCCGCAGCGCCGATTCGCGGATGGTGCTGCCGCAGGAGACGGCGCTGACGGGCTTCGTGTTCAAGATCCAGGCGAACATGGACCCGAACCACCGCGACCGCGTCGCCTTCCTCCGCATCTGCTCCGGCCGGCTGGAGAAGGGGATGCGCCTGCGCCAGACCCGCACCGGCAAGCAGGTGCCGGTTAACGCGCCGCTGTTCTTCTTCGCCCAGGACCGGCAGGTGGCGCAGGAGGCGTGGCCGGGCGACGTGGTGGGCATCGCCAACCACGGCGTGCTGCGCGTCGGCGACACGCTGACGGAGGGCGAGCCGCTGAACTTCCGCGGCGTGCCGTCCTTCGCGCCGGAGATCCTGCGGCGCGTGATGATCGAGGACGCGATGGCGGGAAAGAAGCTTCGCTCCGCGCTGAAGCAGCTGGCGGAGGAGGGCGTGGTGCAGCTGTTCCGTCCGCGCGACGGGACGCCACCGGTGGTGGGCGTGGTCGGGGCGCTGCAGCTCGACGTGCTGGCCGATCGGTTGAAGCAGGAGTACTCCGTGCCGAGCCGCTACGAGAACACGCCTTGGGGGATGATGCGCTGGATCGCGACGGATGACCGCGTCGCCATGGAACGCTTCAACACCGCCAACTCCCACGACACGGCGGAGGACCGCGACGGCGCCCCCGTGGTGTTCTTCACGAGTGACTGGCGCCGCAACCGCGCGGCGGAGGAGTGGCCGATGCTGAAGTTCCTCGGACTGCGGGAGCAGTACGCCGCGGCTTGATCCGGGTCTCCGGCGCCACGGGGGCTGCCGCGGCCGGGGGCCGGACGCGGTGCCATCCCCACGCCAGGGAGAGAAGGGGCGTTCCCGTGATTGCTCCCGGCGGGCCACGTCCCCTTAGCCTTCCAGCCAGCAACACGGGACGTCTCCATGCTCCGACGTCGCCTCTTCGCGATCCCGCTCGCCGCCTCCCCGGGCTCGGTCCTCGGCCAGACCATCCAGACCCAGACGGCTCCGGCACCGTCCCGTTCCGATCGGTGCGGCTCGTCGTGCCCCGCGGCGCCGGGAACATCACGGATCAAGTGGCGCGCGTGCTCGCGGACGAACTCGTGCGGTGCTGGGGCGGGCGGCTGGTGGTGGACAACCAGCCCGGCGCCGGGGGCGTGGTGGGGGTCCTGCAACTCATCCGAGCGCCCGCGGACGGCACGACGCTCGATACCGTCTCGGTCGCCGCCATGGCCATCGTGCCGCACACGACCAAGCCCGCGCGCTACGACCCACTGACGGACCTGACGCCGATCGCGGGCATCTCGGTCTCGTCGTCCTTCATGGCCGTCCACGCCTCGGTGCCCGCGAGGACGCTGGCGGAACTCGCGGCCCACGCGCGGTCGCGCCCGGCCGAGAACCCGCTGTTCTACTGCTCCCCCGGCAACGGCGCGGCGCCGCACCTCAACCTGGAGACCATCCGTCGCGCGCTCGACTTCCCGATGCAGCACGCCCCCTGTCGCACCAGCGCGGCGGGGAACACGGACCTGATCGCGAACCGGGTGCAGGTGACGATCGACTCGGCGTCCATCACCCTCTCGCGCATGAAGGCGGGGACGCTGCGACCCATCGCCTTGCGGGATCGTCCCGAAGCGGCCCTCAGCCGGCCCTGACGGAACGGTCGTTCCGGTCGCGTCCGATCACCCTCGGGGCGGAGCCGGTCCTGGTACCGGCCTGGCGCGCCGCCGCGGGCCGGGCCCGCGCCGGGCGTTCCGGGGAGGCGTCGTTCGTCGGCCGGGCGGAGCCGTCCGCCGGGCCGCCGAGGTCGAACCATTCGAGGTGATGCGCCAGTTCCGCCGTCGCCCGCGCGATGCCATGGGTCGCCGCGGTCGCCTCCTCCACCATCGCCGCGTTCTGCTGCGTGACCTCCTCCATCTCGTTCAGGGCCTTGTTGACCTCGGCCAGGCCGGTGGCTTGCTCCCGGGCCGAGGTGGCGATGTCGGCCACCGCGGCGCTCATCTCGGCGACCTGCCCGACGATGCGGGACAGCGCCTCGCCCACCTGGCCCACGAGCGCGACGCCCGAACTCACGTGCCCCGTCGACAGCGAGATGAGGGTGTTGATCTCGCGCGCCGCCTCGGCGGACCGGCCGGCCAGGGCGCGGACCTCCGTCGCCACCACCGCGAAGCCGCGGCCCGCGTCGCCGGCCCGCGCCGCCTCCACCCCCGCATTCAGGGCGAGGAGGTTCGTCTGGAAGGCGATCTCGTCGATGACGCCCATGATCTGCCCGATCTTCCCCGAACTCCTCTCGATCTCCGCCATGGCGTCCACCGCCTGTCGCACCACCTTGCCCGAGACATCGGCGTCGGCCCGGGTGCGCGAGACGGCCTCGTGCGCCAGCCTCGCCCCCTCCGCCGTGCGTGCGCCCGTGACCGTGATCTGCTCGAGCGCCGCCGCGGTTTCCTGGAGGCTCGCGGCCGCCTGCGTTGTCCGGCGGGCGAGGTCGTCCGCCGCGCCGGCGATCTCGTCCGTGCCGGATCGGGTGGCCATCGCGTTCGCGGCGATGCCGCCGAGGAGGTCGCGCAACCGCCCCGCGGCGGCGTTGTAGTCGGTCCGGAGCTTCTCGTAGGCCGGATCGAGCGCCTCCCCCATCCCGTGCGCGAGATGGCCCGCCGCGAGTTCGGCGAGGCCCGTCCCGAGCGCCTTCACGGCATGGATGCGGCCCGTCGCGTCGGTGGCGAACTTGACGACCTTCAGGATCCGGCCGTCGGCATCGAGGATCGGGTTGTAGGAGGCCTGGATGTGAATCTCCCGCCCGTCCTTACCGATCCGGCGGAACTCCCCGGCCATGTACTCGCCCCGGTTCAGCCGGGCCCAGAACTCGGTGTATTCCGCGGATCTCGCGTAGTCCGGATCGACGAACATCCGGTGGTGCCGCCCCCGGATCTCGTCGAGGATGTAGCCGACGGCCTGGAGGAAGCCGTCGTTCGCGTCGATGATCTCGCCGCCGGTGGTGAACTCGATGACCGCCTGCACGCGGGAGATCGCGGCGACCTTGCCCTCGTACTCCGCGTTCCGCATCTTCTCGCGGGTGATGTCGGTCGCGACCTTCACCACCCTGCGCACGGAACCACCGCGTCCCGGGACCGGATTGTAGGAGGCCTGGATCCAGACCTCCCGCCCACCCTTGCCGAGGCGCTTGTATTCCCCGGCGTCGAATTGCCCGCGGCCGAGCTGGGCCCAGAAGCCGCGGTACTCGTCGCTCCGGGCGTAGCCGGGCTCGACGAAGATGCTGTGGTGGCGCCCGACGATCTCGGACCTCTCGTAGCCCACCGCCGCGCAGAAATTGGCGTTGGCGGCGAGGATGCCGCCCCAGGAGTCGAACTCGATGATGGCGAGCGAGCGGTTCAGCGAGGTCAGCAACGCGCGGGCTTCTCCCCGGAACAGCGTGGTCCAACCTGCCATGCGCGCGATCTCCGAGCCATCCTGGACCTCATGACCGCGACCGCTGATGCGATCACACGTCTCACGGGGGCCAGTCTGCGCGCGAGATGTGAATCCATGGTTTCCGCGGGTCGCCTACTCCGTGACGGCCGAACTCCTCGCGTGCGGGATGGCGCCTCCGGGATCGCCCGCCGCCCCGGTGGTCACTCCGGCGGGCGGTCGGGCGCCTCCCCCGCGCCCACGCGAAACGAGAACCGCCACCGTGATGTCAGGGGATGCTGCCCTCGGGCAGCCCCGCGACGTGGTCGAACACCGCCCCGGCGGTGCAGACCCACACCTCCTCCCGCCGCGCGGCGACGTGTTCCAGCGCCCGTCGCAGCGCCCGCATCCGGTAGGGCTGGCCGACGATGTAGGGGTGCAGCGCGATGCCCATCACCTGGGCGACCCCGTCGCGCACCTGGCGCAGCCGCTCCTCGAAATCCGCGACGATCATGTCGGCGAAGGCCTCCGCCCCGTCCTTGCGCGCGATGATGGAGGGGATGTCGTTCACCTCCTGCGGGTAGGGCACCGCCAGCAGCCGCCCGGCGCGGGTGCGGTGCCAGACCGGCTGGTCGTCGGCGCACCAGTTGAGGGTGTAGCGATACCCGGCTTCCGCCAGCAGGTCGGGGGTGGTGGCGCTCTCGGAGATCCAGGGGGACAGCCACCCCCGGGGCGGCGCGCCCTCGTGGGCCCGGATCGCCGCCGTCGCCTCCTCGATCAGCGCGCGTTCGGCGGCCTCGATCAGCACCCCCTGGCGTTCGCTGTTGGTGCGCCCGTGGCCGGCGATCTCGTCGCCGCGGTCCCGGTGCGCGGCCACCAGGGCGGGCGCGTGGTCGCACATCGCGGCGTTCAGCAGCACGGTGCAGGGCAGCGACAGCTCGTCGAGCAACTCGATCAGCCGCCACGCCCCCACGCGGTTGCCGTAGTCGCGCCACGCGTGGTTCAGGATGTCGGGATGCGGGCCGACGCCCGAGGCGGCGCCGGGGGCAAGTTCCGCGCCCAGCCCCTCGCCGAACGCGAAATGCTCCAGGTTGAGGCCGATATAGACCGCCAGCCGCTTGCCGCCGGGCCAGTCGTACACGGGGCGCCGGGGCAGGGCG
>CAXVWQ010000258.1:0-5594 GCA_964263755.1 Roseomonas sp. | reverse complement strand
CCATGAGGACCACGACGAGCAGGATGATGGCACCGTTCCAGCCATCCAGCAGCGCCGTGAGCCGCCCCATGCCCTCGCCCCGCCCGCGGGCCGGTCAGCCCGCGGTCTCGTTCTCCCGCTCGGCCTCGCCGTCCCCGCCGTCGCCCTCGGCCGGCTTCGGCAGCGCCGGCGGCGGCGCCTCGGCCACGTCGAAGGTGAGCGCGCCCTCCTTCAGCCCGACCTTCACCGCCCCGCCCTTCACGAGCTTGCCGAAGAGCAGCTCCTCCGCGAGCGGCTTCTTCACGTGCTCCTGGATCACCCGCGCCAGCGGCCTGGCGCCATACAACGGATCGTAGCCCTTCTCCGCGAGCCATTCCTTCGCCGCGGAGGACAGCTCGATCGTCACGTTACGGTCGGCCAACTGGGCCTCCAGCTGCATGACGAACTTCTCCACGACGCTCGCCACGATCTCCTGCGTCAGCCCCGCGAAGGGAACGATGGCGTCGAGGCGGTTGCGGAACTCCGGCGTGAAGAGCTTCTTCACCGCCTCCTCGTCCTCGCCGACCCGCGCCGCGCGACCGAAGCCGATCGCCGCCTTCGCCATGTCGGCCGCGCCCGCGTTCGTCGTCATGATGAGGATGACGTTGCGGAAGTCCACGGTCTTGCCGTTGTGGTCCGTGAGCTTCCCGTGATCCATCACCTGCAACAGGATGTTGTAGAGGTCCTGGTGCGCCTTCTCGATCTCGTCCAGCAACAGCACCGCGTGCGGGTGCTGGTCGATGGAATCGGTCAGCAACCCGCCCTGGTCGAAGCCGACGTAGCCCGGCGGCGCGCCGATGAGCCGCGAGATGGAGTGCCGCTCCATGTACTCCGACATGTCGAAGCGGATGAGTTCGATGCCGAGCGTCTTGGCGAGCTGCTTCGCCACCTCCGTCTTGCCGACGCCGGTCGGGCCGGAGAACAGGTAGTTGCCGATCGGCTTCTCCGGCTCCCGCAGCCCCGCGCGGGACAGCTTGATCGCGGCGGCGAGCGCCCCGATGGCGAAGTCCTGCCCGAACACCATGGACTTCAGGTCGCGCTCGAGGTTTTTCAGCGTCTCCTTGTCGTCCGACGACACGGATTTGGGTGGGATGCGCGCGATCTTCGCGACGATGTTCTCCACGTCCTGCAAGGTCACGTTCTTCCGCCGCTTGCCCTCCGGCAACAGCATCCGCGACGCCCCGACCTCGTCGATCACGTCGATCGCCTTGTCCGGCAGCTTGCGGTCGTGGATGTACTTCGCGGAGAGTTCGACCGCCGCGCGGATCGCCTCCGTCGAGTAACGGACCTTGTGGTGCTTCTCGTAGGTGGTCTTGAGGCCGGTGAGGATCTTCACCGCGTCCTCCACCGACGGCTCGTTCACGTCGATCTTCTGGAAGCGCCGGACGAGGGCCCGGTCCTTCTCGAAGTGCTGCCGGAACTCCTTGTAGGTGGTGGAGCCGATGCAGCGCAGCGTGCCCTGGGCCAGCGCCGGCTTGAGCAGGTTCGACGCGTCCATCGCCCCGCCCGAGGTCGCGCCGGCACCGATCACCGTGTGGATCTCGTCGATGAACAGGATGGAGCCGGGCTGCGCCTCCAGCTCGGACACCACCGCCTTCAGCCGTTCCTCGAAATCGCCGCGGTAGCGCGTGCCGGCCAGGAGCGAACCCATGTCGAGCGCGAAGATCGTGGACTTGAGCAGGACCTCCGGAACGTCCTCCTCGACGATGCGCTTCGCCAGCCCCTCCGCGATCGCGGTCTTTCCGACGCCGGGGTCGCCGACGTAGAGCGGGTTGTTCTTCGTGCGACGGCAGAGGATCTGGATCGTCCGCTCGATCTCGGAATCCCGCCCGATGAGCGGGTCCACCTTCCCGGCGATCGCCTTCTTGTTGAGGTTGACGCAGTAGTTCGTCAGGGCGTCGCCGCCGCGCTTGGAATTGCCCTCGCGCCGCTCCTCGCGCCCGCCGCCCTCCTCGCCGTCCTCGTTCTTGCCGCCGCCCTGGCCCGCCACCGGCCGCGTGGCCGAACGGCCCGGCGCCTTGGCGATGCCGTGGGAGATGAAGTTCACCGCGTCCAGCCGAGTCATGTCCTGCAGTTGCAGGAAGTAGACCGCGTGGCTCTCCCGTTCGGAGAACAGGGCGACGAGGACGTTGGCCCCCGTGACCTCGTCCCGCCCGGAGGACTGCACGTGGATTGCCGCGCGCTGCACCACCCGCTGGAACCCGGCGGTGGGCTTGGGATCGCCCCCACGGTCGGTCACCAGCCCGGCGAGATCCTTGTCGAGGAACTCGCCGAGGTCGCGCTTGAGCTTGTCCACGTCCACCCCGCAGGCGCGGAGGACGGTGGTCGCGTCGGTATCCTCCGCGAGCGAGAGCAGCAGGTGCTCCAGCGTGGCGTACTCGTGCTTGCGCTCGCTCGCGAGCCCGAGGGCACGATGGAGGGTCTGTTCGAGATTGCGGGACAACATCGGCGAACGCTCCCTCAAGGACTTGCGGCCCACCAGGTCCACCCCCGCAGACACCCCCGTGGGCGCCATGCTCGCGGCGGCCGCATCACCATTCCACTAACGCCAAGCCATCAAACCCATCCTGCAACGGAAAACGTCGTCACAGGTTCCGCTTCATGCCGCGCGCTTCCTTCCCGAACTCACTCTTTCTCGATGGTGCACTGGAGAGGGTGCTGGTTCTGGCGCGCCAGGTCCATCACCTGCGTCACCTTCGTCTCCGCCACCTCGTAGGTGAAGACGCCGCACACCCCGACGCCGCGGCGGTGGACGTGCAGCATGATCCGCGTCGCCTCGTCCCGCGTCTTCTGGAAGAAGCGTTCCAGCACGTGCACCACGAACTCCATCGGCGTGTAGTCGTCGTTCAGCATCAGCACCTTGTACATCGTCGGCTTGCGGGTCTTCGGCCGCGCCTTCACGACCACGCCGGTATTGGGCGAATCCCCGCCCGTGCCGCCGCCGACGCGGCCACCACGGTCGTTGCCGCCGTTGCCGCCGCCGCGCCCGGGAGGCTCGTCCTCCGCGGGCCCGGCCCGCCCCTCTGTCCCGCACGCCCTCATCGCAAGCTCATCATTCCCCAGCCCGTCGTTCCGTCGGCCGGTCCCGGCCGGGCGGCTCGCGTCGCCCTTGTCTCGCGGCAGGATATCGGCACGGCGGGCGTCAGGTGAAGGGCCACCGGCCCCCGAACCGTCATCCGTTCCGCGAAGCACCCGTCCGCCCCCCATCCCGCCGCGGCAGATGGGAACGAAAAAGGCCCCGCCCCACCTGCCCGAGGGGGCAGGGGGAGCAGGGCCTGTTCGGACCGGGGGAAATCCCCCGGCCGGATCGGGCCGGGGCTTCGGGCTCAGGCCGCGATCGGGCGGGCCGCCTTGTCCATCGCCACCTTCACGCGGGCGGCGACCGGGGCGGAGACCTGCTCGGCGAGCTTGAAGGAGTTCTCCTGCAGCTTCGCCGTCTCGGTCATCACGCGGTCGAGCGCGCCGCGGGCGTAGGTCGCCTGGACCTCGGCCGCCTCCTTGAGGGACTTCACGCCGGACAGGGCGCGGGCGCCTTCGAGGGCGTGGTCGGTCAGGGCCTGCACCATCGCGAAGGCCTGACGCGTCAGGTCCTGCGAGCCGGTGAACCAGGTCTGGGCGACGTTCGTCAGGATCTCGGCGTTGCCGCGGGAGAACTCGGCGAACTCCTCGGCGGCCTTGAAGGAGCCCTCGGCGGCCTTCGTGAACTGCTCCATGCCCTTCTCGGCGGCGGCGCGGGCCTGGGTGGTGCCCTGGGCGGAGAAGGTCTCGGCGAAGGACTGGGCGTTGGCGGTCGCGGCCTGCATCGTCTCGGTGGCGAGGCGGGCGATCTTCGGGGCGTCGGACATCTTGTTCTTCCTGGCTGGGTTCGGGCCGGCCGGCCCGGAACCTCCCGGTGCGGCCATGCTGCGATGCAACATGGCGGTTTCTACGGGGCGTTCCATGTCCTGTCCAGAGATTTTTGTGCACTGCACCATGACCCCGTCGATTCACGTTTCGTCAACGAAACCCCTGATATCGTTCCACGACCTCCGCGGGTTCCCGACGTGTTTCCGTGGACACCGGACCTCGCGAACCCGTAATCTCCCCCCGGGACCAACGGCTGGGGGGCCGTCCATCCTGCCCGGCCGGACATCCGGCCGGGCCGCCTCGCCGCCGCGGCGGCAAAACAGGGGAAGCGTGACCATGCGTCGAGTCCTGCGTCGCGGCCTGACCGCCTTCTGCGCGGCCGCCTTCGGAACGCTGGCCCTCGCGGGCCCCGCCGCCGCCCAGATCGGCTCCGACCGCTACGCCTCCATCGTCACCGACGCCCGCGGCAACGTCCTCTCCGCCGCCAACCCGGACGAGCCCCGCTACCCCGCCTCGCTCACGAAGATGATGACCCTCTACATGCTGTTCGAGGCGCTGCGCGATCGCCGGGTCTCCATGGAGACCCGGGTTCCCATGTCCGCCGAGGCCGCCTCGCGGATGCCCTCCAAGCTCGGCCTCCCGCCGGGCATGTCCGTCTCCGTCGAGGTGGCGATCTACGCCCTCGTCATGAAGTCCGCGAATGACGTCGCCGTCGCCGTCGGCGAACTCCTGGCGGGCGACGAACAACGCTTTGCCCAGGTCATGACCTACCGCGCCCGCGAACTCGGCATGACCCGGACCACCTTCCGCAACGCCTCCGGCCTCCCGGACTGGGACCAGACCACCACCGCCCGCGACATGGCCACCCTCGGCCGCCGCCTCCACCTCGATTTCCCCGATCGCTGGCACTTCTTCGGCAACGCCCAGGCCCGCGTCGGCCAATGGTCCTTCCGCTCCCACAACCGCATGATCGGCGAGGTCGAGGGCGTGGACGGCATCAAGACCGGCTACATCAACGCCTCCGGCTTCAACAACGTCGTCTCCGCCCAGCGCTCCAACCAGCGCGTCTTCGCCGCGGTGTTCGGCGGCAACTCCTGGGTGGAGCGCGACGGCCACGCCGCGATGCTGCTGGACGACGCCTTCGCCCGCCTCGGCGTCGCCCCGTCCCGCTCCTTCGCCCCGTCCGCCCCGCCCGTGGCGATGGTCCGCGAACGCGCCTTCACCCCGTCCTTCCTCAGCCGCGCCGAGGCGGCGGTGCCCCCGTCCGCCCGCGAGCCCCGGATGGCCGCCCGCCCGGCGCCGCGCGAGGTCGAGCCCCGGCCCGTCGCCCCGCGCGAACTCCGCACCGTCGCCTCCCGCCCCATCGGCCGCGGCATTCCGGGCCTGGAGCCGCGCACCCTCGCCCTTCCCTCCCGCGCCCGCGTCGCGGAACAGGGCGACGCCGGCCGACCGGGCCGTCAACGAGCGATCCGCCCCGCCCCGCTGCCCCTGCCGCAACGCGCCCGGCGCGGCTGAGCGGCCTCGGCTCGCCCCTCTCGGGACCTTTCCGGAGGGCGTGCCTGTGGCCCTGGAGGAAGGCGCTGCCTTCCTCCAGACCTCCATCCGCCAGGCGCGAAGCACTGCTTCGCGGGGGCCCCTGGACCCCCTTCGTAAAACGTCCCCGTTCGGAGGATGGTCCCTACGCGCGCTTGCGCCGCGTAGGGACCATCCTCCGAACGGGGACATCTCTT
>CAXVWQ010000257.1:0-6279 GCA_964263755.1 Roseomonas sp. | reverse complement strand
CCGCCCCCGCGCCGCCCCGCCGCCCCCGCCCCCCCGCCCCCCCCCCCCCCCCCCCCCCCCCCCCCCCCCCCCCCCCCCCCCCCCCAACCGGCGCCACCCCCGGACAGGTCAGGCGCCGACCTGCGGCTCGGGCTCCCGTGCCGGGCGGCCGGGGGCGGCTTCGCCGACGACGCGGGCGAGGGTTTCGGCGAAGACCGCGGCCGGCACGCTCGGGGCGCGGCGTTCGGCCTCAAACAGGCGAAGGGTCTGCACCGGCAGGGTGCGGTCGGAGAGGGGGACGAAGACGAGTTCGCCGCGGCCGCGCTCCGGTTCGATGTTCAGACGGTTGAGGAGGGTGACGCCGCCGTCGAGCACGGCGAGGCGCTTCATCAGTTCGACCTCGTTCGCCTCCACCAGGGCATCGGGCGCGAGGCCGCCGCGGGCGAAGGCGGCGTCCACCACGGGGCGGAGCGACATGTTCGCCGCGGGGAGGATGAGGCGGTGGGAGAGGAGTTCGCCGAGGCGGACGGAGGCGCGGCGCGACAGGGGATGGCGCGGCGACATCACGGCGCCAACGGGGCATTCCACCGCGAGGAGGGAGCGGAGTCCCGCCTCGCCCTCCGTCCCGAAGGCGAGGCCGAGGTCGGCGTGGCCTTCCCGCACGGCGGCGAGCGTTTCCGGCAGGTTGAAGCGGTGGAAGATGAGCTTCACGCCGGGGCGGCGTTCGCGGAACGCGGTGGTCGCCTGGGCCAGGAGGTCGGAGCCGAGGCCGCCCATGATGGCGACGGTCACCTCGCCGCGGCGGGCGCCGCGCAGGTCCTCCAGGTAGGACTGGGTGCGCTCGAAATCGCTCAGGGTGCGGCGGACGTGGGCGAGGAGGGTTTCGCCCGCCGCGGTCATCCGCAGCCGGTTCGGCAGGCGTTCGAACAAGGGCGTGCCCGCCTCCTTCTCCAGGGCGAGGATCTGACGGTTGATGGAGGAGGCCGCGACGTTCAGCCGTGCCGCCGCCTTCCGGATGGAGCCGGCGCGCGCCACCTCGTCGAGGTAGCGCAGCATCCGGGCGTGGAGGGTCCGCATCGGCGGAGGGTGCGGTGGTGCTGCGCGGAAGGCAACGGCCCAGGCGTTTCTTGATGCTTCCCGAGCGGCGCGGCGGGCCGCGATGCTGCGCCGCACCCGGTGCCCATCCGGACGGAATCCCCATGGCTCATCCCCGCCTTCCCGAGTTCCTGAACCTCATCGGCGACGTGCCGGCCACGACCGACCGCGCCCAGGTGATCCTGAAGAGCCGCGACATGAGCGGGGCGTTCTCCCCCGTCCTCAAGCGCGAGGCGAAGGACCGCTCCGCCGACGTGATCCTCACCCCTCGGGACCGCGACGACGTGATGCGGATCGCCGCCGCGGCGGCGCGGGCGAGGATGCCGCTCATCGCGCGCGGCGGCGGGTCGGCCAATTTCGGGCAGGGCATCCCGCTCCAGGGCGGGGCGGTGCTGGACCTGACGCGGCTGGACCGCGTGCTGTGGACCCGCGACCGCAAGGTGCGCGCGGAATGCGGCGCGCGGCTCGTGGACGTGGACGCGGCCACCCGCCCGACCGGGTGGGAAATGCGGATGCATCCCTCCACCAAGCGCGTCTCCACCCTCGGCGGCTACATCGGCGGCGGGCACGCGGGCGTGGGTTCCTGCACCTACGGCATCCTGCGCGACACCGGGAACATCCTCGGGATGCAGATCGTCTCCGTGGAGGAGGAGCCGCGGGTGATCGAACTCCGCGGCGCCGACGTGAACCTGCCGCACCACGCCTACGGCGCGAACGGGATCATGCTGGAGATCGAGATGCCGCTCGCCCCGGCCTGGGCCTGGACGGACGTGACCGTGTGCTTTTCGCAGTTCATGGACTGCGTGCGCTTCGGGCACGCGCTGACGGTGGCGGACGGGATCGTGAAGAAGCTCGTGTCCCTGCACCAATGGCCCTTGCCGAGGATGATGGCGGCGCTGGCGCCGGCGATCCGGGAGGGCGAGGCGCTGGCGCTCTGCATGATCGCGTCGGATTTCATGGAGAGTTTCGAGGTGCTGGTGCGAGAGCACGGCGGCACGGTCACCTCCGCGGCGCCCGAGGGACAGGGACCTTACGGCGCCCCGGCCTACGAGTTCGCCTGGGGGCACACGCGGCTGCAGGTGAACAAGGGGGACCGGACGCAGGTGTCCTGCGTCGGCCTCTACACCGATCCCGACCTCGTCGGCGCCGTCGCCCGCTCGGTGGAGCGCTTCCGCGACGTCGGCCCGTTCCACTTCGAATCGAAGCGCATCGGCGGCCGCGTGTCCTTCCAGGGCTCCCCGGTCTTCCCCTACGCGGGCGACGAGGGGCTGGCGGCGGTGACGGCGGGGATGCAGGACGACGGCGCCTTCGCCGCGAACAACCACACCTTCCTCGTCCGCGAGAACGGCATGAAGCCGGTGGACGACATCGAGATCGCCTTCAAGCGGAGCATGGACCCCTACGACCTGATGAACCCCGGCAAGCTGGCGGTGGATGCGGCCTCGGTATCGGCCTCCGCGGGCGCGAAGTTCGGGGCGACGGGGTGGTGGAAGGACCGGAGCATCGCGTCCGCGGGCCAGGAGAAGGCGGCATGAACGCGTCCCGTCGTGCCCTGATCGGCGCCGCCCTCGCCGCGCCCGTCGTGCTGCGCTTCCCGCGCGCGCAGGGTCCGGAGAAGTTCGTCATCCAGACCGGCTGGCGCGCCCAGGCGGAACATGGCGGCCTCTACCAGGCGCTCGCCAACGGCTACTACCGCGACGCCGGCGTGGACGCGGAGGTCCGCATGGGCGGGCCGCAACTCGACAGCAACGCGCTGCTGCTGGCGGGTCGCGTGCAGATGGGCACCGGCACCGCCTTCACCGGACTGAACTACGTGCGCGGCGACCTGCCGGCCGTGGTCGTCTCCACCACCTTCCAGCGGGACACGCGGGTGCTGCTCTCGCACCCCGGCGTCGGCCACGACCGGCTGCCGGACCTGCGGGGCAAGCCGATCCTCGTCGCCGCCGTCGGGCGGACGACCTACTGGCCCTGGCTGCGGACGAAGCACGGCTTCACCGACGAGCAGATCCGCCCCTACACCTTCTCCCTCGCGCCCTTCCTCGTGAACCGGCAGATGTCCGTGCAGGGCCTGTCCACGAGCGAGCCGCTGGACGCGCGGCGGCAGGGGGTGGAGCCGGTGATCCACCACCTCGCGGATTACGGGTGGGCCGATTACCAGTCGACGATGACCGTCACGCGCCGGATGCTCGACGAACGGCCCGACCTGATCGGCCGCGTGCTGGACGCCATCGCCAGGGGCTGGAAGAGCTACCTGCGCGACGATCCGGAACCCGCGAACCGCCTCATCAAGGCGGCGAACCCCGACATGGACGACCCGAAGATCGCCTTCGCCCGAGAATCCATGCGCGACGGGTCGCTCGTGGACGGCGGCGACGCGGCCCGCCTCGGCATCGGCGCGATGACGGAGGAGCGCTGGCGGTCCTTCTACGACAGCATGGTGGAATCCGGCACGCTGCCTCCGGGGTTGGACGTGACGCGGGCCTATTCCCTGCGCTTCGTGAGGGGCTCCCCCACCTGACGGGCTTCCCTCCCCTGCCGTCGGGTGGGGCGATGCTCCTGCACCGCGCGACGGTGCCGGCGGTGCTGCTGGACACCCCCGTCGGCCCTGCGGACGCCGACGGGCTGGTCCGCGCCGACATCGCGATCGCCGACGGCCGGATCGCCGCGATCACCCCCGTCGCGCCGTCCGCCCCGCCCGGAGCGGTGGACCTCGACGGCGGCCTCGTCTGGCCCGGCTTCGTCGAGCCGCACGCGCATCTCGACAAGGGCCACATCCTGCCGCGCGCCCGCAACCCGGACGGCACGCACCCCGCCGCCGTCCGCGCCGTCGCGGCGGACCGCGCCGCGAACTGGTCGGCGGCGGACGTGCGACGCCGCTTCACCTTCGGGCTGCGCTGCGCGGAGGCGCACGGGACGGTCGCGGTCCGCACCCACCTCGACAGCCAGGGCCCGCAGGCCGCGATCACCTGGCCGGTTTTCTCCGAATTGCGGGAGGAATGGCGGGGACGGGTCAGCCTCCAGGGCGTCGGGATGATCCCGATCGGCACCTACGCCCTGCCGGAGGGCGAGGCGCTGGTCGCCCGGATCGCCGCCGTCGGCGGTCTGCTCGGCGGCGGCACGCGCCTGCCGGACGCGGACGAGGCGGCGGTGGATGCCGCCCTCGACGCGCTGTTCGCGCTGGCGAACCGACATGACCTCGACGTGGACCTGCACGTGGACGAGAGCGGCGACCCCGCCGCCGCCACCCTCGGCCCCGTCGCCCGCGCCGCGATCCGCCACGGCTGGGAGGGGCGCGTCACCTGCGGCCACTGCTGCTCCCTCGCGGTGCAGGAACCGGACGTCGGGGACCGCGTGATGGACCTCGTCGCCGAGGCGCGGATCGCCATCGTCTCCCTTCCCCCGGTGAACCTCTACCTCCAGGACCGCGTCGCCGGCCGCACCCCGCGCTGGCGCGGCGTCACCCTCCTCCACGAGCTCCGCGCCCGGGGGATCACGGTCCTCATCGGCGGCGACAACTGCCGCGACCCGTTCTTCGGCTACGGCGACCACGACGCGCTGGAGACCTTCGGCGAGGCGGTCCGCATCGCCCATCTCGACACCCCCCACGCCGACTGGTCCGCCGCCGTCACCGCCCGCCCCGCCGACGTGATGCGGATGCCCGGCCACGGGCGCCTCCGCGTCGGCGCCGCGGCCGACCTCGTCCTCCTCCGCGCCCGCACGATGGACGAGATGCTGTCCCGCCGCCGGGGCGAGCGCGTCGTGCTCCGCGCCGGCCGCCCCGTTCGGACGGACCTGCCGGACCATCGCGAACTCGACGACCTCTTCGCCGCCTGAGCCGGTCCCACCCGCGACACCGCGGCGCGGCCGTGGCACACCGCGCCGCCATGCCAGGACTTCACGTCGTCGGCGCCGGGATCGCCGGCCTATCGGCCGCCCTCGCGGCGCAACGCGCGGGCTGGTCGGTCACGCTCTACGAGGCGGCGACGCCCGGTGGGCGGGCGCGGGCCCTGGCCGACGGGACGGACAACGGCACCCACGCCCTCCTCGGCGCCAACCGGGCGGCGATGCGCTTCCTGCGGAACGTCGGCGCCCGCGACGGCTGGCTGGAGCCGGAGCCGGACGGGCTGCCGGTGCTGGACCTCGCGGACGGCACGGCGCGGCGCGTGGCGCTCTCGCCCCTCGGCTGGTGGCGGGCGGACCGCCGACCGCCGGGTGTCTCGGCGCGCGGCGTGGCGGCGCTGCTGGGAACCACCGTGGGCGCGGACCGTTCCGTCGGCGCGGCGCTCGCGGCGCACCCCGCCTTCCTCCGCGGTTTCGTCGAGCCCCTCGTCGTCGCCGCGCTGAACACGCCGGTCGGGGAGGCGTCCTCGCACCGTCTGGCGGCGGTGCTGCGCCGGGTCGGCGCCCCGGGCGCGGCGCGGCTGTTCGTGGCGCGGCACGGGCTGGGGCCGGACATGGTGGAACCCGCCGTCGCGGCCGTGCGCGCGCGCGGCGGCACGGTCCGCCTCGGCGCGCGGCTGCGGGGGGTGGAGGCGGCGGACGGCGCCGCGATGGCGCTGGCCTTCGGCGACGCCACCGTGCCCCTCCCGCCCGGCGACGCCGTGGTGCTCGCCCTGCCACCCTGGGAAGCCGCGCGCCTCATCCCCGGCCTGTCCGTGCCGGCCGACCACGCCCCCATCCTCAACCTGCACTTCGACCGGACGGGAGAGGGGCCGGTCCGCTTCCTCGGCCTCCTCGGCGGCCTGTGCCAGTGGGTGCTGGTGCGCCCCGACGGCGTCGCCGTGACGGTGAGCGCGGCGGACGCCGAGGCGCGCGAGGCGACGGACGACCTCGCCCCCCGCGCCTGGGGGGAGATCCGGGCCCTCGCCCGCGCCTTCGCCCTCCCCGGCGACTGGCCGGAGGCGCCGCCCCCCTGCCGCGCCGTGAAGGAACGCCGCGCCACGCCGCGCCACCGCCCCGGCGCGCCGCCGCCGCCGGCCGCGCGGCCGATGCGGAACCTGGCCCTGGCCGGCGATTGGATGGAGCCGGTGCTGCCCGCGACGCTGGACGCGGCGGTCCGCTCGGGCGAGGCGGCGGTCGGGGCGTTCTGATACCGACCTGCGCTTCTCCTGACCTTCTCGGAGGGTGCGCCTGTTGGCCGGGAGAAGGGCTTTGCCCTCCTCCCGGACCCTCCACCCACCAGGGGGCAACGGCCCCCTGGACCGC
>CAXVWQ010000256.1:0-24300 GCA_964263755.1 Roseomonas sp. | reverse complement strand
ACCTTCACCCCGAGGTCCCAGAGCAGGTAGAGCATGAACTCGATGGCGCGCCGGCCGTTCGGGCCGAGCGGGGCGTCGGACACGAACAGCAGGTCCACGTCGGAGAACGGCGCCAGCACCCCGCGCCCGTAGCCGCCGGTCGCCGCGAGCGCGAAAGGCTCCGTCGCCCCGTTCGCCGGCGCCGTGACGGCGAGGGAGTAGCGGTGGATGCCGGCGATCAGCCCGTCCATCGCCTCCGCCAGCGCGCGCGCCGCGGCGAGGCCGGCGAGGTTCCGCGCCTCGAACGCCTCCTGCATCTGTCCCTGGATGCGGCCGAGATGGCGGCGGAGGATGCCGAGCGCGGCGTCGCGCGACGGCACGTCGAGGAGTGCGTCGAGGTCACCCCCGAGGGCAGGCTTCCATCCCGCCCCGTAGGGCAGGTTGCTCTCGGCGAGGCCGAGGCCGGGACTCATCATCCTTCGGAAGATAAGGGGTGTCGCGGGGCCGCAACAACGGCGTCATCGAGATTGATCGTCATCTTGAGACGATAAAGCGCCTCCAGGGCGTCCCTCGGCGCCATGGAATCCGGGTCGAGGGCCGCCAGCGCCGCGCGCAGCGGGTCGTCCGCCGCGGGCGCCGCCGCCCCGACTGCCGGCGCGGCGAACAGGGGCAGTTCGCCCGACAGCGGGTCCAGCCCGCGGGCCCGTTGCTCCAGCGCGGCGAGGACCGTCTCCGCCCGCCCCACCACCTCCCGCGGCACCCCCGCCAGCCGCGCGACGTGCAGGCCCCAGGAGCGCTCGGACGACCCGGGCGCGACGAGGTGCTGGAAGACCACGGCGCCGCGGTGCTCCCGCACCGTCATCGTGGCGGGAGACACCTCCGGCAGCTTCGCCGCGAGGCCGGTGAGTTCGTGGAAGTGGGTGGCGAAGACCGTGCGGGGCCGCAGCCGGTCGTGCAGCGCCTCCAGCACGGCCCAGGCGATGGCCAAGCCGTCCCAGGTCGCCGTCCCCCGCCCCACCTCGTCCAGCACGACGAAGGACCGCGGCCCCGCGGCGTTCAGCACCGCGGCGGTCTCGGTCATCTCGACCATGAAGGTGGATCGCCCGCCCGCGATGTCGTCCGCCGTGCCGACGCGCGAGAACAGCCGGTCCACCAACCCGATCCGGGCGGCCTCGGCGGGCACGTAGAGGCCGGCCTGGGCGAGGATCACCATCAGCGCGTTCTGGCGGAGGTAGGTGGACTTGCCCGCCATGTTCGGCCCGGTGAGAAGGCAGAGCCGGCGTCCCGGCGACAGGTCCGCGTCGTTCGGCACGAAGGCCGGCCCGCGCGTCCGCCGCAGCGCCGCCTCCACCACCGGATGACGCCCGGCGACGATCCGGAAGTCCGGCCGCTCCACCATCACCGGCCGGCACCAGCCGCCGGAGGCCGCGAGGTCCGCCGCGGCGGCGTGGACATCGAGCTCCGCCACCGCCTTCGCCGCCTCCGCGATGGCGCCGCCCGCATCGAGGCAGAGCCGGCGCAGATGCCGGACCACGACCGTCTCCCGCCGCGCCGCGTCGTCCCGCGCGTCGGACAGGCGCTTGTCCAGTCCCGCCAGCGCCTCGCAGGTGAAGCGGTGGGCGTTCGCCATCGTCTGGCGGTGGATCGGCGCCGTCGGCCCGGGCCCGCGCGCCTGCCGCAGCAGCGTCTCCCCCGCCGCCGCCGGCACCTCCGCGAGGAAGCCGAGCTGCTGATGATGCCGGATCTTGAGGGAGGCCACCCCCCACGCCTGGGCCAGATCCATCTGGAGCGAGAGGATCGCCCCCCGCGCGTCGTCCCGCAGCCGCCGCAGCGCGTCGAGTTCGCCGTCGTAGCCCGGCCCGACCACGCCGCCATCCTCCACCCGCGCCGGCAGTTCGGCGGCCAGCGCCCGGGCGAGTTCGACCCGCGGGGAAGGGGAGGGGACCAGCGCCCCCACCGCCCGCCCGAGCGCCGGGGGAAGGTCGGAGGGGCCGTCCGTGTCGCCCTCCAGCGCCCCCCGCATCGTCTCCGCCCGCGCCAGCCCGTCCCGGATCGCCGAGAGGTCGCGCGGCGCGAACCGCTCCACCGACAGCCGCGCCAGCGCCCGCGCCATGTCCGGCGCCCCCCGCAGCGCCTCCCGCAACCCCCCGCGCAACAACGGCCGCGCGGCCAACGCCGCCACCGCATCGTGCCGCGCCCCGATCGCCGCCAGGTCCGCGAGCGGCGAGGCCAGCCGCGACGCCAGCTCCCGCGCCCCCGGCGCCGTCAGCGTCCGATCCACCGCGGCCAGAAGGCAGTCCTTCCCCCCCCGCTCCGCCCGCAGGATGTCGAGCGACCGCCGCGTCGCCCCGTCCATCCGCAGCGTCCCCTCGCCCCCCCGCGGCTCCGGCGGCGCGAGGCGGGGCAGGGCGCCCCCGGCCGTCGTCCGCACGTAGTCCAGCGCCATCGCCAGCGCCGCCACCTCCGCCTCCGAGAACGCCCCGAAGGCCGAGAGGTCCGCCACCCCGAAGGCCTCGGCGGCCCGGCGGGCGGCATCCCGCGGCGGCACCTCCTCCCGCACCACGCCGCCGAGCGGCGTCAGCGCGTCGCCCGCCGCGAGCGCCGCCGGCGCCAGCACTTCCGCCGGTTCCAGCCGCGCCAGCAGCGCGCCGAGGTCGGTCGCCGCCACGCTCTCCGCGCAGACCCCGCCGGTGGAGACGTCGAGCCACGCCGCCCCGATCCGCCCGCCCTCGCCCGGCGCCAGCGCCAGCAGCCAGGACGAGCGCACGCCATCCAGCAGCGCCTCTTCCGTCACCGTGGCGGGCGTGACCACGCGCACCACCTCTCGCCGCACCGCGGGGGCCTTCCGGGCCTTCGCCTGCTCCGGCGTCTCCATCTGCTCGCAGACCGCGACCCGGAACCCCCGCCGGATCAGCCGCGCGAGGTAGCCCTCCACCGCATGCGCCGGCACGCCGGCCATCGGCACCGGCCGCCCGTCATGCTCGCCGCGGTGCGACAGGGCGAGACCCAGCGCCTCCGCCGCCGTCACCGCGTCGGCGAAGAACAACTCGTAGAAGTCGCCCATCCGGAACAGCAGCATGGCGTCGGGATGCGACGCCTTCGCCGCGAACCACTGCGCCATCGCCGGCGTGGCGTTGCGGGCGTCCGGCGGGGGAGTGGAGAGGTCGTTCATCCGCCGCGTAGCCTACCTGCCCCTTCCCCGCCCGCGAAGCGCCCGGCCGATGGATGGGGCAGCACGAGAAGATCGGCCGTTACGCTTGACGTAACGGGTGTGATCCCGCAAGGAACGCCCGGTGATCAAGTCCTTCCGCGGCAAGGCGACCGTCGCGGCCTGGGAGGGCGTTCGCCTCAAGGGCGTCCCGTCCGACCTGCTCGCCGTCACGCGCCGGAAACTCGTTCAACTGAACCGGGCGACGACGCTCGGGGACCTGAGGGCGCCACCGTCCAACAACCTCGAAGCGTTGCGCGGAGACCGCGCCGGGCAGCACAGCATCCGGGTCAACGACGGGTTTCGGCTCTGCTTCATAGGGCGTGATGGCGACGCGCACGAGGTCGAGTTCACGGATTACCATTGAGGAGGGAACGATGACCGATCGCGACGTGTTCACGATGGAGGACGTGGAGGCCGGGCGGGTGGACCTCTCCGACATCCGCGCCGACGGCCCGCCGCTCCCGTCCGTCACCCCCGGCGAGATGCTTCGGGAGGAGTTCATGGTGCCCTTGAACCTGTCCGCCCGCCGCCTTGCGGCCGAGATCGGCGTGCCACCGAACCGGATCACCGCCATCCTTCACGGGACCCGCGCGATCACCGCCGACACCGCGATCCTCCTTGGCCGACGGTTCGGCAACCCGCCCGAGTTCTGGCTCGGCATCCAGATGGATCACGACCTCGCCGTGGCCCGCGCAAGGATGGCGGCGTAGGACACCCCAGGGCCCGCTTCGCCCCACGGCCGGGTCGGGCGATGCGCCGGCCCCGCAATTCACCCCTGCTTCACGCCGCAACTCGCCCCGGTGCATACTTGCTCCCCAAGAGGAGGAAACGACGAATGGACGACGTGGGCCGCACCCCCGGAGCCGACGGCCGCACGGCCCGCATCACCGCCGAGGAAGCCCTCGCCCTCCACGCGGAAGGAAAACCCGGCAAGCTGGAGATCCGGCTGACGAAGCCCCTCTCCACCGCCCGCGACCTCTCCCTCGCCTACTCCCCCGGCGTCGCCGAACCCTGCCTGCACATCCACCGCGACGCCTCGCTCGCCTACGACTACACCGCGAAGGGCAACATGGTCGCCGTCATCTCCAACGGCACGGCGGTCCTCGGCCTCGGCAACCTCGGCGCGCTCGCGAGCAAGCCGGTGATGGAAGGCAAGGCCGCCCTCTTCAAGCGCTTCGCCGACGTGGATTCCATCGACCTCTGCGTGGACACGGAGGACGTGGACGCCTTCGTCAACTGCGTCCGCTACCTCGCCCCCTCCTTCGGCGGCATCAACCTGGAGGACATCAAGGCCCCCGAGTGCTTCGTCATCGAGCAGCGGTTGCGGGAACTGATGGACATCCCGGTGTTCCACGACGACCAGCACGGCACCGCCATCGTCTCCGCCGCCGGCATGATCAACGCCTGCCACCTGACGGGCCGCGACATCCGCGACACGAAGCTCGTCATCAACGGCGCCGGCGCCGCCGGCATCGCCTGCGCCGAACTCGCGCGCGCCATGGGCATGCGCCAGTCCAACATCCTCATGTGCGACACGAAGGGCGTGCTGTGGCGCGGCCGCACCGAGGGCATGAACCAGTGGAAGTCCTCCTTCGCCGTGGAGACCACCGCCCGGACGCTGTCGCATGCGCTGGAGGGCGCCGACATCTTCTACGGCCTGTCGAAGAAGGGCGCCCTCACCGCCGAGATGCTGCGGAGCATGGCGCCCAGCCCCATCATCTTCGCCATGGCCAACCCCGACCCGGAGATCACGCCGGAGGAGGCCCGCGCCGCCCGCCCCGACTGCATCATCGCCACCGGCCGGTCCGACTACCCGAACCAGGTGAACAACGTCCTCGGCTTCCCCTTCATCTTCCGCGGCGCGCTCGACGTGCGGGCCAGCACGATCAACGACGCCATGAAGCTCGCCGCCGCGGAAGCCCTCGCGATGCTCGCCCGCGAGGACGTGCCGGAGGAGGTCGCCGGCGCCGGCGGCGGCCACGGTCTGCGCTTCGGCCCGGACTACATCATCCCCCACGCCTTCGATCCGCGCCTCATCTCCCGCGTTTCCCCCGCCGTAGCCAGGGCCGCGATGGAATCGGGCGTCGCCCGCAAGCCCATCGCCGACCTGCACGCCTACGCCCGCGCCCTTGCCCAGAAACTCGACGTCGCCGGCTCCGCGCTCGAAGCGATCACCGAACGCGTCCGCCAGAACCCGAAGCGCGTGGTGTTCGCGGAGGGCGAGGAGGAGAAGACCATCCGCGCCGCCATCGCCTTCCGCAACGCCGGCTACGGCACGCCCGTGCTCGTCGGGCGGGAGGAGCGGATCAACGCCGTCGTCGCCGGCCTCGGCATCCCGATGCCCGACGGGATCGAGGTCCACAACGCCGCGATGTCCGGCAGCAACCGGAAATACGCCGACTACCTCTACGCCCGGAAGCAGCGGGACGGATTCCTGTTCCGCGACGTGCAGCGCGCCGTGAACCTCGACCGCAACGTCTTCGCCGCCTGCATGGTCGCGACCGGCGAGGCGGACGCCATGGTCACCGGCACCACCCGCTCCTACTCCGCCTCGCTCAAGGGGATCACCATCGCGGTGGACCCCGCCCCGTCCTCCACCGGCGGCACCGGCACCCTCTTCGGCCTCTCCCTCCTCGTCTCCCGTCGCGCCGGCACCGTCCTCATCGCCGACACCGCCATCCACGAACGCCCGGATGCGGAAACACTCGCGGAGATCGCCGTGCAATCCGCCGCCCAGGCCCGCCGCTTCGGCCTGGAACCGCGTGTCGCCTTCCTCTCCTTCTCGAACTTCGGTGACCCCCGGGGCACCATCCCCGGCCCGATCCGCGACGCCGTCCACATCCTCGACGACCGCGGAGCGTCCTTCGAGTACGAGGGGGAGATGGCGGCCGACGTGGCGCTCGATCCCTCGCTGCGCTCGCTCTACCCGTTCTGCCGCCTCACCGGCCCGGCCAACGTGCTGGTGATGCCGGGCCTGCACGCCGCGAACATCCTGACGAAGGCGGTGCCGAAGCTGACCGGCGCCGTCACCGTCGGGCCGCTGCTGATGGGCCTGTCGAAGCCCGCGCAGATCCTGTCCATCGCCGCGGGGGTGAACCAGATCCTCGACGCCGCCTGCCTCGCGGCCCACGAGGCGATCGGCCGCTGAGCCGGGTCAGGTGATCTTGCGGCTGGCCTCGGTGTCCCATCCCCGGCGGCGCCACTTCGCGCCGGCCACGAGGGCGATCGCCGCGGCGATGAGCAGCAAGGCGATCATCACCCAGGGCCGCACCGGATAGGTGTCCGGCCAGACGAAGGGGATGACGATCATCAGGATGAGGAGAACCGCGATGTTGACGAGGGCGGCGGTGGGCATCGCGGCGACTCCGTGATCGGGCCGCGCCCCCGGCCTGCGCCATGGCGGGAGTCGCGGCGCAGGGGTATTGTCCCGGGATGACCGAGGTCGTCAACCTGAACCGGGCCCGCAAGGCCCGCGCCCGCACCGCGGCGGACGCACGGGCCGCGGCCAACCGCGTGACCCACGGCCGCACCCGCGCCGAGCGCGACGCCGCCGCGGCCGACGAGACCCGCCGGCGCGCCCTGCTGGACGGGGCGCGCCTGGACGGCCCCGCTACCCCTTCTTCACGAGCGTCCCCACCTCGTCCATCGCCTCCTTGAAGCGGTGGTTGAGGAGCGACAGCGCCTCGGAATTGGACTTCTGGATGAGGTCGGCCAGCTCGCGCATGTTTCCCACCGCGCGTTCATAGGCGCCCTTCAGCATCTCCGCCTGCTTCGCCGCCCCGTCCTTCGGGTCGGTGGCGGAGGCGGTGCGGACGGCGTCCGTCATCTCCGACATGGATTGCTGGAGGATCTCCATGTGCCGCTTGGCCACCGCCTGCGCACCCTCCAGCGCCACGCGGTTGGCGGCCGACAGCGCCTCCAGGTTCCGCCGCTGGGCCGCCGCCAGCGCGTCGAGATCGAGGCCGGGGATCCGCATCTCCGAGAACATGCGGAAGGGGTCGGGCAGGTTCGTGCGATCGGACATGAGGGGCCTCCGGCTGCGGCCCTCGTCCGGGGCCGTCCGGGGATATGAGGGGGGCGCCCGGCTTCCCGCAAGCGGGTCCAAGCCGGATCGAAGCGGGCAGGATCGAAGCGGGCGATCAGGCGGGCGGGCGGATCGCCGTGCCCGGGCCCTCGCCGGGGCTCTCCGGCCCCAGCGCGTCGGCCGGCGGTGCGGGGACGGGCCCGGCGTCGGGCACGGCGCCATCGTTGGCCGGCACGGGCGGCTCGGCCGCAACGTCGCCGGAGATGGCCTCCTGGCCGTCGCCCCCGTCCAGCCGCAGCGTCCGCGCCACCGTCTCCGCCCGGTCCAGCGCCCGGTCGAGCGCCGCCATGGTCGCCCCGAGGTCCACCGTGTCGTCGGCCGCCCAGTCCCGCGACACCGCGATCCATACCGCCGCCAGCCCCTGCGCCCGCAGCGCGCCGCCGAGCCCCGAGGCGGGGATCCCAGCCCCCTCCAGCGTCCAGGCCATGGAGGCGAGGAGGATCGGCGACAGCGCCAGGGCCGAGATCGGATCGCGCAGCAGGTCGCGTTGCAGCCGCAGCACCCCCTCCCGGTGCGGCGCCAGCGCGTCGAACCGGCGCATCAGCAGGTCGAACAGCCGGTCCCGGGCGGAGGCGGTGGAGTCCGGCACCGTCCCCTCCAGCACGAAGCGGTCCACGGCGCGCGCATGGGCCCGCAGCAGGTCCACCGGCGTGGCGAAGCGTCCCCGCAGGGCCGCGAGGGACTCGCCGGACTCCGCGGCGACCCGGGCGAAGGTCGTCCCGTGCCAGCCGTGGCGCGCGACCACCGCCCAGAGCGCGTCGAGCAGGGCCGGGGCGGCGTCGGCCCCGGCGGCGTGGGGAGCGGTGAAGGCGTCCATGGGACGCAACATGGCAGGACGGGGCGCCGGATCAACCGCGCGCCCCGCGCCGAAGCGGCTTCCCGGTTGCAGCCATGGGTCCGTTGCGCCGTTCAAGCATACGATGCCGCCCCCCGTCATCTCCTGGTTCGACCGGACGCGGCCCATGGAAGCCGCGCCGCCCGGTCCGACGTCGTCATGACCGGGGGGACGGGACAGGCCGCGAAGGAGGAGCCCATCCTGCGAGCGGAGATCGCGCGGCTCCGTGCCGCCCTGGCCCGCGCGGAGGCCGCTGCCGCCGGGGCGGAGGGCGACCGGCAGGCCCTGCGGGCCGCCACCGGGATGGCCGATAACCTCCGCGCCGCCAACGCCGCGCTGGAAGCATCCCGGATCGCGCAGGTCGAGAGCGAGGAGCGCTGGCGCGCGATCCTCGGGAGCGCCACGGAATACGCCATCATCACCTTCGACCCCGCGGGCACCGTCACCGGCTGGAGCCCGGGCGCGGCGGCGATGACGGGCTGGGCGGCGGAGGAGATGGCGGGCCGCTCGGGCGACGTGCTCTGGACCCCGGAGGACCTCGTCGCCGACATCCCCGGCGTCGAACGCCGCACGGCCCTGCACCAGGGCCGCGCCCCCGACGAGCGATGGCACCTCCGCCGCGATGGCACGCGCTTCTGGGGCTCCGGCCACATGACCCCCCTGCGGCAGGGCGGCACCGGGGGCTTCCTCAAGATCATGCGCGACCGCACCGCCGAGCGACGCGCGGGCGAGGCCCTCGCCGCGAGCGAGACCCGCGGCGCCTTCCTCCTCCGCCTCGGCGACGCCCTGCGGAGCCGGCGGCGGACCGGCGAGATCGTCGCCACCGCCTCCCGGATGCTCGGCGAGCACCTCGTGCTCGACCGCGTGGCCTGGGCCGACATGGACGTGGCCGGCGGCGTCGCCGTCATCCACCGCGACTGGGTCCGCGGCGCCTTCCCCTCCATCGCCGGCCCCCACCCGCTCGACGCCTTCGGCACGACGATGCTGCGACGGCTGCTGGACGGGCGCACCGTCGTCGTCCCCGACGCGCGGGCGGACCCCGCGACGGCCGACGGGGCGGGCGCCTGGGATCGCCTCGGCGTGCGCGGGCTGGTCGCCGTGCCCCTCGTGAAGGACGGCGTCCTCGTCAGCCTCCTCGCCCTGCACGTCGGCGTGCCCCGCCCCTGGACGCCTGCCGAGGTGACCCTCGTCGAGGAGGTCGCCGAGCGGCTCTGGGAGGCGGTGGAGCGCGCCCACGCCGAGACCGCCCTCGCGGGGAGCGAGGAACTGTTCCGCGGCTTCGCCGAGAACTCGGCCGACGTGCTCTGGATCCTCGATGCCCGCACCCGGCGCCTCGAATACCTCTCCCCCGCCTTCGACGGCATGTTCGGCGAGGGCCGGGACCGGGTCATGGCCGACCTGTCCCGCTGGCGCGACCTCGTCCACCCGGAGGATCGGGAGGCGGGCGCCGCCTTCCTGCCCCGCACCCTCGCCGGGGAGGTCGCCGTCGCCCACTACCGGATCATCCGCCCCTCCGACGGCGGCGTGGCCTACCTCCGCGACACCGGCTTCCCCATCCGCGGGCGCGGCGGGGCGGTCCGCCGCATCGGCGGGATCGTGCAGGACATCTCCGACATCCAGCGCACCGGCGCGGCGCTGGAGGCGGAGAAGGACCGTTTCCGCACCCTCGTCGAGACCATCCCCCAGCTCGTCTGGCGCGCGGACGCGGCGGGGCGCTGGATCTGGGCGTCGCCGCAATGGCTGGACTACACCGGGCAGACCTTCGAGGAGAGCACCGGGCTCGGGTGGCTCGACGCGGCGCATCCGGGCGACCGCGACGCGATCCTCCGGGCGATGCGGGACGCGGTCCCGACCGGCCGGCTGGACCTGGAATACCGCGTCCGGCGCGTGACCGACGGGGCGTGGCGCTGGCACCGCACGCGGTCGGTCCCTCTGCGCGACCTGCCGGAGGGTGGCATCCTCGAGTGGTTCGGCACCACGACCGACATCGAGGACCTGAAGCGACTCCATTCGGAGCAGGGGGTGCTGCTGGCGGAGCTGCAGCACCGCACCCGCAACCTCCTCGCCGTCGTGCAGGCCATCGCGGCGCGCAGCCTTCCCGGCACGCCGGAACGGGCGGTGTTCGTCGGCCGGCTCGTCGCCATGGGCCGGGTGCAGGGCTTCCTGGCGCGCAGCGGGCGCTGGTCCGTGCCGCTGCGCGACCTCGTGGAGGCGGAACTCGCGGCGGCCGGCGCCGGCCCGGACCGCGTGACCGTCTCCGGCCCACCGGTGGACCTGCCGGGGGACCTGGCGCAGGCGGTCGCCCTCGCCGTGCACGAACTCGCCACGAATGCCGCGAAACACGGCGCCCTGGCGCAGCCGGGCGGCCGGCTGGAGGTGACGTGGCGGGTGGAGGCGGCCGGTGCGCGGGACCGCCTCGTGCTCGGCTGGAACGAGAGCGGCGTGGCCATGCCGGGGGGGACACCCCGCCGCGGCTACGGCAGCGAACTCCTGGAGCGCGCGCTGCCCTACCAGTTCCACGCGGACACGAACATCGACAGAACAAACGATGGCATCCGCTGCCGGATCGTCCTACCGTTGCAGCGGGCGGCGACGGACGGGGACGGATGACAGGGGCGGCGATCGCGGATCTCGACGGGCGGCGCGTGCTGGTGGTGGAGGACGAGTTCCTCATCGCCGACGACCTCGCGCGCGCCCTCGGCCACGCCGGGGCGGAGGTGGTGGGGCCCTTCCCCAGCGTCTCGCGCGCCATGGCCGGCGTCGCCGATGCGCGCGTGGACGCCGCCGTGCTGGACGTGAACCTGGACGGCCGCATGGTCTGGCCGCTGGCCGACGTGCTGCTCGGCCGCGGCGTGCCCGTGGTGCTGGCCACCGGCTACGCCTCCGGCGCCATCCCCCGCGCCTACGCCCACCTGCCGCACTACGAGAAGCCCGTCTCCCCCGTCGAACTCGCGCGCGTCGTCGCGGACCGCATCGCGACGGCCTGACGGCGTTCCGGCCCCGGCCTAGGATCGGCGCGACCCTCGCCGGAGCCGCCCCGTGACCCTTCGCCGCCGCGCCGCCTTCCTCCTTCCCGCGCTGGCCCTGCCGGGCCTCGCGCGCGCCCAGGGCACGGCGACCATCCGCCTCGTCATCCCCTTCGCCCCCGGCGGCTCCACCGACGTGATCGGGCGCCTCGTGGCCGAGGAGATGTCCCGTCGCCTCGGCGTCACCGTGGTGCCGGAGAACCGGCCGGGCGCCGGCGCCACCCTCGGCACCGGGCTCGTGGCGCGGGCCGCGCCGGACGGCACCACCCTCCTCCTCTCCACCATCTCCGGCATGGCGATCGGCCACACCCTCTACCGCGACCGCATCGCCTGGGACGCCGACCGGGACTTCGCCCACGTCGCGATGCTGTTCGGCACGCCCTACGTGCTGGCGGTGAACCCCGCCTTCCCCGCGCGGTCCCTGGAGGATGCCGTGGCGGAGGCCCGCGCCCGCCCCGCCGGGCTGGACTACGCGACCTCCGGCATCGGCTCCGTCCCGCACCTGCTCGGCCTGCGACTGGCCGCCGCGACGGGCGCCCGCCTGACCCACATCCCCTATCGCGGCGGCGCCCAGGCCGCGACGGACGTGATGGCCGGCGTGGTGCCGGTGCTGCTGGACGGGCTGGCCGCCACCGCTCCGCTGATGCGCGCCGGCTCGGTCCGCCCCCTCGCCATGTCCTCCCCGGAGCGCGTCCCGGACTTCCCGGACGTGCCGACCTTCGCCGAGCGCGGCATCCCCGGCGCGACCGCCGACGGCTGGGCCGGGATCGCCGCCCCCGCCGGCACGCCCCGCCCCGTGCTGGAACGGCTGGCCGATGCCATCCGCGGCGCCCTCGAAACCCCCGCCATCCGCCGCCGCCTCGCCGAGACGGCGACCCAGCCCGGCCGCCTGTTCCTCGACGACGCCCAGTCCTTCGTGCGCGCCGAGGTGG
Organism: Roseomonas sp.; assembly: GCA_964263755.1. Classification (GTDB taxonomy): domain Bacteria; phylum Pseudomonadota; class Alphaproteobacteria; order Acetobacterales; family Acetobacteraceae; genus Roseomonas. Next base: position 12,233 of record CAXVWQ010000256.1, on the reverse strand, counting down.
CAGCCTGGGCGCCCGTCGTCGCCGCCTCCGGCGCGCGGGCGGAGTGATCCCCCGGTGGTGTTCCCTGACCGGTGGCGCGGCCTCCGCCACCGTGCGGCCCCTTCGGGGCCTTTCACCTACCCCGCGAGTTCCCGCGACCGCGCCGTGGCCGCCGCGATGGCCCGGGACACGAGGACCGGCCAGCCGTGGTTGCCCGTCAGCACCTCCAGCGCCCGCTCCGTCGTGCCCTTCGGGGAGGTGACGGCCTTCCGCAGCGCCGCCGCGTCCTCCTCCGACGCCGCGAGGAGGGCGCCGGACCCGGCCACGGTGGCGCGGGCCATGCGGCGGGCGAGGTCCGGAGGGATGCCCTGCTCCACCGCCGCCGTCTCCAGCAGTTCCGCGAGGAGGAAGACGTAGGCCGGCCCGCCGCCGGAAACGGCGGTGACGGCGTCGAGGTGGCTCTCGGAATCCGTCCAGGCCACCTCGCCCGTGGCGGAGAGCAGCGCGTCCGCGAGGCCCCGCTGCGCGGCCGAGACGCCGCGCGCGGCGGTGGCGACGGTGAATCCCTTGCCGATCGCGGCCGGCGTGTTCGGCATGGCCCGCACCACCGCCCCCGTGCCGCCGAGCAGCGCCCCGATGGCCGCGGTGGTCTGCCCCGCCATGATGGAGACGAACACCGCCCCGCCCCCCGGCCCGCTCGCGAAGCGCGTGTAGGCCGGCAGGGTCGCCGCGGCCTCCTGCGGCTTGATCGCGAGGATGACGGCCGCCGGCACGAATCCGGGATGCAGCGCCGCGGGGTCCGGGAAGATCTCGGCGCGCCCGGCGAAGGGCTTCGCGGGCCCGGACGACGGCTCGATGACGGCGGCGCGGAGGATGCCGCGGGCGAGCCAGCCCTCCAGCATCGCGCCGCCCATCTTGCCGCAGCCCACGAGGAGGACGGGGGGGAGGGGTTCGGTCATGCCGGGAACCTCGCCGGGGCGGGCGTCCCCGGCAAGCCCGTCACGGCGCCACGACGCGCGCCTTCGCCAGCCGGTCGAAGGCCACGAGTTCGGCGATCAGCCCCTCGAACGCCCGCAGCGGCACCATGTTCGGCCCGTCCGATGGCGCCCGGTCCGGGTCCGGATGCGTCTCGATGAACACCGCCGCCACACCCACCGCCACGGCGGCGCGCGCCAGCACCGGCACGAACTCCCGCTGCCCGCCGGAGGAGCCGCCGAGGCCGCCGGGCTGCTGCACCGAATGGGTGGCGTCGAACACCACCGGCGCCCCGAAGGCCGCCATGATCGGCAGCCCCCGCAGGTCCGAGACGAGGGTGTTGTAGCCGAAGGACGTCCCGCGCTCCGTCAGCATCATGCGCGGGTTGCCGGCGGAGAGGAGCTTGTCCCGCACGTTCGCCATGTCCCACGGCGCGAGGAACTGGCCCTTCTTCACGTTGACCGCCCGCCCCGTGGCGGCCGCGGCGATCAGCAGGTCCGTCTGGCGGCAGAGGAAGGCGGGGATCTGGAGGACGTCCACCGCCTCCGCCACCGCCGCGCACTGCCCGGCGTCGTGCACGTCGGTGAGGGTGGGAAGGCCGAGGGTCTCGCGGATCTCGGCGAAGACGGGAAGGGCGGCGGCAAGCCCCATGCCGCGCGCCGCGGAGGCGCTCGTCCGGTTCGCCTTGTCGAAGGAGGTCTTGTAGATCAGCCCGATTCCGAGACGGTCGGCGATGTCGCGCAGGGCGGACGCGGTCTCCAGCGCGTGCGCCCGGCTCTCCATCTGGCAGGGCCCGGCGATGACGGCGAGCGGCAGGGCGTTGCCCACCCGCACCGGCCGGTCCGGCGGCCCCACCTCCACCACCGCGTCCGGGGCGGCCACGCTCACGCCACGCCCGCCCGCAGCAGGTCGTGGACGTGCAGGATGCCGACGGGGCGGCCATGCTCCGTCACGAACAGCACGGTCACCTTCGCCTCGTTCATCCGCGCCAGCGCCTCCGCGGCGGTCATGCCCGGCGGCACCGTCCGCGGCGCCCGCGTCATCACCCGCTCCACCGGCGTCGCGACGAGATCCAGGCCGAGCGAGCGGCGGACGTCGCCGTCCGTGAGGATGCCGACGAGCACCCCGTCCTCGTCCACGATCCCGGTCGTGCCGAAGCGGCGGGAGGTCATCTCGATGACCGCGTCGCGCAGGGTGGCGGTGCGGGCCACGCGGGGCACGTCGGCGCCGCGGTGCATGAGGTCCGCCACCGATCGCAGCTGCGCGCCGAGCTTGCCGCCGGGGTGGACGTCGCGGAAGTCGGCGGAGGAGAAGCCGTGGGCGCGCAGCAGGGCCATGGCCAGCGCGTCGCCGAGGACGAGCTGGATCGTGGTGGAGGAGGTCGGGGCGAGGCCGTTCGGGCACGCCTCCTCGACCACCGGCAGGACGAGCGCGACGTCGGCGGTGCGGGCGAGGGTGCTGTCGGCGCGGGAGGTGATGGCGACGAGGGGAATGCCGAAGCGGCGGGTGTGGGCGACGAGGTCCGAGAGTTCCCGCGTCTCCCCCGACCAGGAGAGGGCGAGGACGGCGTCGCCGGCGATGAGCATGCCGAGGTCGCCGTGCGAGGCCTCGCCGGGATGGACGTAGGTGGCGGGGGCGCCGGTGGAGGAGAGGGTGGCCGCGACCTTGCGGGCGATGTGGCCGGACTTGCCCATGCCGGTCAGCACGATGCGGCCGGTGCAGCCGAGGAGGAGGTCCACCGCCCGCCCGAAGGGTTCGGCCAGCGCGCCTTCCAGCGTGGCGCGGAGCGAGGCGAGGGCGGCGGCCTCGACGGCCACGGTGCGGAGCGCCTCGGCGACGTGCGACGGCCCCCGCGGCTCGCCCGCGGCGGCGGCGACGGCGTCCGGCCGGCGCGGGATGGCGTTCACGTCCCCGGCTCCCGGCGGCGCGGCGCCTCGTCGCCCCGTTCGGGCATGGGGGGGCGCACCACCCGGCCGATGGGGCCGGCGCCGCCGGTGACGAGGACGCGCATGGGGGCTCCGCTCGGGGAAAGGCACGCCGGCCGACGCCAGGTCAGTCGAAGGCGGGCGGCAGGTCCCGCAGCCGGGGGTGCCACCGGTCCTTCTCCGACAGCACGGGCGATAGCCCCGCCGGCCACGGCAAGGCAAGCTCGGGGTCGTCCCAGGCCAGCCCCCGGTCCTGCGCCGGGGCGTAGGGCGCGGTCACCTTGTAGGCGACCTCCGTGTCCGGCTCCAGCGTGACGAAGCCGTGCGCGAACCCCGCGGGCACGAGGAACAGCCGCGCCACGGCATCCCCCCCGCGCGGCGCGGCCAGTTCCACCGCCGCGTGCCGCCCGAAGCCCGGCGAGGAGCGCCGGATGTCCACCACCACGTCGAGGATCCGCCCCCGCAGCACCCGCACCAGCTTGGCCTGCGCGGCGGGCGGCACCTGGAAATGCATGCCCCGCAGCGTCCCGACCGCCGCCGAGAGCGACTGGTTGTCCTGCACGAACTCCCCGGCCACCCCCACCGCCTCGAAGTCCCGGCGCGAATAGCTCTCCATGAAGAAGCCGCGCTCGTCCCCGAAGCACCGCACCTCCACCAGCAGCGGCACCGCGGCCCCGCCGAAGGACGCGACGCCGGACGGCACGGCCGGACGCGCCGACACGTTGCCCGACCGACGGGCCTCGTCCGGGCGCGGTTCGGCCGGGGCGGAAGCCGGCATCGTGTCGTTCATGATGCCGCAGGATCGAACGAACCGGGGAAGCTTGGCAAGGCCCGCTCGCCTCCGGGCGGCCTCGGGGTCACACCGCCGTCGGCCGCCCCGTCCGTGCGGATTCGGTCGCCGCGTCCGCGAGGACGAGCGCGCGCAGCCCATCCTCCCCGTCAGGGGTGACCGGCGCCCCGTCCAGCACGGCCGTGACGAAGGCGTCCAGCTCGTCCCGGTAGGCGGCGGCGTAGCGTTCGAGGAAGAAGGGCAGCGCCGGATCGGTGCGGAACCCTCCCGCGTCGGCCGACTCCACCGTCGTCGCCGTCGCGTTGCCGGCCCGCAGCAGGCCGAGCGCGCCGTGGACCTCGATGCGCTGGTCGTAGCCGTAGCTCGCGCGGCGGGAGTTGACGATGAGGCCCAGCGCGCCGCCGGCGGTGCGGAGGGTGAGCGCCGCGGTGTCGAAGTCCCCCGCCGCGCCGATCGCCGGGTCGACGAGGCAGGAGGCCGCGGCGAAGACCTCCGTCGGCTCCTCCGGCAGGAGGAACCGCGCCATGTCGAGGTCGTGGATCGTCATGGCGCGGAAGAGCCCGCCGGACGCCGCGGCGTATCCGGCCGGGGGAGGGGAGGGGTCGCGGCTGGTGATCGTGACCGTCTCCACCGCCCCGATCTCCCCCGCCAGCACGCGGCGCCGCAGCGCGGCGAAGCTCGGGTCGAAGCGGCGGTTGAAGCCGATCATCAGCGGCACGCCCGCGCGCCGCACCGCGTCGAGGCAGGTCCGCACGCGCGCGGCCGAGAGGTCCACCGGCTTCTCGCAGAACACCGCCCGCCCGGACGCCGCGGCGCGTTCGATGAGGTCGGCGTGCGTCGGCGTCGGCGAGCAGATCATCACGGCCGGGGCTGCCAGCGCGTCCTCCAGCCCCACCATCCGCGTTCCGAGCGAAGCGGCCAGCGCGCCCGCCGCCGCCGAGTCCGGGTCCGTCACGCCGACCAGCCGCGCGCGGGGGTGCAGCGCCACGTTGCGCGCGTGGATGCGCCCGATCCGGCCGGCGCCGATCACCGCGATGTCGAGCACCCTGGCCATTCCCCCCGGCACGTACGCCGTCACGCGATTGACATAGGATAGGTCGGGCGGAACACTCGCGTCGAGGGAGCGGCCGGCGAACGGCCGGGGAACGCCATGTCGCCGCGCGCACGTCCGGCGTGACAACCATCCGCCTGACCGCCGCCCAGGCCCTCGTCCGCTTCCTCGCCGCGCAGCGCGCCGCGGGCGGGGAGCCGCTGTTCGCGGGCGTCTGGGCGATCTTCGGCCACGGCAACGTCGCGGCGATGGGGGAGGCGCTGCACGCCGCGCGCGACACGCTGCCCACCTTCCGCGCCCACAACGAGCAGGCGATGGCCCACGCCGCCATCGCCTTCGCCAAGGCGACGAACCGGCGGCGGATGATGGTCTGCACCACCTCCATCGGCCCGGGCGCGACGAACATGGTGACGGCGGCGGCGCTGGCGCACGTGAACCGCCTCCCCGTGCTGTTCCTGCCGGGCGACGTGTTCGCGGGGCGCCGGCCCGACCCGGTGTTGCAGCAGATCGAGGATTTCGCGGACGGCACCGTCTCCGCCAACGACTGCTTCCGCCCGGTGTCCCGCTACTTCGACCGCATCGCGCGGCCCGAGCAACTCCTGGCCGCGCTGCCCCGCGCCATGGCGGTGCTGACCGACCCGGCGGCGTGCGGACCGGTCACGCTCGCCCTGTGCCAGGACACCCAGGCCGAGGCGTTCGACTGGCCGGAATCCTTCCTCGCGCCGCGGGTGTGGGTGCCGCGCCGCCCGCCGCCGGACCGCGCCGAACTCGCGGCGGCGGCGGGTCTGCTGCGCGGCGCGGCGCGGCCCCTCATCATCGCGGGCGGCGGTGTCCACTACGCCGGGGCAACCGGAGCGTTGGCGCGGTTCGCCGGGGACCACGCCATCCCCGTGACGGAGACCCAGGCCGGGAAGTCGGCGTTGCCGCACGACCACCCGATGAACCTCGGCGCCATCGGCGTCACCGGCACCGCGGCGGCGAACGCGATGGCGGCCGACGCGGACCTGATCCTCGCGATCGGCACGCGGCTCGCGGATTTCGCCACGGGATCGCGCGACCTGTTCGGGAACGCGGCGACGATCGCCCTGAACGTCGCGCCATTCGATGCCGCGAAGCACGGCGCCGTGCCTCTCGTCGCCGATGCGGGGGAGGGGCTGGCGGCGCTGTCCGCGACCCTGTCGGACCACCGCGCGCCCACATCCTGGGCCGCACGCGCCCGACGGGAACGCGAGGACTGGCTCGCCATCGCCGCCACCGCCACCGCCCCCTCCGGCCGTGCGCGCGCCTCGGACGCCGAGGTCATCGGCGCCGTGAACCGCGCCGCCGGGCCGGACGCGGTGGTGGTCGGCGCCGCGGGCGGTCTTCCCGGCGAACTGCACAAGCTGTGGCTCGCCGCGACGCCCGGCGCCTACCACCTGGAATACGGCTATTCCTGCATGGGCTACGAGATCGCCGGCGCCCTCGGCGTGAAGCTCGCCCGCCCGGCGGCCCACGTCATCGCCATGGTCGGCGACGGCTCCTACCTCATGATGAACTCGGAGATCGCGACCTCCGTCGCGATGGACGCCCCGATCACGATCGTCCTCGTGGACAACCGCGGCTACGGCTGCATCAGCCGCCTCCAGGCCGCGACGGGCGGCGCGCCGTTCAACAACCTCCTTGACGCCTCGCACCCCGTGGTGGACTTCCGCGCGCACGCCGAAAGCCTCGGCGCCGTCGCGGAGCGGGTGGCGACGATCGCCGACCTGGAAGCCGCGATCCGCCGCGCCGCGGGCGCGACGCGCACCACCGTCCTCGTCATCGAGACCGACCCCGCCATCTCCATGGAGGCCGGCGGCCACCCGTGGGACGTGGCGGTGCCGGTGGTCTCCGACCGCCCCGAGGTCCGCGCCGCCCGCGCCCGCTACGACGCCGCCCGGACCCCGACATGACCGCCCGCATCCGCCTCGGCACCAATCCCATCGCGTGGTCGAACGATGACCTCCGCACCCTCGGTGGCGCGACGCCGCTGGAGACGTGCCTGGGCGAAGCGCGCGAGGCCGGCTTCGAGGGGATCGAGTTGGGCCACAAGTTCCCCCGCACGGCCCCGGCGCTGCGCGCTGTGCTAGAGGCGCACGGCCTCGCCCTCGTCTCCGGCTGGTACTCCGCGGAACTGCTGCGGCGCGACGCGCGCGCGGAGATCGCCGCGATCCGGGACCACCTGGCCCTGCTCCGCGACTGCGGCGCGACCGTCCTGATCCTCGCCGAAACGTCCAACGCCATCCACGGCGACCAGCGCATGCCGCTGGCGAACCGCCCGCGCCTCGACGCCGGCGACTGGCTGCAATTCGGTGCGCGCATGACGGAGGTCGGCAAGGCCGTCGCCGAGGCCGGGCTGGCCCTGGCGTATCACCACCACATGGGCACGGTGGTGGAATCCGCCGACGACATCGCCCGCCTGATGGACGCCACGGGCGAGTCGGTCCACCTCCTCCTCGACACCGGCCACGCCACCTTCGCCGGCGCCGATCCCGCGGCGCTCGCCCGCGCCTATCGTGCACGCATCGCCCACGTCCACGCGAAGGACGTCCGCCCCGACGTCATCGCCCGCGCGCGCCCGGAAAACCTGTCCTTCCTCGACGCCGTCGTGGAAGGCGCCTTCACCGTCCCCGGCGACGGCGCCGTGGACTTCCCCGCCGTCCTCGCCGAACTGCCGCACTACCGCGGCTGGCTCGTCATCGAGGCCGAGCAGGATCCCGAACGCGCGAACCCGCTGCACTACGCCCGCACGGGCCACGACAACCTGGCCCGCTTCGCCCGCGAGGCCGGACTGATGGGAGAGACACCATGACGAAGCGCCCTTGGCTGAAAGCCGCCCTGTTCCTCGGCGGCCTTATCGCCCTCGGCACGGGACAGGCCCGCGCGCAGGGCAACCTCGTCCTCTACTGTTCGGTGAACGAGGGGTGGTGCCGCGCCCTGGCCACCACCTTCACGCAGCAGACCGGCATCCGCGTGGACATGACGCGGCAGAGTTCCGGGGAGGTCTACGCCCGCCTCCGCGCCGAGCGGAACAACCCCCGCGCCGACATCTGGTTCGGCGGCACCGGCGACCCGCACCTGCAAGCCGCGGGCGAGGAACTGACCGAGGTCTACCAGTCCCCCACCACGCCCTCCCTGCACGACTGGGCGCAACGGCAGGCGCAGCGCGCCAACAACCGCACGACCGGCGTCTACATGGGCGCCCTCGGCTACGGGTATAACGAGACGGAGCGCCGCCGCCGCAACCTCCCCACCCCCGCCTGCTGGTCCGACCTGCTGCGCCCGGAGTTCCGCGGCGAGGTGCAGATGGCCGATCCCAACGCCTCCGGCACCGCCTACACGATGCTCGCGACGCTCGTGCAGCTGATGGGCGAGGAAGGGGCCTTCGACTACCTCAAGCGCCTGCACCGGAACATCGACCAGTATCCCTCCACCGGCGCCGCCCCCGCCCAGGCCGCGGCGCGCGGCGAGACCCTCATCGGCATCGTCTTCCAGCACGACGCGGTGGACGCGCAGCGCCTCAACCCGAACCTCCGCGTCGTCTCCCCCTGCGAGGGCACGGGCTTCGAGATCGGCTCCATGAGCATCATCCGCGGCGCCCGCAACGCCGAGGCGGCGCGCCGCTTCTACGAATGGGTGCTGACCCCCGCCGCGCAGGCCCTCGGCGCCAGCAACGGGTCGCTGCAGATCCCCTCCAACCCCGCCACCCCGCTGCCCCAGGGCTCCCCGGACCTGAGCCAGATCCGCCTCATCGACTACGACTTCGCGAAGTACGGCTCGACGGCGGAGCGCAACCGGCTGCTGCAACGCTGGACGCGTGAGGTGAAGAACGCCCGCTGATGCGCAAGGGGGGCGACGGCCTCGCCTCCCGGCGCGGCGCCTGGGTGTGGCTGGTCCTCCTCGCCGCCTCGGTGGCGGCGCTGCCGTGGTTCGGGCTGGAACGCGGACTCTTCGCATCTTCCGTGCCGGAGATGCGCCCGGCCGCGTGGCACGCGCTGGGCGGAAGCCCCTGGCTCCTCCCCCTCCTCGCCCCGCTGGCCCTCGCCCCCTGGGCCATCGCCGCCCGCGCGCCGCGCGCCCTCATCGCCGCGGGGCTGTTCGGCATCGCCTTCCTCATCCTCGAAGCCTTCGGCCTCCGCACCCACGGCCTGCGCGCCGGCGACCTCGCGACGGCCCTCGGCGCCGCCTCTCAGCCCGCCCTCGGCTGGGGAGGCCTCCTCTACGCCGTCTCCGCCACCATGCTCGCTGCCACGGGCTTGGCGTGGCGCGGCTGGTGCGGCGGGGAGGTCTTCACCGTCGGCGCCATCGCCCTCGTCTGCGGCTCCATCCTCGTCTTCGTCGGCTACCCCGTCGCCTGCGTCCTCGTCTCCGCCTTCCAGGACAATGCCGGCGGCCTCGACCTCGCGCTCTTCGCCGACAAGATCACGGACGCCTCGATCTGGGGCCTCGACTGCATGACGGGCGGACGATCCTGCGGCGTCGCCTGGAACTCCCTGTTCCTCGGCACGATCGTCGGCCTCCTCTCCACCCTGCTCGGCTTGGCCTTCGCACTCGTCTCCGCCCGCACCCGCTTCCCCGCGCCGCGCCTGCTGCGGGTGATGTCGCTCCTGCCCGTCATCACCCCGCCCTTCGTCATCGGCCTCGCGCTCATCCTCCTGTTCGGCCGCTCCGGCATGGTGTCGAACCTCCTGCGCGACGTGTTCGACCTGCCGCGCTCCCGCTGGATCTACGGCTTCCCCGGCCTGATCATCGCGCAACTCCTCGCCTTCACGCCGATCTCCTACCTCGTCCTCCTCGGCGTCCTGAAGGGCGTGGCGCCGAGCCTGGAGGAAGCCTCCTCCACCCTGCGCGGCCACCGCTGGCACACCTTCCGCCACGTCACCTGGCCGCTGATCCGCCCCGGCCTCGCCAACGCCTTCCTGATCGCCTTCATCGAGAGCCTCGCGGATTTCGGCAACCCGATCATGATCGGCGGCAACACCCGCGTCCTCTCCACCGCCATCTACTTTGCCGTGGTCGGCGCCGCGCAGGACGAGGGCGGCGCCGCGGTGCTGGCCCTCGTCCTGCTGACCTTCACCCTCACCGCCTTCGTCCTGCAACGCCTGTGGATCGGCCGCCGCTCCTACGTCACCGTCTCCGGCAAGGGCGACGGCGGCCTCCCCGCCCGTCTGCCGGCCCCGCTGCGCGTCGCGTGCTACGCCGTCGTCCTCCCCTGGCTCGCGCTCACCGCCGCGGTCTACGGCCTCATCCTCGTCGGCGGCTTCGTGAAGGCCATCGGCACCGACAACACCCCGACGCTCGAACACTTCGTCACCGCCTTCGCCATCGAACGCGGCGTCGGCGGCTGGTTCCTCGCCGGCTCCGCCTGGAGTTCGCTCATCACCACCTTGCAGGTCGCCCTGCTCTCCATGCCCCTGACGGCCGCGCTCGGCATCCTCACCGCCTACCTCCTCTCCCGCCAGCGCTTCGCCGGCCGCGCGCTGTTCGAATTCATGACGATGATGTCCTTCGCCATCCCCGGCACCGTCATCGGCATCGCCTACATCCTCGCCTTCAACGTCCCCCCGATCGAACTGACGGGCACCGCCCTCATCATGGTCGTCGCCTTCGTCTTCCGGAACATGCCCGTGGGCATCCGCGCGGGCATCGCCGGCCTGTCCCAGGTGGACCGCAGCCTGGACGAGGCGTCGCTCACCCTCGGCGCCCGCTCCTTCATGACGCTGCGGCGCGTGATCCTGCCGATCCTGCGCCCGGCCATCGCCACCTCCATGGTCTATTCCTTCGTGCGCGCCATCACCTCCGTCTCCGCCGTCATCTTCCTCGTCTCCGGCGAGTACAACCTCGCCACCGTCTACATCGTCGGCCGCGCGGAATTCGGGGAGTTCGGCATCGCCATCGTCTATTCCGCCGTCCTCATCGCCATCATGGTCGCGGCGCTGACGGCCATCCAGGCCGTCGTCGGCGAGCGCCGCATCGGCCGGCGCGAGATCGAGCACGAGGCCGCACTCGCCGCCCGCCCCGCCGGAGCCGCCGCATGACGCCCGCCGTGACCTTCGAGGGCGTGTCGAAGCGCTACGGCCCCGTCACCGCCGTGGACCGCGTCTCCTTCACCATCGCCCGCGGCACCCTCGTCACGCTCCTCGGCCCCTCCGGCTGCGGCAAGACCACCACGCTCCGCCTCATCGCCGGCCTGGAACGCCCGAGCGACGGCCGCATCCTCATCGCCGGCCGGGACGTCACGCCCCTCTCGGCCGCGGAGCGCGACGTCTCCATGGTGTTCCAGTCCTACGCCCTGTTCCCGCACATGACGGTGCTGGAGAACGCCTGCTACGGCCTCCGCGCCTCCGGCCTCCCCCGCGCGAAGGCCGAGGCGCTGGCGACGGAGAAGCTCGAAGCCGTCGGCCTGGAGGGCTACGAGAAGCGCCTGCCGAGCGAACTCTCCGGCGGCCAGCAGCAGCGCGTCGCGGTCGCCCGCGCCATCGTCCTCGAACCGCAGGTGCTGCTGTTCGACGAACCCCTCTCCAACCTCGACGCCAAACTCCGTCGTCGCGTCCGCGCCGACATCCGCGCCCTGCAACGCGACCTGAACCTCACGGTCGTCTACGTCACCCACGACCAGGAGGAGGCGCTCGCCGTCTCCGACCGCATCATCGTCATGGGCGGCGGCGTGATCGTGCAGGACGGCACGCCGCGCGACCTCTACGAGCGCCCGACCGACCGCTTCATCGCCGACTTCATCGGCAACGCGAACCTCCTCCCCGTCACGCTCCGTCGCGGCCCTGACGGCACGGCCGACGTGACCCTCGGCACGATGATCCTCAACCTCCCGCACCGCGACCTGCCCGACGGCCCGGCCGAACTCGCCGTCCGCCCCCGCTCCTTCCGCCTCCGCCCCGGCGCGCCATCGGCAGGGGAGGGGGCCGGCACCATCCGCAAGGCCGCCTACCTCGGCGACCACATGGAGTACGAGGTGGCGCTGGACGGCGTCCCCGGCGACCACCTCGTCGTGGACCCCGCCGTCGGCGCCCCACTGGCGGAGGGCGCCCCCGTCGCCGTCTCCCTCGACCCCGCCGGCGCCGTGCTGGTCCGCGCGTGACCGACCTCCCCGCCCGCCTCGCCTTCGCCGCCGCCCTCGTGCGGGAGGCCGGGGCCCTCGCCCTCGCCATGCGCCGCACCCTCGCGCCCATCGAGGCGAAGAACCCGCTGGACTTCGTGACCGAGGCCGACCACGCCGTTGAAGCCCTCATCCGCCGCCGCATCGCCGAGACCTACGACGAACCCGTCTTCGGCGAGGAGGCCGGCGGCACCCCCGCCGACCCCATCTGGGTGGTGGACCCGGTCGACGGCACCGCCGGCTACATCCACGGCACCCCCCGCTGGTGCGTCGCCCTCTGCTACCTCGCCGGCGGCCGCACCCGCCTCGCCGCCACCTACGCCCCGGCGGACGGCCGCCTCTTCCTCGCGACCGACGGCGGCGGCGCCACCCTGAACGGCG
>CAXVWQ010000255.1:0-6801 GCA_964263755.1 Roseomonas sp. | reverse complement strand
GGGCAGGACGAGGGCTCCGCGGTGATGGGCTACGGGCAGGCGCTGTTCGAGACGATGCTGCACGACGATCGCGGCAACCTGCTGAACGGGGAGCCGCTGCTGTATCGCGTGCCGCTGGTGGAGGACCTGCCGGAGGACTTCACCGTGCTGACGTTGGAACAGGGACACGGGCCCGGGCCGTTCGGGGCGAAGGGGATGGGCGAAGGCGCGATGCTGCCCGTCGCCGCCGCCATCGCCAACGCGATCCACGACGCGACGGGCGTGCGCGTGACGGAACTGCCGCTCTCGGCCGAGCGCGTGCTGCGCGGGCTGGCGGCCCTGGAGGAATCATCGTGACAGGAGATAGGATCATGCAGGTACCCCGACGTTCGGCGCTCGCGGGCGCCACGGCCGCGCTGGCGGCACCCGCCCTCGCGCAGACGCGGCCGGTGGCGATCGTCGTCGCCTACCCGGCGGGCGGCGACACGGACGCGCTGGCGCGGTTCTACGCGGAGAAGCTGGCGCCGCGGATCGGGCGGCAGGTCGTGATCGAGAACCGGAGCGGCGCGAGCGGGGCCGTCGGCACCGTCCACGTCGCGGGCATGCCGCCGGACGGCGACACGCTGATGTTCGCGCCGAACACCTTCCCCATCGTGCCGCACGTGCTGCGGCGCGGGGCGAACTACCATCCGGTGAACGACTTCACGCCGATCACCATGACCGGGACGAGCCCGCTGCTGCTGGTGGCGTCCCGCCAGTCCGGGCTGCGGACGGTGGCGGACGTGCGGGCGGCGGCGGTGGCGGGGCGGCTGTCGTCCTACGGCTCCCCCGGGTCGGGGTCGCCGATGCACATCCTCGCGGAGATGTGGAACCGCGCGGCGGGGGTGCAGATGCAGGAGATCGCGTATCGCGGCGTGGCGCCGGCGATCAACGACCTGCTCGCGGGCGTGCTGGCCATCGGCTACGTCACGCCGGGGGCGGTGACGCAGCACATCCGGGCGGGGACGCTCATCCCCATCGCGGTGTCGGAGCGCGATCGGTCGCCGGTGCTGCCGGACGTGCCGTCCTTCGTGGAAGCGGGGTTCCCGGAGGTGATCGTCGGCGCGTGGTGGGGGTTCTACGGACCGCGCGGCATGAACCCGCAGTTGACAGCGAGCCTCGGCGGGCACTTCAACGCGATCCTCGAGATGCCGGACATCCGCGAGCGCATGGCCGTCCTCGGCGTGCTGCCGGCGGGCGGGGACGCGGCGCGGCTGCGCGACGTGACGCAGGCGGATTACGATCGCTTCGGGCGGCTCGTGCGGGAGCTGAACATCCAGACGGAGTGAGGCGCGGTCAGTTCGGGCGCAGGCCCGCCGTGCCGATGACGCGGCCCCATCGCTCGCGCTCGGCGGTCTCGAAGGCGGCGAAGCGCTCGCCCGTGAGCGCACCGACGTCGAGGCCGAGGGCCGCGAAGCGCTCGACGATGGCGGGGCTGGCGAGAACGCGCGTCGTCTCCGCGAGGAGGCGGGCGACGATCGCGGGATCGGTTCCGGTCGGGAGGTGGAAGCCGTACCAGGGCATCACCTCGAAGCCGGGAAAACCCGCCTCCTCCATCGTCGGCACGTCCGGCAGGACGGCGGAGCGGACGCGGGTGGTGACGGCGAGGGCGCGCAGGTTCCCCGCCTGGACCAGCGGCAGGACGCTGCCGACCGTGTCGAACATGAGCGACAGGTTGCCGCCTAGCAGGTCGTTCAGGGCCAGGGGGCTGGAGCGGTAGGGCACCTGCTCCAGCGCGATGTCACGCGCGCCGGCGAAGAGCAGCGCGGTGAGGTGCGGCGTGGAGCCGGAGCCGAAGGTGCCGTAGGTCAGCCGCCCCGGCTCGCGGCGGGCGCGGTCCACGAGGTCGGCGGGGCTCCGCACCGGGAGCGCCGCGGGGTTGACGACGAGGACGTTCGGCATGGAGGCGAGGAGTGCGACGGGGATGAAGCCCCGCACGGGGTCGTAGGGAAGGCGGGCGTGGAGGTGCGGGTTGATCGTCATGATCCCCGCGGTCGAGAGGAAGATCGTGTGGCCGTCCGGCGCGGCGCGCGCGGAAGTCTCGGCGGCGAGGAAGCCGGACGCGCCGGTGCGGTTCTCGATGATCACCGACCCGCCGAGGGCGGTGCCGAGATCTGGCGCGACGGTGCGGGCGATGACGTCCGAGACGGAGCCAGGGCCGGCGGCGACGATCACGCGCACCGGTCGGTTCGGGTAGGTCTGGGCCATCGCGGGCGCGGCGCACGCGATCATCAGGGCCGCGGCGATCCAACGGAACATCGTCATCCTCCAGGAAGGCGCCCCGGCTTCTGGGCCGGCCGGGGTCGCGTCGAAGCCTACGACCGCGGCCAGACCTGCGGGAAGACGGGACCGCCGACGGGCGCGCCGGGCGCGAGACCCGGATCCTTCGCCATCTGCGAGGAGCCGGGGCGGTCCGGGCGATACACCACGTCGTCGCCGAGCCAGCGCGTCGAGAAGCCGCGGCGGCGGCGGAGGGAGTGCGTGCTGCCCATGGCGCCGTGCAGGGTGCGGCCGTGGAAGATGGCGCAGTCGCCGGGCTCCAGGTCGAAGGAGACGATGTCGTAGTCGCCGCGGCGGGCCTGGATGTCCGGCACCTTCGCGAGGGCGGGGTTGCGGCGGCCGCCCTCGCCGCTGAAATCCTCGGGCTGGTAGAGGTCGGGCCAGCGGTGGGAGCCGCGGATGTATTCCACCCGGCCGTTCTCCTCCGTCACGACGTCGAGGGCGAGCCAGAGGGAGCAGACCTGGTCGCCGTCCACGCACCAGTAGGGCAGGTCGTGGTGCCAGGGGGTGGGGGCGGAGGAGCCCGGCTCCTTCACGAAGTGCTGGTCCTTGAAGAAGGCGGCACGGGCGGAGGCCATCGTTTCGGCGACGAGGCGGCCGGCGGGGGAGTCGAAGACGAAGCGGCGGACGTCGGGGTCCGTCTCGACGAGCCCGGTGGCGAAGCGGAAGCGGCCGCGGCCGTCGGGGCCGTCGCGGCCGAAATCGAGCTGGCGGATGCGGGGGTCGCCGAAGGCGCGTTCGATGGCCTTGCGAAGGAGGTCCACCCATTCGCCGGCGAATACGCCGCGCACGCAGGTCACGCCGTCTTCCCGGTATTCGCGGCGCTGGTCCCCGGTGAGGAGGGCATCTTGCGCAGTGGCGAGCATGGGGCGTCTCCCGGTCTTCGTTGGGTGGATCCTGCGTCGGCGGGTGGTCATTCCGCCAGCGAAGCTTCAACATCCACGGCATGGCCGGAAGACATGGTGCTCCGTTCGACTTGAACCTGCTGCTCGTCTTCGACGCGCTGATGCGGGTGGGGAGCGTCACGGCGGCGGGGCGGGTGGTGGGCCTGTCCCAGCCCTCCATGTCCAACGCGCTGCGGCGGCTGCGGTCCGCGTGCGACGACCCGCTCTTCGTCCGGGGGCGCGACGGGATGCGGCCGACGCCGGAGGCGCTTCGGCTGGCCGGGCCGGTGGCGGAGGCGCTGGCGATCGTGCGAACGGGGGTGCTCGGACGCATTCCTTTCGACCCGCGTCGCGCGACGCGGACCTTTCGCCTGCTGGCGAGCGACGTGGGGGAGATCGCGATCCTCCCGCGGCTGTGGCGGGCGGTGTCGGCGGAGGCGCCGGGGATCGGGATCGTCGCCATCTCGCGGGCGCGCCAGGACTACGTGGCGGCGTTGGAGGCGGGGGAGGCGGACATGGCGCTGGCGCGGGCCCTGCCCCGCGTGCCGGGGCTGCGGCAGCGGCGCCTGTTCGATGACCGCTACGTCGTCGTCGCGCGCGCGGGACATCCGCGGGTGCGAGGTTCACTCGACGGCGCGGGGTTCGCGGCGGAGGCGCACGTGGCGAGCGGGGCGGCGGATGCGGACGTGCTGGCGCGCATCGCGGCGGAGCATGGAGTGGAGCTGCGGGTGGGGCTGCGGGTGGCGCACCTGTTGGCGGCGGCGGTGATCGCGGCACGGACCGACATGCTGGCCGTGGTGCCGGAGGAGGTGTCGGGCGAGCTCGGGGCGCTCGGCGGCGCGCAGGTCCTGCCGCTGCCCTTCGACGTTCCGGAGGTGCCGGTGCACCTGTACTGGCATCCCCGCGTGGACCGGGACGAGGCGAACCGGTGGCTGCGGGCGCGGCTCGCGTCGCTGTTCCCGGCGCGGCGGTTCTCGGAGAACTAGGGACGCGGCGTCGGGGACGGCGACGGGCGGCACGACGGATCGGGCGAGGGCGGATCGCGTGCCGGCGCGAATCAGGACGCGCGTCGCAGAGGCGCCGTCGTCACCTCGTTGTGCACGTCGGCGAGTTCGGCGAGGAGGCGGATGAGGGTGGCCCGGTCGACGGGGGCGAGGGGCGCCACGAGGCGGTCCTGCACGCGGCGGATCGGCGCCTCGGCGCGGCGGAGGAGGGCGGCGCCGGCGGGGGTGAGGCGGAGGCGCTTCACGCGGCGGTCGGCCTCCACGGCGTCGCGGGCGATGAGGCCCTTCGCCTCCAGGCGTTCCAGCACGCCGCCGAGGGTGGAGCGATCGAAGGCGATGAGGGCGGAGAGGCGGGTGGCGTCGGCGCCGGGGTTGGCGCGGATGGCGTAGAGGGCGGCGAACTGCACCTGGGTGAGGTCGTGCTCCGCCATCTCCTCCGCGAAGAGGGCGGAGGCGATCTGGTGGACGCGGCGGACGAGGTGTCCGGGCATGGCGTAGAGGTCTTGCATCGTGCGGTCCGTGAGGCGGGGCGACGGCGAGATTGACCGTATGCTGACGGACATCCTAGACCGTCGGGAGAAGCAGGGGAAACGGACGGGATGAGCACGCTGCACGCGCTGCTGGGCGACCTCGTGATCGCCAACCGCATCCTCGCGAACGAGGGGGTGCTGGACGACTTCGGGCACGTCGCGGTGCGCCACCCGGACAATGCCGAACGGTTCTTCGTGTCGCGCTCGCGGTCGCCGGAGATCGTGACGCGGGACGACCTGCTGGAGTTCACGCTGGACGGCGTGCCGGTGGACCCGAAGGGGCTCAAGCCCTACCTCGAATCCGTGCTGCACGGGCGGATCTTCGCGGCGCGGCCGGACGTGCAGGCGACCGTCCATCACCATTGCCCGGCGGTGCTGCCCTTCACGGTGACGGACGTGACGTTGCAGCCGGTGTTCCACATGGCCGCCGTGCTCGGCGGGCCGGTGCCGACGTGGGACGCGCGGGACGACTTCGGGGACACGAACATGCTCGTGGACACGGTGGCGAAGGGGGACAGCCACGCGCGGGCGCTCGGCGGCGGGACGGCGGTTCTGCTGAAGAACCACGGGGCGTCGAACGCGGCGGGGTCGCTGCCGGCGGTGGTGTTCGTCGCGGTGCGGATGAAAGACAACGCGGAGCTGCAGTCGCGGGCCATCGCCATGGGCGGGGCACGCTTCCTGTCGCAGGGCGAGACGAAGATGACGGCGGAGATGCTCATGAGTGAGCGTCCGCTGGAACGGGCCTGGGGGTATTGGCGCGCGCGCGCCGGGTTCGGGGGGATCTGACGATGGATCGGCGTTCTCTTCTTGCTACCCTTGCCGCGGCGGCGGTGCCGGCGGCGGCACACGCGCAAAGGCGATCGGTTCGGCTGGTGGTGCCGGCGGCGCCGGGCGGGGCCATCGATGTGCTCGGGCGCATCTACGCGCCGCGCCTCGCGGACGCGCTGGAGCAGACCTGGGTGGTGGAGAACCGGTCGGGGGCGAACAACACCCTCGGCGCGGCGGAGGTGGCGCGGGCGGCGCCGGACGGGCTGACCTTCCTCGTCAACGCCGACGTGCACGTGATGGCGAAGGTCGTGATGCGGAGCGTGCCCTACGACCCGATCGCCGACTTCACGCCGATCGCGCGGCTGGCGACGGCACCGCTCGTGCTCATCGGCAACCCGCGGCTGACGCCGGAGGGGGGCGTGCCGGCGCTCGTCGCGGCGATGAAGGCGGCGCCGGGGCGCTTCGCCTATGCCAACTCCGGCCTCGGGGCGATGGGGCATCTCGCGTCCGAGAGCTTCAGCCGGGCGGCGGGGGTGGAGGCGCTCGTCGTCGCCTATCGCGGCACCGCGCCGGCGCTGACGGACGTGGTGGCGGGGAACGTGGCGCTGATGGTGGCGCCGCTGGGCTCGGCGCTGCCGCAGATCGCGGACCGGCGGGTGCGGGCCTACGCGGTGATGCAGCCGACGCGGGCGGCGCGGGCGCCGGACATCCCCAGCCTCGCGGACGGCGGGTTCCCGAACCTGAGTTTCACGCTGTGGTATGCGCTGTGGGCGCCGAAGGGGTTCCCGGCGGCGGAGGCGGACCGGATGAACGCGGTGGTGGCCGCGGCGGCGCGCGACCCGTCGGTCGCCGCGCGGGTGGCGGAGGGCGGGGCGGAGCCGGTGGTGGAAAGCCGCGCCGACTTCACGCGTTTCGTGGAGGCGGAGGCAGAGCGCAACGCCGCCATCGCGCGGGCGGCGGGCATCCAGCCGGAGTGACGCGCTACGCGGCGGCGGCCATCGGGCGGGCCGTCGCGTCGGCGCCATAGAGCCACTCGAATACGTCGAACCATTCCTCGTCGGACTTCGAGGACATGATGGCGTTGCGCAGCGCGGCGTGGGCACCCTTCGGGTGGTAGATGTGGTCGCCGGCGGCGCGGGACTGCAACTGCACCCGGGCGGTGCGGAGGACGCGGCGGTCCTGGTAGGCACCCAGGGCGGCTTCCGGGTTTCCGCGGTGAGCGGACATCTCCTCGGCAAGGCAGACCGCGTCCTCCATCGCCATGCAGGCGCCCTGCGCGAGGTATTGCAGCGTCGGGTGGGCGGCGTCGCCCAGCAG
>CAXVWQ010000254.1:0-23287 GCA_964263755.1 Roseomonas sp. | reverse complement strand
GAGGCGGGCGGCGTCCGGGCCGGCGCGGAGGGCGGCGCGGGTCGGGGCCTCCACCACGCGGCCGGACGCGTCGTGGGCGAGGCGGGATGCGGCGGGGGCCGGGGCGAGGCCGCCGGTCTCGGCGCCGAGGAGGAGTTCCACGGCATCCGGCGGGGCGAGGGCGACGAGGGCGGCGTGGCGTAGGCCGGGGGCGCCGGCGGCCTCGTCCAGCGCGGCGCGGGCCGCCTCGGCGAGGCCGGGGACCGCGTTGGAGTCCGGCGGGGCGGGCCAGCCCAGCACCACAGGCTCCCGCGCGCCGAGGCGGTCGGCGAGTTCGCCGGAGGCGGCCTCGGCGGCGCCGCGCGTGAGGGCGGCGACGTTCGCGGCGACGGCACGGGCGGCGGGGGTGTCGTAGTCCAGGCGCAACGCCGCCAGGAGGCCGGAGAGATCCGCGAAGCCGACGCGGAGGCGGGTGGCCTTCGCGCCCCCGAGGATCTCGAGGGCGAGGACGGCGGTGCGGACCGCCTCGGCGTAGGTCGCGGCGTCGAAGCCACCCTCAGCCTCGACGAAGGCGGGGAGGTTGAGGACGAAGCGCGGGTCGGGGTCGGCGCCGCCGCGCCACGTCCCCTCCCCCGGGGCGCCGCGGCGGGTGGCGAGGAGGGTACGGAGGGCGTCGGCCAGGTCGTCGGCCGCCGCGGCGCTCGGCGTGACGCCGAGCTTGCGGCCGCGGGCGGCGATCCTGGCGATCCAGGCCTCCGCGAGGCGCGGCAGGGCGACGGGGTGGTCGCCGGTGGCGAGCGCCGCGAGGGCCTCGGCGGCCGCGTCCTCCCACTCCGCGGGGATGGCGACGGCGCGGGCGGCGGAATCCGGGTCGGCCGCGGCGCGGGCGCGGCGCAGGGCCATGCCCCCCCAGATGGTCGGCTCCGTCCGTGAACGCGTCGGCATGGCAGCACCCTAGTCCCGCGGCGGCGGGGGGTGAAGGCAGGATGTGGGGGTTTCTTCGCGGGAGGGGCGCAAGATGCTGTGTCTGGCGCGATGCCGCGCCGCGCCTTCCGCGGACGGGGCCGCCGTGCCATATGCCCCGCTGATTCGCGGCCCCGAAGGAACCCTCTCCCGCATGTCCGCCCTGCAACGCTGGACCTCCGGCCTGACCGGCCGTCGCATCGGCGGGGACGAGTTCGGCAACCTGTATTTCGAGAGCAAGCGCGACTACCTCGGCTACGGCCGCAAGCGTCGCTGGGTGGTATACGCGGGGGAGGTCGAGGCGACGGCGATCCCGCCCTCCTGGTTCGGCTGGCTGCACCACACGCTCGACGCGCCGCTCGACACGTCGAAGCCGCTCGCGTGGATGAAGCAGCACAAGGCGAACATGACGGGCACGCCCGGGGCGTATCGTCCGGCCGGCCACGACCTCGTCGGCGGGCAGCGGGCGCGGACGGCGGGGGACTACGAGGCGTGGACACCCGGGTCTTGATGCAGGGGATCCCGCGATGAAGGGCCGTCGCGTCGCGGAGGTGCTGGCGGGGGTGGCGGTGCTCGTCGCCGCCGTGGCCTTCCTCGCCTACGCGGCGACCAATTCCGGGCGCAGCGCGGGCGCCGGCGGGATGAATCTGCAGGCGCGGTTCGACCGGATCGACGGGCTGTCGGCCGGGGCGGACGTGCGGATCGCCGGGGTGAAGGTCGGGAACGTGTCGGGGCAGCGGATCGATCCGGCGACCTTCCTCGCGGTGCTGACGCTCAACGTGGACCGCACGCTGCGGCTGCCGGACGACACCTCGGCGGAGATCACCTCGGAGGGATTGCTCGGCGGGCGCTACGTCTCGCTCGTGCCGGGTGGGTCGGAACGCATCCTCGCCCCGGGCGGGGAAATCCGGATCACGCAGTCGGCGGTGAGCCTGGAGAGCCTTCTCGGGCGGTTCATCTTCTCCGTGACGGAGATGAACACGGGGCGGGGGCAGGCTGAGGGCGCCGCGCCCGCCGGGGGGACGCGGTGAGCCTCGACGCGCCGACGAGCTGGCCCGGGGCGGACGGGCAGCCGGTGTCGTGCCGGGAGAAGCTGAAGATGCTCGGGGAGAACCACGCGGAGGTCGCGGGGGTGCTGCGCGACGCCTTCGAGGATGCGGTGCTGATGGGCGTGGACGAGGCGGCGATGCGGCGGGTGCTGGCGGAGATGGTGGCCGCCCTCCCCTCCCCCCGGAAGCGTGCGGCGTGAGGTGGTTCGTCCTCCTCGTCGGGCTGCTGGCCGCGGGCGGCGCCGCCGCGCAGGCCTGGGTGCCGAAGCGCAACGCGCGGGTGCAGGCGCTCGACAAGGTGACGGCGCGGATCACCGTGCTGGACGCGCAGGTGGACCGGGCCGTGACCTTCGGCACGCTGTCCATCACGGTGCGCGCCTGCAACGCCCGGGCGCCGGACGAGGTGCCGGACGCCGCGGCCTACCTCGAGATCCGCGACGGGCTGGCGGCGCAGGGGGCGGCGCCGGCGTTCCGCGGGTGGATGCTGGCGAACGCGCCGGCGGCGAACATGCTGGAACATCCGGTGTACGACATCCGCATCCTGGAGTGCCGGTAGGGCCGTCGTGACGCGGACGTGATGCGGGGTTGTTCCGGCCCACGGGCGCCCGACATGGTTTTGCCACGATGACCGACATGTCCCAAGTCCAGATGGCCGGTCCTCCCTTGCCGGGTGACGACGCGGCCTTCTTCCTCGACCTCGACGGGACGCTGCTGGAGATCGCGCCGCGGCCGGACGAGGTGGTGCCGCCCGCAGACCTGTCGGACCTCCTTTCAGCCCTGCACACGCGGTTCGGCGGGGCGGTGGCGATCGTCACGGGGCGCGGGCTGGCGATCGCGCGGGGCTATGCGGGCGTGCCGGAGATTGCGGTGGCGGCGGAGCACGGCGCGGTGCTGGACCCGCCGCTGCCGGGGGCGATGGCGCTGCCCATCCCCTCCCCCGCGTGGCGGCGCATGGCGGATGAATGGGCGGCGGAGCGGCCGGGGACGCTGGCGGAGCACAAGACCCACTGCATGGTGCTGCACTACCGGCTGCGGCCGGAGGCGGAGGACGAGGCGGTCGCCTTCATGGAAGGGCTGGTCGCGGAGAACAGCGAGGGCTTCCGGCTGGTGCCCGCCCACGCGGCGATCGAGCTGCGGCCGGCCGGGGCGGACAAGGGCGGGGCGGTGCACCGGCTGATGGCGGTGGAGCCGTTTCGCGGGCGCCGCCCGATCTTCATCGGCGACGACGTGACGGACGAGGACGGGATGGCGGCCTGCGCCAAGTATGGCGGCGGCGGGCTGCGGGTCCCGCTGGATTTCGCCGGGCGGCCGGCGCTCGTGCGGGCGTGGCTGGCGCGCGTCGCGGCGGGGCCACGGCCAGGGGTCGACGCGTGAACGACGCCTTCGCCGGGACGATGACGCGTGAGGCGGTGCCGCCGACGGACCCCGTGGCGCAGCCGCTGCTGCCGCTGGGCTCCGGCCAGCCACTGGACCTCGGGCTGGTGGGGAACTGCACCCTCGGCGCGTTGGTGGACCCGGTGGGGCGGCTGGTGTGGATGTGCTGGCCGCGGCTGGACGCGGACCCGGTGTTCCACGCGCTGCTGGACGGGAAGGAACCGGATTCCGGGTTCCTCGACGTGCTGCCGGCGGGGCTGGTGGCGCACCGACAGGCCTACCGCCGCAACACGCCGGTGCTGGAGACGATCCTGGAGGACAGCGAGGGCGGGCGCCTCCGCATCACCGACTTCGCGCCGCGGGTGCGGCGTCTCCACGGCTCGTCCTGCCCGCCGACCTTCATCCGGCGGGTGGAGCCGATCGCCGGCAAGCCGCTCATCACCGTGCGGGCGCGCCCGCGCTTCGCCTGGGGGAAGGAGGCGCCGCTCGTCCACCTCGGCGGCAACACCATCCGCTACACGGGGTCGGCGCAGTCGCTGCGGATCACCACGGACGGGCCGGTCAGCGCCATCGTCGGCGAATCGCCCTTCGTGCTGGAACGGCCGCTGACGCTGTTCGTGGGCGAGGACCGGCCGTTGGACGGCATGCCCGGCCCGCTCTGCGACGAATTGCTGCGCGACACGACGGAGGACTGGGAGGACTGGTCGCGCGGCCTGTCGGTGCCCTTCGAGTGGCAGGAGGCGGTGATCCGCTCCGCCATCACCCTCAAGATCTGCACCTTCGAGGAGACGGGGGCGGTGGCCGCGGCGCTCACCACCTCCGTGCCGGAGGCCGCGAATTCCGGGCGCAACTGGGACTACCGCTTCTGCTGGCCGCGCGACACGGCGTTCCTCGTCGAGGCCTTCAACGCCCTCGGCGTGAACCACACGGCGGAGCGGTTCATGCACTACCTGTCGGGCGTGGTGCGACTGGCGCAGGACGGGGCGGCCACCGCTGGGCAGTCGGGGCCGGTCCTCAAGCCCGTCTATCCCCTCGTGCCCGGCGGGCCGATCGAGGAGCGGGAGGAGGACGGGCTGGCCGGGTTCCTCGGCATGGGGCCGGTGCGCGTGGGGAACGGCGCGGCCTCGCAGGTGCAGAACGATTCCTACGGCACCGTCATCGTCGCGACGAGCCGGCTGTTCTTCGACCGGCGGCTGCGGCTGCCCGCGGGGCTCGCGGAGTTCCGGATGCTGGAGGCGCTGGGGGAGACGGCGGAGCGGCTGGCGATGACGCCGGACGCCGGCATCTGGGAATACCGCGGCACGCAGCGCGTCCACATGTTCTCGGCGACGATGTGCTGGGCGGGACTGGCGCGCCTCGGCTCCGTCGCGGAACACCTCGGCCTCGCGGCGGAGGCGCGGCGCTGGACGGATTCGGCGGTGCGGCTGCGCGCCACGATCCTCGACCGGTTCTGGCGTCCGGACCTCGACTCCTTCGGCGTGGCCCTGGACCATGACGGGGCGGACGCCTCCCTCCTCCTCCTGCCGAAGACCGGGATCATCGAGGCGACGGACCCGCGCTTCCTCGGCACGCTGAGGCGACTGGAGGGGCGGCTGCTGCGGGACGGCTTCATGATGCGCTACGAGCGGCCGGACGATTTCGGCCTGCCGGAGACGGCCTTCCTCATCTGCTCCTTCTGGCACGCCGGCGCGCTGCACGCGGTGGGGCGCACGGCGGAGGCGCGGGCGACCTTCGAGCGGGTGCTGGCGCGGCGCAACGCCGTGGGGCTGCTGTCGGAGGACCTGGACCCGCGGACCGGACGGCTGTGGGGCAACATCCCGCAGGCCTATTCCCATGTCGGGCTCATCCTCGCGGCGGTGGAGTTGTCGCGGCCCTGGGCGGACGGGCTGCGCGGGGGGACGGCGTGATGGGGCGCCTCGTCGTCGTCTCCAACCGGGTGCCGGTGCCGAAGCGGGGGGAAGGACCGGCCGCCGGCGGGCTGGCGGTGGCGGTGGCCGACGCCTTCGCGCGGCGCGGCGGGCTGTGGTTCGGGTGGAGCGGCACCGTGTCGGACGCGGCGCCGGACGCGGTGCGGCGGGCGCGGCGCGGGGGCGTGGACTACGCGACGCTCGACCTGACGCAGGCGGAGTATGACGGGTTCTACGCCGGGCACGCCAACGCGACGCTGTGGCCGCTGTTCCACTTCCGCCTCGGGCTGATGCAGTACGACCGGGTGCACGCGGAGGCCTATCAGGAGGTCAACCGGCGGATGGCGGCGCGGCTGCTGCCGCTGCTGCGGCCGGACGACACGATCTGGGTGCACGACTACCAGATGATCCCCTTCGGCGCGGCACTTCGGAAACTCGGGGCGAAGCAGCGGATCGGCTACTTCCACCACATCCCCTTCCCGCCCTGGGCGGTCGTCTCCGCCGCGCCCTGCGCCGAGGACCTCGTGCGCGACCTGCTCTGCTACGACCTCGTCGGCGTGCAGACCGGGCGTGACGTGGCCGGGTTGCAGGACTGCCTGGAGGGCGCGACGGGGATGCGGCTGCGGCCGGACGGCGTGGCGCGGCTGCGCGGGCGGCGGGTGCGACTCGGCGCCTTCCCCATCGGCATCGCCACCGACGAGTTCACGGCGCTGGCGGAGCGGGCCGCGCGATCCGAGGCGACGACGCGATTCGTGAGGAGCCTCGCGGGCCGTGCGCTGATCGTGGGGGCGGAGCGGCTGGACTACACGAAGGGGCTCCCGGAACGGCTGCGCGCCTTCGCCGCGCTGCTGAGCGGGTGGCCGGAGCACCAGGGGAAGGTCACCTACCTCCAGGTCGCCGCGCGGTCGCGGGAGGACGTGGAATCCTACAAGGACCTGAAGCGCGAGATCGAGCGGCTGGCCGGGACGATCAACGGCGAATACTCGGACGCCGACTGGACGCCGGTGCGCTACGTCGGGCGCGCGCTGCCGCGGGACGTGCTGGCAGGCTACTACCGCGTCGGGCGGGTCGGGCTGGTGACGCCGGTGCGGGACGGGATGAACCTCGTGGCGAAGGAATACGTCGCGGCACAGGACCCGGCGGACCCGGGGGTGCTCGTCCTCTCCAGGTTCGCCGGGGCGGCGGAGGGGATGCCGGAAGCGCTGCTGGTCAACCCGCTGGACGCGATCGGGATGGCGGAGGCGATGGACGCGGCGCTGCGGATGCCCCTGGAGGAACGGCGGGAGCGGCACGGCGCGATCCTGCGGCGGCTGCGGGAGCGCGACGTGTCCTGGTGGTCCGCGGAGTTCCTGCGGGCGCTGGAGGGTGACGACACCCGGGAACATCGGCAGGCGGCGTAGGTCAGCCGTCCCGCATGGCCGCGAGTTCAGCCTCCAGCGCGTCCCGCGGCAGGATGGCGGGCCAGGTGGCCGGGGCGTCCAGGGCCTTCGACAGGCGGTTCTTGTAGTCGGCCTGCGGGATCTCCACCGCGCCGAAGCGGGCGAGGTGGTCAGTGAGGAACTGCGTGTCGAGCAGCGCGAAGCCGCCGCGCCGCAGCCGCGCCATCAGGTGGACGAGGGCGACCTTCGAGGCGTCGGTGGCGCGGGAGAACATGCTTTCCCCGAAGAAGGCGCCGCCGATGCGGATGCCGTACAGGCCGCCCACGAGCGCGCCGTCCTGCCGCACCTCCACGGAATGCGCGTGGCCGAGGGCGTGGAGGTCGTTGAACAGGGCCTCGATCTCGGGATTGATCCAGGAATCCTCGCGCCCGGGGGCGGGGGCGGCGCAGCCGGCGAGGGTGGCGGGGAAGTCGGTGTCCGCCGTCACCGTGAAGCGGTCCGACAGCACGGTGCGGCGGAGGCGGCGGGGGAGGTGGAAGCCATCGAGCGGGAGGATCCCGCGCATCCGCGGGTCGAGCCAGTAGAGGCGGCCGGAGGCGCGGCCCTCCGCCATCGGGAACAGGCCGAGGCGGTAGGCGCGCAGCACGACCTCCGGCGTGAGGACGAGGGTGCGGCGGCTCATGCGTCGGCCAGGGGGAGGGAGAGGGCGCGGGCGGCGGTGGCCATGCCGGCGTCGAAGGTGAGCAGGGGGAGGCGGAGGCGGGACGCCATCGCGATGTGGAGGGCGTCCGGGGCGCGGAGGTTCAGGTCGAGGCGGCGGAGCCAAGTGGTGGCGAGGGCGAGGTCGGGCGGGATGAGGGTGACGGAGGTTACATCCAACTCCATCCACGCGTCGAAGGCCATGTGGGCCTCACGGGCGCCGGGGTGGGACAAACGGCCGATCCGCACGTCCCGCGCGATGCCGGACGCGAACTCCGCCTCTGCGAAGTCGCTGACGGCCGGCTCCAGTCCGGAACCCAGGCGCCCCCGCGCCCGCTCCGTCCAGAAATCCGCGCGGAACAGCGGGAGGATGACGCCCGTGTCGAGGAGGACGTCCAGCGGTCAGTAACCCTCGTCGCGCATGGCGCGGACGAGTTCGGGGCCGCTCGGCGAGCCCGGGAGGGGGGTGACGCGGACGGAGTCGAGCCACGCCAAGCGCTCCGGCGACATCGGCCCCCTGCTCCGTTTCACCGGCTGAAGCGACACGGTGCGATTGACGCCGGCCGCGATCAGAACCTCCTCGCCCTGCGCCGCCCGTTCGAGGAGCGAGGGCAGGAGCTGTTGCGCTTCGAGGAGGCTGTAGGTGGCCATCGGGGGAGTATAGGGACGCGCGCCCGCCCTCGCCACCGCTTCCCCTACCCCCCGCCGTGCCGTGCGACGAAGCGTTCGAGCCAGTGGATGGTGTAGTCGCCCGCGGCGAACTCCGGGTCGTCCATGATGAGGCGGTGGAGGGGGATGGTGGTGGCGATGCCGTCCACGACCATCTCCGTCAGGGCGCGGCGGGCGCGGGCGATGGCCTCGGCGCGGGTGTCCCCATGCACGATGAGTTTCGCGACGAGGCTGTCGTAGTGCGGGGGGACCGCGTAGCCGGCGTAGAGTGCGCTATCCACGCGGACGCCGAGGCCGCCGGGGGCGTGGTAGGCGGTGACGCGGCCGGGGGACGGGGCGAAGGTCCGCGGGTCCTCCGCGGTGATGCGGCACTCGATGGCGTGGCCGCGGAACCGGATGTCCGACTGCGCGTAGCCGAGGGGCTCGCCGGCGGCGACGCGGATCTGTTCGCGGACGAGGTCCACACCGCAGACCATCTCGGTGACGGGGTGCTCGACCTGGAGGCGGGTGTTCATCTCGATGAAGGCGAACTGGCCGTCCTGCCAGAGGAACTCCAGCGTGCCGGCGTTGCGGTAGCCGAGGTCGCGGAGGGCGCTCGTGACGGTCGCGCCGAGGGCTTCGCGGTCGGCGGCGGTCAGCACCGGGGAACCGGCCTCCTCCACCAGCTTCTGGTGGCGGCGTTGCAGGGAGCAGTCGCGTTCGCCGAAATGCACGACGTTGCCGTGGGTGTCCGCCATCACCTGCATCTCGATGTGGCGCGGGCGGTCGAGGTACTTTTCGAGGTAGACGCTGTCGTCGCCGAAGGCGGCCTTCGCCTCGGTGCGGGCAACGCGCCAGGCTTCTTCGAGTTCGTCCTCGGAATGCGCGACCTTCATCCCGCGCCCGCCGCCGCCGGCCGCGGCCTTGATGAGGACGGGATACTTGATCTCGTCCGCGATGGCGCGGGCCTCGTCGAGGGTCGCGAGCGCGCCGGGCGAGCCGGGGACGAGCGGCACGCCGAGGCGGCGCATGGCGTCCTTCGCCGCGATCTTGTCGCCCATGACGCGGATGTGCTCCGGCTTCGGGCCGATGAAGGTGAGGCCGTGGGCCTCCACCATCTCGGCGAAACGGGCGTTCTCCGAGAGGAAGCCGTAGCCGGGGTGGATCGCCTCGGCGCCGGTGATCGTCGCGGCGGAGAGGATGGCGGCGACGTTGAGGTAGGATTCGCGGGCCGATGGCGGGCCGATGCACACGCTCTCGTCGGCCAACCTGACGTGCATCGCGGTGTCGTCGGCCGTCGAATGCACGGCCACCGTGCGGATGCCCATCTCCTGGCAGGCGCGGTGGACGCGGAGCGCGATCTCGCCGCGGTTGGCGATGAGGATCTTCGAGAAGGGGGGCACGCGCTATTCGATGACCAGCAGGGGTTCGGCGAACTCCACCGGCGTGCCGTTCTCGATGAGGATGCGGGTGACGGTCCCCGCCTTCGGGGCCTTGATCTGGTTGAAGGTCTTCATCGCCTCGATCAGCAGGATCGTCTGGCCCTGGGAGACGCGGGCGCCGAGGGAGATGAAGGGCGCCGAGCCGGGCTCGGGCGAGAGGTAGGCGACGCCGACCATGGGGGAGGCGACGACGCCGGGCGTGGCGGCCGTGATCTCCTCGGACGCCGCGGCTTCGGCAGCGGTCGGGGCCGCCGCGGCGGGGCTCGCGGCCGGCGCGGGCGCGACGCCCTGCACCACCTGCTGCACCGGCGCGGTGCGCGCCACCCGGATGCGGCTCCCGTCCTCGACGAGTTCGATCTCCGTCAGGTCCGTCTCGCGCAGGATCTTCGCCAGCGCCCGGATCGCCTCGGGGTCGAAGGACAGGTTGCTCATGCCGCGTCGTCGGCTCCGATGAGGCCCGCCATCGCGCGCAGGGCCAGCGCGTAGCCCCCGACGCCCAGCCCCGCGATCACGCCCGTGGCGGCGCGGGAGACGTAGGAATGGTGGCGGAAGGCTTCGCGCTTGTGGATGTTGGTGATGTGGACCTCGATCACCGGCAGGTCCACCGCCAGCAGGGCGTCCATCAGGGCGACGGAGGTGTGGGTGTAGCCCGCGGGGTTGATGACGATGCCCGCCGCCCGGTTCCGGCATTCCTGGATCCAGGAGAGGAGTTCGCCCTCCGCGTTCGTCTGGCGGAAGTCGATGGCGAGGCCGAGGGTGTCGGCGGTTTCGCCGCAGAGGGTCTCCACGTCGTCGAGGGTGGCGGAGCCGTATTTCTCGGGCTCGCGGGTGCCGAGCATGTTGAGGTTCGGGCCGTTGAACACGGCGATGAGGGGCGGTTCCAAGGGGAGTTCCGGGCGGGAGGGGCGCCGGGGGCTAGCAGGGGTTCCCCCTCACGGCAAGGCGCGGTGGCTTGTCGCGTCCGGTGCGGCGGTCCACATCCCCCGACATGTCGGACGCCGCCACCGCCATCGCGATCAGCCTGAACGGGGAACGGCGGGAGGTTCCGGCCGGGGCCTCGGTCGCGGACCTGCTGGCGCTGATCGGGCTGGACGGGCGGAAGGTGGCGGTGGAGCGGAACGAGGAGATCGTGCCTCGCTCGCTCTACGCCGCGACGGCGCTCGGCGCGGGCGACGCGCTGGAGATCGTCCACTTCATCGGGGGGGGGCTGAGGCGATGGACGGGTCATTCGTCGGCATCGACGATTCCTGGGAGGTCGCGGGGCGCCGGTTCCGCTCGCGGCTCGTCGTCGGGACCGGGCGCTACAAGTCGCTGGAGGAGACGGCGGCGGCGACCGAGGCGTCCGGCGCCGAGATGATCACGGTGGCGGTGCGGCGGGTGAACCTGTCGGATCCCGGGGCGCCGATGCTCCAGGATTTCGTGCCGCCGGACCGCTACACCTACCTGCCGAACACCGCGGGCTGCCACACGGCGAAGGACGCGGTGCGGACGCTGCGGCTGGCGCGGGAAGCCGGCGGCTGGAACCTCGTCAAGCTGGAGGTGCTCGGGCCGCCGCCCTTCCTCTACCCCGACATGGCCGCGACGTTCGAGGCGGCGGAGGCGCTGATCCGCGACGGGTTCCAGGTGATGGTCTACTGCGCCGACGACCCGGTGGCGGCCCGCCGCCTGGAGGACATGGGCTGCGTCGCCATCATGCCGCTCGGCGCGCCGATCGGGTCCGGGCTGGGGATCGCCAACCCCTACATGATCGAGGCGATCAAGCGGCACGCGAAGGTGCCCGTGCTGGTGGATGCGGGCATCGGGACGGCGAGCGAGGCGGCGCGGGCGATGGAACTCGGCTGCGACGCGGTGCTGCTGAACTCCGCCATCGCCCATGCCCGCGACCCCGTGCGGATGGCCCGCGCCATGAAGGCGGCGGTGGAGGCGGGGCGTCACGCTTTCCTCGCGGGGCGGATGCGGCGGGGGTACGAGGCGGACCCGTCCTCGCCGATGGCGGGGATGATCGCGGCCGCCTAGGTCAGGCGTCCCAGGGGTTGAGGACGGGGATACCCGTTGGGGTGAAGTCGGCGACGTTGCGGGTCACGACCGTCAGGCCGTGGACCAGGGCGGTGGCGGCGATGAGAGCGTCGCGGTCCGGCCGGGACACCGGGACGTGCAAGGCCGCGGCACGCCGTGCGACAGCGAGATCCACTGGCAGCAGCCGCCGTTGGGCCTGAAGGACGACTTGGTCCTCCAGCCAACGCCGCAGGTTGCCGGCCGCCGTCGGATCCCGTCGCGCCAATCGTAGGACGCCCAGCTCAAGTTCGAAGATGGTCACCACGGAGATGTAGAGTTCGGACGCCTGCCGCTGTTCCATCCAGGTGGCGACCCGCGGGTCGGTCCGGCGCGCGCGTCCCCCGCGAAGTTCCGAGACGACGTTCGTGTCAAGCAGCCAGGTCAGGAAAGGTCCACCTCGGTCGCACGCGAGTCGCCCATCCGTCCGGGCTCGAAATCCTCGACGTACTCGCCGGGGGGCATGCCGAAGAGTTGGAGTATGTCGGGCTGCTGCGCCGTGAGGCGTTGGTATTCCTCCACACTCATGAGGACGAGCGTCGGCTTGCCCCGATCCGTGATGAAGACCGGACCCTCCTTCGCGGCCCGCTTGGCGGCCCCCGTATCCTGATTAAAGGCTCGACCAGTCATGGTTCGCAGCATGCCCGATGTATGAACGTTGCTACTCTTTGGTTCAAGCTTCATCCAGGATCCAACCCGCCCCCGCCTCCGCCGCGATCGCCCGCAGCCGCGCCAGCACGGCGGGCGCCACCGGGATGCCCCGCGCCGCCCGATCCGCCCGCGCCGCCCATTCCGGGTCGCCGGGGATGCGGACCGGCACGTCCGGGTCGGCCCGCGGGGCGTCGCGGAGGGTGTCGAGGACGGCGTCGAGGTCGTCCCGGAAGTCGTCGAGGGGGCGGAAGGCCGCGGGGTTCAGGGCGAGGAAGAACAGGCCGATGTCGTCGGGGTCGGACGGCCCCTGGCTGCGGAGGCGGTGCGGAGTGAAGGAGGCGCCGGCGAGGGTGGCGCCGAGGATCTGGGCGAAGAGGCCGAGGCCGTAGCCCTTGTGGCCGCCGGTGGCGGGGCTGCCGCCGCCGAGCGGGGCGAGGCCGCCGACGCGGGTGGTCAGCAGGCGCCAGGCCTCGGCGGCGTCGGTGGCGTCGTGCCCCTCGCCGTCCACGACCCAGCCCGCCGGGATGGACCGGCCCCCCACGGCGTAGACGCGGATGCGGTTCGCGGGGACGACGCTCGTCGCCATGTCCAGCATCACCGGCGGGTGGCGGCCGGCGGGGGCGGCGAAGGCGAAGGGGTTGGTGCCGAGCATCGGGGTGGCGCCGCCGGTGGGGACGACGGTGGCGAGGCGGGTGGCGCAGGACACGATGGCGATGAGGCCGCGGCGGACGGCGCGCTCCGCATAGGTGCCGGCGGCGCCGAAGTGGTTGGCGTTGCGGACGGCGACGACGCCCACATCGGCCGCCTCGGCCTTCCGGATGGCAAGGTCCATCGCCATCACCCCGGTCGGGTGGCCCATCGCGGCCTCGCCGTCCACGAGGGCGGTGGAGGCGCTTTCCCGCACCACGCGAGCGGCGGCGCCGACCAGGATCTGCCCGGCGCGGACCATCGGGGCGTAGACGTCGAGCATGGAGACGCCGTGCGACTCGATGCCCTTGAGGTCGGCGTCCACGAGAACGGCGGCGGTGGTGTCGGCGTCGGCGGGGGAGAGGCCCCAGGCGCGGCCGATGGCGGCGACCTGGGCGCGAAGGAGGGCGGCGGGGATGCGGGGGAGGTCGGGGGGCGGATGCATGCGTCGTTTCTCCCCGTGCCGGGCGGCCGTCGCACGGTAGTCGGTCCGTTGGGAGACGGGCAGGTCCCGCTCGGCGCGCCGCCACCGTAAACCTGCCGGAAACTGGCGCCGGGTTCGGCGATTTTCGCCGATTGCCCCCAGCCTCCCCGGCCCCTTTCCGGCCAGCGTGGCTCCCGCCCGAAAAAAACCGGTGCTCACGATCGATTGATCCTTGCGCCGGGCGGACCCCGGGGCTATCTCCCGCCGTAGACGCAGTACGCACGTGCCATTCGCCCTCCTGGGTCGGCAACGACGTCAAGCGTTCTGGCAACCCCTCGCGGGCCGACCTGTCAGTGATGACGGGGGGCTCACGGGGTCCTCACTTTGGTCGCTGGTTCGTTCGACCGTTCGTCAACCTAGGCAGGCCGCCCATCAGGGTCGGTGGTCTTGCCGCCTCTTGATTGGGGGGTGCCGCGATGACGCCGAAGATTGCCCATTATCTCGCCGAGAACGATCTCGCCACGCCGTGCCTCGTGCTCGACGTGGACCGGGTCGAGACCAACTACCGCCGGCTGAAGGCGGCCCTGCCGCTCGCCCGCGTCTACTACGCCGTGAAGGCCAACCCGGCCCGCCCGATCCTGGAGCGGCTGGCGGGCCTCGGTTCCTGCTTCGACGCCGCCTCCTTCGAGGAGGTGTCTGCCGCGCTCGACGCCGGCGCGGCGCCGGAGGCGGTGTCCTACGGCAACACCGTGAAGAAGGAGCGTGCCATCAAGGCCGCCTTCGACCGCGGCGTGCGGATGTTCGCCTTCGATTCGGAGGAGGAGCTGGAGAAGCTCGCGCGCGCCGCGCCGGGCTCGAAGGTCTATTGCCGCATCCTCGTCGGGAACGACGGGGCCGAATGGCCGCTGTCCCGCAAGTTCGGCTGCGAGGTCGAGATGGCGCGCGACCTCATGCTGCGCGCCGAGCGGATGGGGCTGGACCCCTTCGGGCTGTCCTTCCACGTCGGCTCGCAGCAGACGACGACCGGCGCCTACGAGGCGGCGATCGCCAGGGTCGCGATGCTCTTCACCGACTTGAAGGAGGCCGGCGTGAACGTCCGCATGGTCAACCTCGGCGGCGGCTACCCCGTGCGCTACCGCGCGGAGGTGCCGGAGATCGAGGCCTTCGGCGACGCCATCATGGGCGCGATGGTCGAGCACTTCGGCAACGCCATTCCCGACATCGTGGTGGAGCCCGGGCGTTTCATCGCGGGCGACGCGGGGGTGGTGCAGTCGGAGGTCGTGCTCGTGTCCCGCAAGTCGGGGGACGACCCGGTGCGCTGGGTCTATCTCGACGTCGGGCGCTTCGGCGGCTTCGCGGAGACGGAGGGCGAGGCGATCAAGTACGCCTTCCGCACCCCGCATGACGGCACGCCGGAGGGGCCGGTGACGATCGCGGGCCCGACCTGCGACTCCACCGACACGCTCTACGAGCGCTCGAACTACCGGCTGCCGCACGCGCTGCGGTCCGGCGACAAGGTGGAGGTGCTGGCGACCGGCGCCTACGTCACGACCTACGCGTCTCAGGGGTTCAACGGCTTCGCGCCGCTGGCCGAGCACTACATCTGAGAGCGGAGGGCGGGCCGGTGGGCCCGCCCTCACGACCTCAGCTTACGGCTCCGTCATGTCGCACTGCGCCATGCAAGTCCCGGTCGTAGGGCGAGAACCTCGCTCCGGGACCGGTTCGATCACGATTTAGCGCTTTCTTCGCCATGAACGATCGGTAATAACGGATCTAAAGAACGATACGCATAGCGGGGGCCGCGGTGGCAGACGTCGCAGAGCTTTGGGCGAACTACGGTGCCGTGGCCTACGCGATCGCCGCGCTCTGGGCGTTCTTCGAAGGTGAAACCTTCGTGCTCGTGGCCGCAGCCGTCGGGTCCTTGACGGGGGCCGTGGATCCCTGGCTCCTCATGGTCTGCGTCTGGTTCGGATCCTTTCTCGGGGATCAGACATGGTTCTACCTCGGACGGCGGTACGGGCGGCGCATCCTCGGGAAGTTCCCAGGCGCGGAGGCGAAGTTCAATTCGGCCACGTCCCTCCTCGACCAATACGGCACGTTGTTCATCCTGTCCTTCCGGTTCCTCTACGGCATCCGCAACGTCGCGGCGGCGGCCTGCGGCATGGCGGGGTTCGACTGGACGCGGTTCATGCTGCTGAACTTCATCGCCGCCGGCGTCTGGGCCGGGTCCTTCGTGGCCGCGGGCTGGTTCCTCGGCGCGCTGATCGGGCCGGAGAACCTGTTCTACGCCATCGCCGGCGGCGCGCTCCTCCTCCTCGCGATCTTCCTCGTCCGGCGGTTCCGGCGACGGCGGCCGGCACCTGCCCCCGCCGTTTGACGCGCACCACCGGAAATTTTCCGGTTCGTCGCTGACAAGCGCCGCCGCCCCGGCCTAGGCTGCCGGGATGGACGAGATCGACCGCAACATCCTCCTCGCCGTGCAACAGGACGGGGCGGCGGGGCTGGCGGACCTCTCCAAGGTCGCGGGGCTCTCCGTCTCCGCCACGGCCGAGCGCCTCAAGCGGCTGGAGGAGCGGGAGACGATCCGCGGGTGGCACGCGGCACTGGACCCGGCGGCAGCGGGGTGTCCCCTCCTCGCTCACGTCCTCGTCGCGATGCGGCCGGGGGGGGATGATGCCGCCCTTCGCCAGATGGCGGTCCGGTCGGAGGCGGTGCTGGAGTGCCACGCGGTGAGCGGGGGCTGGGACTACCTGCTGAAGGTCCGGGTGGCGGACCTCGCGGCCCTCGATGCCCTCGTGTCAGGGGAGGTGCGGCGGGCGGCGGGCGTGGAGCGGACGGAGGTGATCGTCGCGCTCGGCACGCAGAAGGAGACGATGATCCTGCCGCTGGCTCCCGCTGACGAGGAGTAGCGGTCAGCCGGCGTCGCCACTGACCGCGTCGAGGAAGGCGAGGAGGCGCGGGTCCGCCGCGTAGGCGACGTTAACGCGCATCGCCGGCGCGCCCTCCCCGCCCCGTTCCGGGGAGAAGACGGAGCCGGGGGCGAGGAAGATGCCCTCGGCGGCGGCCCGGCGGCACAGGTCGGCCTCCGCGACGCCCGGCGGCAGGGGAACCCAGAGGTAGAGGCCACCGCCCGGCGGCCGGGCCACGGGCCAGCCGACGCCCGCGAGGTGGTTGACGGCGGCGTCCGTCGCGCCCTCCACCCGCGCCCGGAGGCGGCGGAGGTGGCGGAGGTAGTGGCCGCCGGCGACGAGGTGGGCGACGAAGCGCTCCGCGAAGCCGGAGGAGGAGACGACCGTCAGCATCTTCAGGTCGTTCAGCGCGCCCACCACCGGCGGGGCGGCGGCGACGAAGCCGACGCGGAGGGAGGCGGAGAGGGTCTTGGAGAAGGTGCCGACGTGGATCACCCGCCGCAGCCCGTCGAGCGCCGCGAGGCGCGGGGCGGAGGGGGGCAGGATGTCGGCGAAGGCGTCGCACTCCACCACGGGGATGCCGTGGCGGTCGGCGACCGTCAGCACGCGGTGGGCGGTGGCGGGGGAGAGGGTGCCGCCCGTGGGGTTGTGGGCGAGGGACTGGGTGAAGAACGCCTTCGGGCGGAGTTCGATGATCCGCGCCTCCAGGTGATCGGGGTCCGGTCCTTCCGGGGTGCGGCGCACGCCGGCGGCGCGGATGCGGCCGAGGCGGAGTTTCCCGAAGAGCGGGTAGTAGCCGGGGTCGTCCACCAGCACCGCGTCCCCGGGTTCCGCGAGGTGGCGGATGACGAGATCGAAGGCGTGGTTGGCGCCGTGGGTGAGGAGGACCGTCTCCGGCGTCGCGGGGATGCCGCGGCCGAGGAGGGAGAGGGCGATGCTCTCCCGCAGGGGGAGGTGGCCCCAGGAGGAGCCGTAGCCGTGCTCGACGTGCCGGCCGGGCCGCCACTTGCCGCCGCCGAACTGGGCGGCGAGTTCCGAGCCCTCCATCCAGGACGGGGGCGGGCGGCCGTCGCCGGGGCGGACGGCGTGGTTCGCCTCCAGCTGCTCGCGGAGGAGGGAGACGGCGTCGAGCGCCTCGGCGACGTGGGGCCGCACGAGAGGACGTGGCGGGCGGGGGGTGGGAGAGGCGAAGGTGCCGGCGCCGCGGCGGGCGGTGAGGTGGCCGGAGGCGACGAGGCGGTCGTAGACCTCCGCCATCGTGTTCTTCGAGACGCCGTGGTCCGCGGCGGCGCGGCGGACGGAGGCGACGCGCTCGCCCGGGCGCATGAGGCCGCTCTCCACGGCCTCGGCCAGCCGCGTGGCGATGAGGTCGGCTCGGGTGGGTCGTCCGGTCATGCGCGGTCGCCCTCCGGTGGGTCGGGCCCGTGCGGCGGTGGTTCCGGCCTATCCGCCGCGCATCCTAGCGAGTTCCTCGGCGGCCACGTCACCCCGGACGGCGCGGCGTTCGACGAGGCGGGCGGCGAGGCAGGCGACCTCATGCCCCGTGGCGCCGGCGGCAATGGCGACGTTGTTGGCGTGCAGCGCCATGTGCCCGGCCTGGATGCCGGTGGTGGCGAGGGCCTTCATCGCCCCGAAGTTCTGGGCGAGGCCGACGGCGGCGATGATGCGGGCGAGGTCGGCGGCGGTCGTCACCCCGAGGATGCCGAGGCAGGCGCGGGCGGTGGGGTGGACCTTCGTGGCGCCGCCGACGAGGCCGACGGGCAGCGGCATCTCGATGGTGCCGGCGAGGTCGCCCTCCGCGGTCGCCTCCCAGGTGGTGAGGGAGGTGTAGCGGCCGGTGCGGGCGGCGTAGGCGTGGGCGCCGGCCTCCACCGCGCGGGTGTCGTTGCCGGTGGCGAGCACCACGGCGGAGACGCCGTTCATGATGCCCTTGTTGTGGGTGGCGGCGCGGTAGGGGTCGGCCTCCGCGAAGTGGTAGGCGGAGAGCATGCCGTCGCGCACGCCCTCCCCCCCGATGGCGGCGAGCGGCCAGACGGCGCGGGCGCGGGCGAGGCGCCGGTCCGCGAGGTTGGAGAGGATGCGGAGGAGGACGCGACCGCCGGTCCAGGCCTCGATGGAGGGGGCGAGGGTCTCGGCCATGGTGTTGACCGCGTTAGCGCCCATGGCGTCGCGGGTGTCCACGATGAGGTGGGTGACGACCATCGGGCCGCCCCTCGTGGGGATGACCCGGACCTCCAGGTCGCGGAAGCCGCCGCCGAGGCGGACGAGGGTGGGGTCGCAGGCATCGCAGGCCGCGGCGATGGCGTCGCGGCGTTCGAGGATGCGGAGGCGGGCGTTCTCCGGGTCGCTCACGCCGACCAGCTGGACCTGGGCGATCATGAGGGTGCCGGAGACGGAGGTGACGAAGCCGCCGGAATCGTAGCACTGGCGGGCGGCGTTGCAGACGGCGGCGACGACGGAGGATTCCTCTGTCGCCATGGGCACCAGCACGTCGCGGCCGTCCACGCGCAGGTTCGTCGCGACGCCGACGGGGATGGTGATCGTGCCGACGACGTTCTCGATCATGTGGTCGGCGAGGTGGGGATCGAGGCCGCCGTCGCGCAGCACCGCCGTCGCGGTCGCGTCGAGGCCGGCGAAGGCGGCGACGGCAGAGAGGCGGTCGGCGGTGGTCATCCGGTGGAAGCCGGGGATGCGGGAGGTTGGGGTGGTGTCCATGGTCCGTCCGGGATCGCGCGGGGGGGCTGGGGTGGCTCCCGCGTCCGGCTGATGAGGAGCGCGGGCGGCACGGGGGCGTCGGGGCGCGGGCGGGGCAGCGCCACCGACGCGCGGGGGCGCCCGGCGGCGGTCGGATCATTCCAGGCGGATGTTGGCCTCGCGGATGAGGCCGCCCCAGCGGGCGGTGTCGTCGGCGAGGGTCTTGCGCAGCACCTCGGCGTCGCCCGAGACGAGTTCGACGCCCTGTTCGAGGAGGCGGGCGCGGGCGGCGGGGTCGTCCGTCGCGGCCCGCAGCGCCGCCGCGGCGCGTTCGATCACCGCGGGCGGGGTGCCGGCGGGGGCGAAGAGGCCCTGCCAGAAGAAGACCTCGAAGCCCGGGATGGTCTCGGCGATCGGCGGCAGGGCGGGGTAGTCCGCGAGACGGGCGCCGGCGGTGACGGAGAGGCCTCGCGTCGCACCCTCCCGCAGCGTCGGGGCGGCTTCCTGGGGAGCCTGGAACATCGCCATGACGCGGCCCTGGCGCAGGTCCAGCGCCGCCGGGGCGCCGCCGCGATAGGGGACGTGGACGATGTCCACCCCCGTCCGCGCCTTGAAGAGTTCGAGGCAGAGGTGGCTCACGGCGCCGGTGCCGGGGGAGGCGAAGGTGACCTTCCCGGGGTTGGCCTTGGCGTGTTCGATGAGTTCGGCCGTCGTCCGCGCGGGGACGGAGGGGTGGACATGGAGGATGAAGGGAGTGCGGAACACCATCCCCACGGGGTCCAGTTCGCGGCCGGGGTCGCGTGGGGTGAGGGTGGGCTGGAGGGTCTGGTTGATCGCCAGCGTCGTGGTGCCCATCACGAGCGTGTAGCCATCGGGACGGGCGCGGGCGACGGAGGTGGCGGCGACGGAGGTCGCGGCGCCCGGGCGGTTCTCCACCACGACGGGGAATCCGAGTTCGCGGCCCATGCGGTCGGCGACGGCGCGGGAGGCGAGGTCGGTGACGCCGCCGGGCGGGTAGCCCTCGACGACCGTGACGGCGCGGGTGGGCCACGCGGCCGTGGTGCCCTGGGCGCGGGCGGATGCGGGGATGATGGCCGGCAACGCGAGGCCGGACGCGAGAAGGGCGCGACGGTTCATGGCTTGGAGTCCTCCGGATTCTTCATTGCCTGGAGGGATATCGCCGGGTGTCACTCCGGCGAAGGGACAGTTCAGGGGAATCGGGCTGGGACTGTCCCCCGGGCGGTGACCCCCGGCCCACGCGGGCCGGGGGACGTTCGCCGTCAGCGCATCACGGCGGGGCGGGCGCCCGTCGCGACGGTCCGTTCGTCCGCGCGGGCGTCGTAGGTGATGCCGCGGCGGGAAGCCCAGATGTTCGTGATCTGGTGCAGCGGGATGACGCCGAGGTCGTCCATCGCGACCTTCACCGCCTCCTGCAACGCCCGCTCGCGCTCCCGGTCGTCGAGGATGGAGACGGCACGGGCCGTCAGGTCATCGAGTGCGGGGTTGGAGTAGCGGCCGTTGTTGCTCGCCCCGGTGCGCTTCGCCGCGTCGAAGGTGTTGAGGATGTTGACGAGGAGGTAGGAGGCCTCGCCCGTGACGGAGCCCCAGCCGACGAGGCGGATGGCGTATTCCTGGCGGGCGGAGCGGGGGGAGAAGGCGGCCCAGGGCTGGGCGTCCACCTGCGTCTGGATGCCGACGCGGGTCCACATCTGGGCGATGGCCTGGATGGTGCGGGCGTCGTTGGGGTAGCGGTCGTTCGGGCCGTGCAGAGTCACGCGGAAGCCCTGCGGGAAGCCCGCCTCCGCCAGCAGCGCGCGGGCGCGGTCCGGCTGGAAGGCCGGGGGCGTGACCGCGGGGTTGTAGGAGTAGGAGCCCGGCGGGAGCCACTGGCCCGTCGGCTGCGCCGTGCCCTCCATGACGGAGCGCGTCAGGTTCTCCCGGTTGATGGCGATAGAGAGGGCCTGACGCACGCGGAGGTCGCGGAAGGGGTTGCGCGGGAGCGGCGTGCCCGCGTTGTCGGTCACGAAGGGCGAGGGGCCTTCGCGGGAGAAGTCGGGGAAGAGATAGATGAGGCGGAGGCCGCCGATCTCGTGCATCGCCACCCGCTGATCGCGGCGCAGGCGCTCCAGGTCGCTCGTCGGCACCTGGTCGATCAGGTCCACGTCGCCCGCGAGGATGGCGGCGGTGCGGGCTGAGTCGTTCGAGATGAAGCGGTAGGACACGCGGGCCCAGGGCTCGGCGCCGCCCCAGTAGGAATCATTGCGGGCGAGTTCCGTGCGGTCGCCGGGGCGGTAGGACACGACGCGGTAGGGGCCGGTGCCGATGGCGGCGCGGCCTGAGTTGTAGTCCTCCGTCTGCGCGCCCGTCCCCGCGTGGCGGGAGATGATCGCGACGGAGGCGAGTTCGGTCGGCAGCAGGGGATGCGGCGAGGCGGTGTGGAAGCGGATGGTGTGGCTGTCCACCACCTCCGTCCGTTGGATCGCGCGGACGAAGCCGCCGAAGCCGCCGGGGGAGTTCGGGACGTTCGGCGCGCGCTCGACCGAGAAGGCGACGTCGTCCGCGGTGAAGTCGCGGCCGTCGTGCCACTTGACGCCGCGGCGGAGCCTGAACTCCCAGGTCGTCGGCGCGACCGCGGTCCAGGATTCGGCCAGCCCGGCGGTCGGGCGCGCGGCGGCGTCGCGGTTCACGAGGAAGTCGAAAACGTGCATCGCGAGCGAGTTGTTCGGCGAAGCGTTGTAGAAATGCGGGTCGAGGGAGGTGACGGAGCCGCCCGTGGCGATCGTCAGGGTGCGGTCGGGGGATTGCGCCAGCGCCGTGGTGGCGGAGAGGGCGAAGGCGGCGGTGGCGGCGAGGGCGCGGCGGGTGGGGCGAGGGGTCAAGGTTCGGCTCCGGAAGGGGGTTGGCACGAATCTAGCGGGGGTTTCCCCCGGCTGCTAGGATCACCGGCACGAGAGGTGCCGGCGAACGGCGCCCCGGGGGCCTCTGGGTGATGAAGCGATACCTTCTGGCGGCGGTGGCCGCCCTCGCGCCGGCGATGGTCGGCGCGCAGACGCTGACGATGGCGGTGGGGGCGCCGATCACGTCGCTCGATCCGCACTACCACCAGCTGTCGCCGAACAACGCCGTCGCGGACATGATCTTCGACAAGTTGGTGAACACCGACGCGCGGTCGAACAACGTCCCCGGGCTGGCGACGGAATGGCGCGTGGTGGCGCCGACGGTGTGGGAGTTCCGGCTGCGGCCGAACGTGCGGTTCCACAACGGCGCGCCCTTCACGGCGGACGACGTGGTCTTCACGATGGACCGGCTGCCGAACGTGCCGAGCGCGCCCTCCTCCTTCGCCGCCTATCGCCGCCCGATCACGCGGATGGAGGTGGTGGACCCGCTGACGGTGCGCTTCCACACCGCCCAGCCCTACCCGCTGCTGCCGCTGGACCTGACGAACGTGCGGATCATCTCCCGCGCCGTCGGGCAGACCGCGACGACGGAGGAATACAACGCCACCCGCGGCGCCGTCGGCACCGGGCCGTTCCGCGCGGTGGAGCACCGCAACGGCGACCGCGTGATCTTCGAGCGGAACGACGCCTACCACGGCGAGCGTCCGGCCTTCGCGCGGGTGAACTACCGGATGATCACGAACGACGCGACGCGGACGGCGTCGCTGCTGTCGGGCGACGTGGACGCGATCGACCAAGTGCCGACCACCGATCTGGCACGGTTGCGCGGTGATGCGCGCGTGACGGTCAGCGAGATCGTCGGGCTGCGGCTCATCTTCCTCGGCTTCGACCACCTGCGGGGAGAGAACGAGAATTCGCCCTTCGTGACGGACAATGACGGCCGGCCGCTGGGGCGCAACCCGCTGCGGGACGTGCGGGTGCGGCGCGCCTTGTCCATGGCGATCGACCGCGACGCCATCGCCGGCCGGCTGATGGAGGGTGCGGCGACGCCGGCATCGCAGTTCCTGCCGCCCGGCACCTATTCCCACGTCCCCGACCTGCCGGTGACGCGGCACGATCCGGACGGGGCGCGGCGGTTGCTGGCGGAGGCGGGCTACCCGCAGGGGTTCCGCATCCAGCTGAACTCCCCGAACGACCGCTACATCAACGATGCGCGGATCGCCCAGGCGGTGGGGCAGATGTGGACCCGCGCGGGCGTGCGGACGAGCGTCGAGGCGCAGACCTGGGCGACCTTCGTCAACCGCGCGGGACGGGCGGATTATTCCGCGCACCTCATCGGCTGGGGCTCCAACCCCGACGGCTCGCATCCCCTCCGCAACATCATCGGCACCGTGTCGGCCGAGCGCGGCTGGGGCGCCTCCAACCGCGGGCGCTAAGCCAAACCCGCGCTGGACGCGATCACCACGGAATACCTCTCCGAACTCGACAACGACAAGCGGGAGGCCCTCCTCATCCGCGCGCAGCGGATGGCGG